>NZ_JBQEON010000003.1:0-330328 GCF_052045245.1 Burkholderia sp. 22313
GGAAGGCTACAAGGAATGGCGCGACAAGCAGATCGTCGACTGGCTCGATCGTGGTGCGACGAATAGCCCGACCAATCACTCCACGACGATGACCAATCCCGAGCATGCCGAGAAGGCGCTTGCTTATGACGTTGCTGTGGGTTTGTGCTACCTGACGCCCGAACAGTTCTACGACTTGCGGATTGAGGCGGATTGGCGGATGGGAGAGGGCCTCGCCGATGACGATCCAAACAAAAAGTACTTCGAATATTTCGCGCGCGGAAAACTTGACGATCTGTCGATGCATGAATGGATACATGCCGAAGATAGCGAAGGCAAGATGCCTGACACGATAACGGATGAACGTAAAGGTGAGTTTTATCTGAAGGTCGGGGGGCTCGTATGAAGGCACTGATCGCTACATGGCCGCGACGCGTTGCCATCGCCGTTTCGACATGGCTGATCACCGCCGTGCTCATGGCCACGCTGATGGCGCACGTAGCGCAACCCGACCCGGCGCATTTGGAAATAGGAGATTGGATGAAACGATTCGTTGTGGTACCCGGCTTGGCTGCACTTATGGTGTTTCTGTTCACCACGGCCATGATGCGGCCGGCGCAAGCCATACCGGCCAAAGAGCCTGCGGGGGATCCAGCACTAGCAGCCGAAGAGTCGGCGAAGCCGTTCGTCGCGCAGATTGTCGGTATGGTCTGGTTGAATCCATTGCAGCGTATGGACTATCCGACCGAATGGCAATTGTTGTGGACTCAAGGGTTAGTCGCGCCGAACAACAACGATGACATGGTGCGTACCGACCCGAAATCATTTGCGACGCTTCAGTCGATCGGAGCGTTGGTGTACGGCAATCGGGGGAAAGAGACCTTGAGAGGCTTCTATCGTAAATACATGTTCAAGTTTCCTCTACTGCTTAGTTCGCGCTATGCCGCCAATCCCAAATACTTCTACACGGTCGCGCCAAACCATAAAAATGACTGGCGCGAACTGGCGGGCATTCATGTTGAACTTGCGATTCCAAATCGACTTGATGCGGTGGAATCGGAAAGCTACTTGCGAGATTCGATCCGAAGGTCATTTTCTATCGGAAATCCGCATTTCCCGACGATGTGGAGTCGCGATACGCTCCCGGACATTCAGGTCACGCAAGGCGGCGCGAACGCCGGTTTTACGTCGCTGAACAACGCGTTGGACTACTTGCAGGAAAACCCCGACAAGACGGCGTGGGCGATCAACTGGGACGCGCCCAGCTTCCCGCCCACCGATGCGCAGATCAACGAGAACCTTGTCGTGCTGTTCCTCGCCGGCCCGAACTTCAACACGCAGCGCGAACCGCTCGCCTGGATCGGCAAGGCTGTAACGGGCAATACGCATGATTTTCCGCCGCAGGTCGGCACGACGCGTGCCGTGCAAGCATGGAAGGCAACCATCGATCAGGCGGCACGCAATGCCGGTGTCGCGGTTCCCGACCTCCAGTACATCTTCCACGACGCGGGTAAAGCCAGCGACGCGGCGTCGTCACGCATCGCTTCACTCGCACGGACGTTGACCGAAACCCTTCCGGAATACGACTACACGAAGCAGACCTTCAACACGGCCGCGCTGCTCGGCGACATGGGAACCGGTAGCGCATTGACGAACGTCGCACTTGCGATCGGCCGGATCAATCACTTCGGCGGCAATGCATTGGTTGCCGGCACGACCGACCCGGAGCATCCCGTCGCGGTCGTCGTCAGGCCGCCGTCGAAGCTCACGCCGGTCGATCCGAACCAGGATTGGTTCCGTGCACGCGGCGGCAACAACGCTTACCTGCCGTGGTGGGGCCGCCGCCACGACACCGATTACGGCATGCAAGGCTATTCGTGGTGAGCTTGGGTTGCGCGATGACGGAAGATTCCGGCTTCCACCACGTTCGTCCAAACCCGGACGCGATGCTGTGCCGGCCGTTTAAGCCGCCGTTAATACTGCCCGCCTAGCATGGTGTTGCCGGCGAACGGATCGGACCCCGGTCCGGCGCCGGCGGCACGCGCGGGTGCGTCGACGTCACGGCGCCGCGCCGTCGCGCGTCGCCATCCCCTTGCAACGGCGGCGGACATGATCAAGAACTTCGACTACACGCTCGGCAACGAGACGATTGCGCTTTGCGCGAGCTTCGGCGCCGGCCCGGCGTTTCGCCGCGTGCTCGTGAGCCGCGCGGATTCGATGGAGACGCTGGTGGTGCTCGACGCGCGCGGCCTGTCGGGCCTGCTGAAGGTGGCGACCGAAGAGCCGGAAGGATTGCTCGACGATGCGATCCGCAAGGTGGGCGACGAACAACTCGTCGAGCGGGCGATCAGCGGCCGGACGATCGTCGAAGCCGCGCTTTGAATGCGGCGGCGCGGGCAGGCCGGCATGGCCGGCTGCCACGCGCCGCGTGGCGTTGCGTGGCGCGTGCGTGATTGCTTACCCGGCGAACCGGTCCGTCGCCGCGAGCAGCGCCTTCAGGATGCCCGGTTCGTTGTACGCGTGCCCGGCGCCCGGCACGATCTCGAACGTCGCGTCGGGCCAGGCTTTCGCGAGATCCCACGCCGTGCGCGCGGGCGTCGCGATGTCGTAGCGCCCCTGCACGATCACGCCCGGAATGCCGGCGAGACGATGCGCATCGCGCAGCAACTGGCCTTCGTCGACGAACCCGCGATTCACGAAATAGTGGTTTTCGATCCGCGCGAACGCGAGCGCATAGTGGCCGTCCGCGAAGTGCGCGGCCAGTGCCGGATCGGGCAGCAGCGTGATCGTGCGGCCTTCCCAGAGGCTCCACGCACGCGCGGCGTCGAGCTTCGCGGCTTCGTCGTCGCCCGTCAGCCGGCGATGGTACGCGGCCATCAGGTCTCCGCGCTCGGCCTCCGGAATCGGCGCGAGAAACGCTTCCCACAGATCCGGGAACAACCATGACGCGCCTTCCTGGTAGTACCACAGCAATTCCGCGCGCCGCATCGTGAAGATGCCGCGCACGACGAGTGCGCTCACGCGTTGCGGATGCGTTTCCGCATAGGCGAGGGCCAGCGCGCTGCCCCACGAGCCGCCGAACACGAGCCACTGCTCGGCGCCCACCATCTCGCGCAACCGCTCGATGTCGGCCACCAGATCCCACGTCGTGTTGTGCTCGAGGCTCGCGTGCGGCATCGAGCGCCCGCAGCCGCGCTGGTCGAACAGCAGGATGTCGTAACGCTCCGGATCGAACAGGCGGCGATGGTCGGGGCTGCAGCCTGCGCCCGGGCCGCCGTGCAGGAATACGGCGGGCTTGCCGGACGGGTTGCCGCAGCGCTCCCAGTAGATGCGGTGGCCGTCGCCGGTGTCGAGGTGGCCGTGGGCGTAGGGTTCGATCGGTGGGTACACAGGCAGGCTCCGGATGGGTCGACAGGAGGGCGGACGAGGCGCGGGCCGGTGTGCGGGCGCCGTACCGGTCGCGCCGATATTGCGGTGCCGCAAAATTCGTTGTGTCTGCATCGGGCCGGTCGCCGCCGGACAAGGCTTGTCATTATGCCCATTCAATCCGCTCATTGCGTGCGGATCGGCGGGGGCGGCGCGGCCCGGTGCTCCGGGCCGGATGGGCAGCGGAATTTTTTAAGCAATTTCATTCCGATATTTTTCAGACAAAATCCCGGCGGCATATCGGCGTGCCGTTCGCGGGCGCCGGCCAGCGCATCGTCCCTCCACCGTGCCAACGGGAATCAGTCGATGAACCATCGCGTCACGCAGTTGACCGGGTTGCGCGCCGTCGCGGTGGCGATGGTGGTGGTCGGACATGCCGAGCACGTGCTGCCCGGCGGCTACACCGGCTGGTTCGCACCGCTGCGGCTGATCGCCGACGGCCGGCTCGGCGTGCTGATCTTCTTCGTTCTCAGCGGCTTCCTGATCACCAACGTGCTGCGCGCGGAATTCGCGCGCACCGGGGGGATCGCGCTGACGTCGTTCTACGTGCGCCGTGCGCTGCGGATCTGGCCGGCTTGCTACGTGTATCTCGCGACCGTCGGCGTGCTCGCCGTCGTCGGGTGGCTCGATGTCGACCGGCGGCAGTGGCTGTATGCCGCGCTGCATCTGTGGAACTACTCGGCATGGTTCGGGCTGGCCGCCGATAACGCGCTGCATCCGGACGGCGCGTGGTATCTCGGCCATTTCTGGTCGCTCGCGCTCGAGGAGCAGTTTTACTGGTTCTGGCCGCTGCTGTTCGTGTACGGCGCCCGGCGTCGCGGCACGCGTTGGCTGGCCGCGCTGATCCTGGTCGTGCCGCTGGTGCGCGCGCTGACGTATTTCGTCGCGCCGGCGCTGCGCGGACAGCTCGGGATGATGCTGCATACGGGCGTCGATCCGATCCTGATCGGTTGCTATGCGGCGCTCGAGCGCGAACGGCTCGAAGCGTGGATTCGTTCGTGGCATGGAGAAGCGCGGATCGTGACGGCGCTCATCTTCATCGTGCTGTTCGGGATGCCGCTCGCCGAACATCGGCTCGGCGGCTTCTGGAATGCCACCTACGGCGTGACGATCGAAGCCGCGCTGATCGCGATCGTGATCGTCGTGCTGAATTTCCGCAACGAGTTCTGGTGTGCGCGGTGGCTGCGGGCCGCGCCGGTCGTGTTCGTCGGCACGATCTCGTTCAGTCTTTATCTGTGGCAGCAGCCGTTCGCGAATCCGGATCTGCCGGTCGCGCATGCGTTTCCGCTCGGCATCGTGTGGGCGCTGATTGCCGCGACGGCGAGTTACCTCCTCGTCGAGAAGCCGTTTCTGCGGTTGAAGGATCGCTTCGCGGCGCGTGAAGCGCGACGTGTGCGGGACGACGCGCTGCGGATGCCGGCGTCGACCGACGCGATCGGGCCGAAGGTGGCGGAGTAGGCGGGCGGGCCGCCGCAGCTTTACTTGAAGCGCTTCATCGCGGCAGGCGAATACCAGAAGTTTCGGAACATATCGATCCCGTATGACTTGCCGTCGTAGTGGGCGATCGTGCGCGCCGTGCGCTTGCCCGTATCCGAGTAATCGCCGTCCTTGCGCTGCGTCTTCGTGATGTGGGCGGTGATCGACAGATCCGCGAAGCCGTGGCTCGACGTTTTCTCGACGGCGATCGTCATGCGTGCCTCTTCGCTGCGCGCGTCGCCCACGCCCGGGCCGCAGGCTTCGCCTTCGACGCTGACCCAGCCGTACAGATTCGTGCCGAACACCGGACGGATGCGATTGCCTTCGCGAACCCACAACGTCAGTTCTTCGCTCGCATCCGCATCGGGGCAGCTCGGCCCGCGCGCGCTGCTCGTGAACACGACGCCGAACGCGCGCACGTCGGGCGACAGCCGATAGGGCGCTGTGTCGATGCGATAGCTGTTCTCGCCGATTTCCGTCGCCGCATCCTCTTCGACCACCGACCGCTCTGCTGTGACGACCTTGCCGCCTTCGACAAGGGCGATGACTTGCAGCTTGTTGCTGTCGTCGGGGTTTTTGCTTTTCGGCAGCGAATCGAACGCGACGGCCGCGATCGTCGTTTGCGGCGCGTTGGGCATGACTTTGCACGCCGATGCGATGACGAGCCGGTCCGCGTCGCGCGTGGCGATGCGCGCGCTCGCGATGCCGGCCCAGCGGGCGACGGCGGTGACGGTTGCGTCGTCGCAGGGCTGATTGTCGGCGGCCTGGACCACGGGGGCGGCGGCGAGCGCAAGAAGCGGGGCGAAACGAAGGATTCTCGGAGCTGTGAGGGAGAGCATTTTTTACAGATTGCTGTGGATGTCGCCTAGCGGCTGCGGATTCAACCCGTCGATGCAACGAATTGATGAAAGCACTGAGCGACGGGGTTGCAGATTATGTTTCCGAAAGAATTCCCACCTATCATCCATACGCGGTGAATATGCCGCTGCCGGATCAAGAGCCATGAGCTGCGAACACCGATGTTGCACTCAACAATCAAGACGGGGACCCAATCATGCCGACGCCTGTAGAAGAACAAATCCGAGCGCAAGTTGATCTGCTCTTGCAACTAAAACTGGATGGCATGGACGCCGCCGACCAGGCGAATTTGACAAGCAATATACGGCAGATCGAAGCGCAATATGAACTGGCGGTGGCAAGGGGAAAAAAATCCGCCTACTACAAGGACCTCAGCGATTCCATCGCAAAGAACCTTCCGGCTCTCGTGAATGGCATTTACGCAGCCGACAAGGCATTCAAGAAGGGCGACTATATCTCGGGCTCCGCAGCGATGATGAGCATCTGCGCGAGCGTGCTCCCGATGCTGACTGCCGCGACGGCAACCGGTGGGCCGGTGGGCGTGTTGATCGGCGCGCTGCTGTCGGTTGTGGCACAGATTCTCAGTTTCTTCGCGCCGCAACAACCCTCGCTCGAAAGCAAGATTCAGAAAATGCTGGATCAGCTCAAGACCGACGAGGAAATCGAGTCGATCAAGGGGTTCGGCCTCGGTGTCAGCAGCTACACATCGTCGCTGCGTTCGAAATGCATGGGTGAGCAGAAGTGGGCAGCGGCAGTCACGCTTCCCGGCACGGTTTCGCTGACGCAACATTCAAAAGAAGTCGTCGGAACCGGTACGAACTTCAGCACGACTACCGAGGTCGGTCAGTGGCTCACGTTCGATTCCGATACGCCGCCAAAACCCTACAAGATCGAGAAGATTGCCAGCGATACGAGTTTGACTCTGGCAATGGCATACACCGAAACATCGCTGTCGAGCGGCACATGCAAGTACCTGCGCCGGAAGATAGTGAAACGAAGCATCGACGAAATTCTGGACATGCCCCTCACGAACGAGGACGAAGCCGACACTTTCATGATGGCGCTGATAGGACTCGGTTGGGGACTTGACAGGGATCAGGCGAAACTCGACACCCCGGTTTTCTGGAACTGGAAAGTGGCGGGATATCTTCTGAAGGAGTCGAACCAGAGCAAGGAGGGATGGCCTGAAGTCCTCGGCCTGTGGTGCCAGACCTATATCGAATTGCTGACGGCAAACACGATGCTCAGTTGCATGGCCAGTCCAGGAAAACTGGAAGCGCTGTTAGCTGCAACCCAAGACACGAACAAGGCAAGCCCCCTTTCCGATGGGGTTAGACGTCGGTGCCATGACGCCGTGCTTCATCTTGCGGCACTCGTGAAAGCACTTCCCGCTTCGTGGGAATCGGATAAAAAGGAAATGCTCAAGATCGTGACAGCCGTACGGCCCGTTGCGCGCGAGCGCGGACTCTATGCTCACATCGGATATTTGAGGGGTGGCCTCATCCTGTACGTCGCCCGGGGTAACGGCAAACCCGACTCGCTCGCGTGGGACTACAAGAGAAACACAGGTTGGCTTGTTAGCCTATCCATCAACACCCCCAAGACTCAGGTCGACTCGTTCACCCCCAAATACGAGGTCCTGACGGTTGAGGAGGGACCCAGCCGAGTTTCGCGTCATCTTCTCGATGCGGTCAGAGGCGACCTGTCCGACGGCGTTGTCGTGATCGAACCTTTTCTCGCCCACGGGGAAAGATTCCTCGACGTCAGTGGGCTCGCGTTCAACGATGACACACCCGAGGTCTATGCCAGTCACACCAAGACACTGGTTTCGCTTGCGATCGAAAACAAGGTATCTGTGCGCTACATGCACTATTACGCGATCGACAAAGACCAGAAGAGAACCCAACTGACTCGAAATCAGTTTCTGACCGGCGTGGCGGAAATTCGCTCCGTATATCTTCCGGCGAATGCTTTACCGGACGACCCGGACGCCGATGCCCTGACCGGCGAAAACCGGCCCAAACCGAATTCGGTGCTCACGTATGGCGGGATTCGCAATAGTAATCAGCTGCATGTGATGGAGTGGATTGAGAAAGCCACCGTGGAGGGTCCAGAACACTGGACCAGCTACAACGGAATCGAGGTCGACGCGCACTATGTCTGGCTGTTCGGAAAGGGGGGCATCGCGTGCGCAACGCATGCCTCGATGCTCAAATGCAAGCAAGGCAAGATTGCGCGTCCGACGTGGATCTATCACGATTTCGACAAGCAGCAGTTCAACGCACCCGAGGTCGGCAATTTATGCCCATGTGCGGACGGGACGTTTGTCCTGAGCATGCTCGATCAGATTTATACGGCGCACTACAGGATCGATCACACGATCCGTCGCATCGTCACCAGTTCGTGGGTGAAACGGGGCGGCAAGGCATCGCAAGTCGTCAAGATGCCGATTCCCTGCTGGTCGGTACTCGAGCGTTTGAATGAAAGTTTGCGTGACGAGTAGCTCGCGGAATCCCGGGCTCGTTGTCACGCGATGACGAGCCCTGGCTAAGGGCGCCGACCGAAACGCCTGCGGCCGCGCGCATGATCTTGTGCGCGTTTGGCGGGCAACCGTCAACTGAAGCAACCATCGAAATGGCGCCGAGCCGCTCACGCGAGCATGTTGAGTCCACTGAATACCCAGCCAGTCGCTTTTCACCTGCTGCCCGCCAAACGCCGCCAATAAGTTTGTTCCTTCCCGAAACCCTGCGAACAACAAAAAAGGCCCTTGCGGGCCTTTTGTCGACGAACGGAGCAGCGTTACCGCGTCAACGCCGTAAACCCCTCCAGCAACCGCTCGACATCAGCCGCTTGAATCGCGCCCATCGTCGAAATCCGGAACAGTTCCTTCGACAACCCGCCTTGCCCCGCATAGATCACGAAGCCGCGCGCCTTCAACCCGTCGTGCAGCGTCTCGTACGTGACGCCCTGCGGCAGCCGATACGCGCGCAGCACAACCGACGAAGCGCCTTCCGGCAACACCAGCGGCATCCCGCGCGCCGCGAGCCCAACCTGCGCCTGATCCGCGAGCGCCTTGTAATGCGCATGCCGCGCACGCCAGCCGCCAGCCTCATCGAACTCACGCAGTGCCTCGACAAGCGCGTAATACGCATGCACGGACGGCGTGAATGGCGTATTCCGCTGATCCTGCAGCTTCGCAAGCCGTCCGAGATCGAGGTAGTACGTGCGGCTCGCGGCCTTCGCGAGCGCACTACGGCGCACGATCACGAACGCTGCGCCCGGCACGCCGTGCAGGCACTTGTTCGCGGTCGCGGCGACCGCGTCGATCACGCCGCCGGCGAAGTCGATCGCCTCGGCACCGAAGCTGCTGACGCCATCGACCAGCATTTTCACACCGCGCGCACGGCACACGTCGGCGATCGCACCGAGATCATTCAACCGGCCGGTCGTCGTTTCATGATGAATCACGGCAACATGCGAATACCCACCCGCATCAAGCCGCGCGCCGATCTGCACGAGATCCGGCGCTTCCATCCACCCATGCTTCAGCACATCATGCGCGATCCCATACTGCGTCGCGATCTGCGTAATCCGCTCACCATAAACGCCGTTCTCGATCACGAGCAGCTTGCCGTCCTGCGGCACGAGCGCCGCGATCATGCTTTCGACGGCGGCGGTGCCCGAACCCGTCATCAGCACGGCGGCCCATTCGGCCGGATCGAGCGCGTACGCGGCGACGAGGCGCGCACGCGCTTCATCCTGCAGATCGAAGAATTCGCTTTCGCGATGGCACAGGTCGGGTTGCAGCAGGCTGCGGCGCACGCGTTCGGTGAGCGTGACCGGGCCGGGGTTCAGCAGCAGCATCAATGAGCTCCTTCGGCGTGGGATTCAGCCTGCGCGGCGCCGATATGCCGCATCAGGCGAGTCTTGACCTCGACCGGCGTGACGGTCGGGCGGGGCAGGCCATCGGGCACGCCCGTGCGGATCGCGACGCGCACGAACTGCGCGCCATTGGCCGACGCGGCAAGCGTTGCATCGAGCACGTCGAGCGTGTCGCCTTCGACCGCCGACGCATAGCCGCACGCGGCCGCGACGCCCGCGAACGACACATGCCGCGACACCGTTGCCTGGCCGCCCGTCGATTCGTGCGCGCCGTTGTCGAGCAGCACGTGCGTGAGGTTGGACGGGCCGTAGGTCCCGAGTGTCGCGAACACGCCCATGCGCATCAGCGCGGCGCCGTCGCCGTCGACGGCCACCACGCGCAGGTCGGGGCGCGCAAGCGCGAGACCGAGCGCGAGCGGCGTCACGCAGCCCATCGAGCCGACCATGTACAGCTGGTTCGGTCGATCGTCGAGCGCATAGAGTTCGCGGCCGCAGAAACCGGTCGACGCAAGCACGACGGTTGACTCGACCGGCGTGTGCGCGATCACGCGCTGCAGCGCGTCGTGGCGGCTCGGCCACGCGGCCGGCGACGCAGCGCGTGCTGCCGATTGCGCGGCAACGTGCGCACGCGGCGTCGCTGCCGGGTTCGACTTCAGCTCATATGGCGCGACGCTGCCTTTCTGCATCACGAGCGCATACGGGCGGCCCGTTGCGTCCATGTGCGCGATCGCGCGGTCGAGCGCCGGGCCGACCTGTTCGGGATCGGTCGGGAACGTCTCCCACGGGATTTCCATCGTGTCGAGCATCGCCGGCGTGATCGGCCCCATCAGCGCATGCTGCGGCTCGTCGGACACACCCGGCTGGCCGCGCCACGTGACGATCAGCAACTGCGGCAGCCGGAACGTCCAGGTCAGCGACGTGAGCGGGCTCACCGCATTGCCGAGCCCGGAGTTCTGCATCATCGCGATCCCGCGCTTGCCGCCGAGCGTCGCGCCCGCGATCAGCGCGACCGCGTCGCCTTCGTTCGCGGCCGACAGGTAGTGCAGCGTCGGGTCCTGCAGCACGTAGTTGATGAACGGCGTCAGATACGAGCAGGGCACGCCCGCGTACCAGTCGAAGCCGCGTTCGCGCGCGGCCTCGACGAACTGGGCCGCTTCGATCATTGCGCGCTCCCGTTGCCGGCACCCGGCTCGGACAGCGGCGTCTGGCCGTGCGCGAAATCGCCCGCGCGGCGGAAATCCTCGAGATCGTTGACGCCGCGCCAGTGGCCGTGCACGTATTGCACCTCGATCTTCTCGCCGGCGGCGATCAGTTCGTTGAGCAGCGACGGAATGTCGAGCGTGTCGAAATCCGGGCGCGCCTGCAGCGTCGCAAGCATCGCCTTCAGGCGCTCGACGCCCGCGCCGCGCACGTTCAGCAGACCGATCCAGCGACCATGCGGCGTGCCGGCGGCGACGTCGCTCGACACGCGTTGCAGATACGTCTTCTGACCGAACAGGCCGCGGTCGTCCGCCGCGGAGCACAGCGCGAAGTCGCGCACGCTCTGGTTGGTCTCCGTGAGCGACGAATCGACGACGACGCTGAACTCGGCCTCGCTCTCCGCGAGGTCGCGCAGGATGTAGCTGCGGAACAGCAGGTCGCCGTACGAGATCACGGTGTCGCCGTTCAGGCGTTCGGCCGCGCACGCGAGCGACGCGAGCTCGCCCGTCTGCGCATGGCGCTCGTTGACGACGAGCTTGATGCCCGACGTGTCGATCGCGTCGGCGCGATAGCCGCCGACCACGGTGATGTCGTTCACGCCATGCTTCTTGAAGCCGTCGACGAGCCAGCGCAACAGCGGCTTGCCGGCGACCGGCAGCATGACCTTCGGCTTGTCTTCGGTGACGGCCTCGAGCCCCTTGCCGCGGCTGGCCGCGAGCACGATCGCGGCGTTCGACGCACGCGACGACGACGACAGGTAGATGCGCTCGGCGGCCGAGTATTCGTCGGCGTCCTGCAGGCGGAAGATCTCGTTGACCGATGCGACGCGGTCCTCGACGTTGATCAGCGTCTCGTTCGCGTGAATCTCGCGTGCGACGGCCTGCATTGCCGATGCCGACGCGCGGATCAGGTGGTTCGCCCAGATCACGGTGCTGATGCCGGCCTGGCGGAACACGTCGGTCGGCGTGCTGTAGTACTTGGTCGGCACGATCACGAGCGGCGCCTTGCCGCTCCATTCGCGTGCGAACTGCAGGATCTCGTCCGGGCGCGACAGCTTGCTGTGGATCAGGATCGCGTCGGCACCGGCTTCCGCATACGCGTTCGCGCGGCGCAGCGCCTCGTCCATCCCCCAGCCCGCGATCAGCGCCTCGACGCGCGCGACGATCGAAAAGTCCGGGTCCGTCTGCGAATCCTTGCCGGCCTTGATCTTGCCGCAGAACTCGTCGATCTCGGCGAGCGGCTGGCGTTCGCCGTCGATGAAGCTGTTCGTCTTCGGGAACTGCTTGTCCTCGATGCACACGCCGGCGATGCCGCGTTGCTCGAGCTTCTTCACGAGGCGGCGCACGTTGTTGAAGTTGCCGTAGCCGGTGTCGCCGTCGAGCAGGATCGGCAGGTCGCTCGCGTCGGCCATGAACTCGAGCACGTCGACGACTTGCGTCCAGCTCGCTTCGTTGTTGTCGCGCACGCCGAACTGCGCGGAGATCGCGAGGCCCGATGCCCAGATGCCCTTGAAGCCGGCTTCGCGGACGATGCGCGCGGACAGGCCGTTGTGCGCTTCCATCAGGAATTCGAGGTCGCCGCTGACGAGCATGCGGCGCAGGCGTGCGCTGCGCGATTCGGTGAAGTTGGGTTCGCGTGCGTTCATCGTGCGGCTCCTGCGGTAGTGCGTTGAATCAGGGGGAGAATCTCTTGCTCGGCGCGTGCCACGTCGTTCGGGAAGTCGATCTCGATCCACGGCGAACCCGTGACGTCGGCGACGTCGAACGAATGGCCGCCTTCGAGCAGCAGGTCGCGCACGGCTTCCTCGTGCGGCATGTTCGCGCGGCCGCTGTCGACGTAGCCCGCGACGATCGTCGCGAGGCGGCGCGCGGTGCCTTCGGTGAAGCGGAAGAAGCCGACCGATTCGCCGATCGTGTCGTAGTCGAGGTCGACCGCGAGCTGCTTGCGCAACTCGACCGGCACGCCGTTCTTCAGGCACAGCTTGACGGGCTCGTCGCCGGCCTCGAAGTCGCGATCGATCAGCAGGCGGTCGACCGCGCGATCGGCATCGGCCACCAGCGCGTGCAGGATGTTCTCGTCATACAGCACGTCCGCGTCCATCAGCAGCACGTCACCGCCGCGCGTCATCGCATCGGCGACGGTGTGCACGGTCAGCACGCTGCCGAGGTCGTAACGCGTGTTGATCACGATCTCGGCATGGCGGCCGAGGCGCTTCAGTTCCTGCTCGACCTTCTCGGACTGGAAGCCGAGCCCGAGCACGATTTCATCGACGCCCGCGGCGTCGAGCACACGCAGATGGCGCTCGAGCAGCGACACGTCGTCGAAGCGCAGCAGGCACTTCGGGAATTGCGCCTCGGGCGGTTGTTGCAGGCGCAAGCCGAGGCCTGCCGCAAGAATGATGGCTCGCATGGGTTCTCCAACCAAAAAGCCGGCGGATCTGAACGATCAGTCGGCGAGCGGCTGCGGCGCACGGCGCCGCTGCCAGTTTCTTTCACTGAAATGCAGATAGAGCAGGCCGGGCAGGCCGAGCGCGAGTTCGCGCGCGCGCTTCGCGAGCGACAGCGCGAGCGCCGCGTCGGGCGGCAGGCCGACCAGCGGCGCGAGCAGCAGGTAACCGCCTTCCTGCGCACCGAGCGAGCCCGGGATCGCGAACGCCGCACCGCGAATCGCCTGGCCGACGCTCTCGAGCAGCAGCGCGTCGAGCCAGCTGACCGGGTGCCCGAGGAAGCGCAGCGCGAGCCACACTTCGGCGGTGCCGACGATCCAGCCGACGAGGCTCAATGCGAAGGTCTTCGCGACCTTCGCGCGATCGCGGTACAGCGCGCCGACCGCGTCGTCGATCGCGTCCGCGCGGGTCGCCAGCGACGACCAGTCGCGCGGGCCGAGCAGCTTCGACGCGAGACGCAGCCCGCGGCCGAACAGCCCGCGCCGCTGCGCCGCGTAGAACGCGACGGCGAGGGCGCCGAGCACGCCGGTGGCGATCAGCGCCGGCGTGCGCAGGTGCGCGACCGACTCGTGCGTCGCATAAAGGCTGAACGCGGCGATGCCGATCAGCGCGAACGCCATCTGCGCGAGTGCCTGCATCGTCGTGCTGACGGTGACCGCGGCGGCCGCATCGGCCATCCGCGTGCCGCGCTGCGCGAGGTGACGCACCATCAGCACCGGGCCGCCGATCTGCCCGGCCGGCAACAGGCTGTTCACCGATTCGCCGACCCAGCGCGCGCGCAGCGCGTTGCCGAGCTCGGCGCCGGGCTGGCCGCGGCGGAACATCACGGAAATCGCGAACGCATCGATCACGAGCGGCACGACGTGGAATGCCGCGACGAGCGCGAGGCCCCAGCCGGCCGCGAGGAACGTCGACGCAACCGCGCCGACGCCCTGCCACGCGAGCAGGGCGACGAACAGTGCCGTTCCGAGGGACAGCAGGATCAGGCCGGCGCGTGTCATGATCCGGCCGACCGGCGCGTGGCCAGTTGCTTGAACACCTGGCGGAAACCGAAATACGCGATCGCGTCCTTCATGTTCGAAATGAAGCGCTTCCACGGCCGCATGCCGGGGTTGGTCACGTATTCGAACGTGAGCGACACGCGCGTCTCGTTCTGGCCGAGCGGCGTGATCCGATGGCGCAGCTTGTCGCCGTCGAACAGCACGATGCCGCCGTCGGCGATCTGCACGGAGCCGGGTTCGTCGGGCACGTCCGGGTTGCGCGTATGCAGCTCGTAATCGAGCCGGCACGACGATTCGTCGATCACGCCGATCAGCAGCGTGTAGCGGCGGCCGTCGTAGTACGACGTGTCGTAGTGCCAGCCGATGTGGTCGCCCGGCTTCGTGTAGTAGTACAGCGCGTACGCGTGCGGATCGTTGTCCGGCGACACCATCAGCTTGTCGCCCGTGACCTTCTCGAGGAAGCCGATCAGCGCCTTCGAGCGGTACAGCTCGGCGATGTACGGGGCCTGTTCGTCGATCGTGTGCCGGCTCACGCTGCCGCCCTGCTTGTGGCCGGGCAGGTAATTGCGGTTCAGGCCCGGCTGCATCGCGCGGGCGGCGGCCGCGAGTTTCGCGTGCGCGTCGGACGGCAGGAATGCGTCCAGATACAGGAACGACCCCTGGCGCGTGTAGTCGTTGCGCAGGCGGTCGAGGTCGAGATGGCCGACGCTGTCGGCCACGGTGCGATCGGGATCGGCCGCAGCCGCGCGCGCAGGCGCGGGGCGTGCCGGGCTCAGCACGGAATCGTCGCGCGTGCTAGTCATTTGGAAGCCTGGATTTCGGTTGAATTCGAATTCTGCGGGACGTGGCCGCGGCGCACGATGCGCCACCAGTCGATCACGACCCATGCGGCGAACAGCGGGGCGCCGATCGACGCGGCGAGCAGGAACGGCTCGACGCCGTCGACGAGCGTCACGATCGGCAGCAGGTAGAGCACGTCTTCCGTTTCGAAGCCGCCGGCGAATGCCTGCCTGGTGCCGGCCTTGCCGGCGGTCGATTCGATCCGCATGCGCAGGAAGAAAATCAGCGCGACGGCCGCGCCGGCCAATGCGCCGAGCAGCACCGGCGAGGCGGCCATCTGGCCGCCCTGGGCGACGATGCCGAGGCCCATGCTGACGAACAGCGCGACCGTGACGAGCGCGTCGGCCGCGAGGTCGTAAAAGTGACCGATCTTGCTGGACTTGCCGCTGATGCGCGCGAGTTCGCCGTCGGTGTGGTCGACGAAATTCGACAGCACGATCAGGAATGCCCCCGCATTGCTCCAGCCGAAGCCGCCTTGCGCCAGGCACCAGGCGCCGGCGAGGCCGATCAGCAGGCGAACGGTGGTGAGGTGATTCGGGGTGACGGGGGTGTCGATCAGCGGTCGGACGAGCGTGCGCGCCAGCCGCGCATCCCAGGTGCGCGGCAGGGGCGGTTCGGAACGTGTTGCGGTTTTTCTTTGGTCCATCGGCGAAATATATACGGAATTGTAATTTGTTGCTTTTTATTCGATCAATGTACTGACATGCGGGAGTGTTACCGCGTATTCAGGGCATCGGCCGGTTGCAAACCGGGTCCGCGAAGCGATCTTCGCGCAGTCGGGCCATACCTGATCCAGTGTGGTTCGCATCGCGCGGCTGTCAAGCCCTGACGGGCCTTGCACGCTCGTCCGGCGGCAATTCGCGCGTGCGGACGGCTTGATGCGCATCACGCCCGAAGAGGGCCGCCGGGCGACAATTGGCCGCGGCGATCGCCGGGGCGTGATGGCATGCGATTCTTCGCGTTCATGCCGTCAATCCGGAAAGCTGGTCGTCGATTACCGTTCAGCTTTTCGTAATGCAGGCGCGGCAAATTGGCGGTTTGCTTTCGCGCACCTTTCGAGTGCATTCGATGCTGCCGCGATGCCTGTCACAGAACGGCCGTTCGATACCCGGCGCATTCAGTAAGTATCTTTTGCATTCGGCGGACATTTCGCGGCAATGGCCTCTGCGATACTCCGACCATGCCTGTGGTGCCGGGCCGCCCTCGCGGCCCCAAGGGCTTCGCGTCGCTCAGGAGACACCCCCCGCGACGTCAACGACAGATCAAAAGCGTCAGATATCCAGCCATGTCTTCTTCACGCATCCTCGCTCCCGCCCTGCGTTCGCTCGTCCGCACCGCCGACGAAGCCGCCGCGCTGATCCGCCCCGGCATGACCGTCGCCATGAGCGGCTTCACCGGCTCGGGCTATCCGAAGGCCGTGCCGGCCGCGCTCGCCGCCCACATCGACGCGGCCCACTCGCGCGGCGAGGACTTCCGGATCAACGTGCTGACGGGCGCCTCGACCGCACCCGAACTCGACGGCGCGCTCGCCCGCACCAACGGCATCTCGATGCGCCTGCCGTACCAGTCCGACCCGACGCTGCGCGACAAGATCAACGGCGGCGAAGTCGATTACCAGGACGTCCACCTGAGCCACGTCGCGCAATACGCATGGTTCGGGCTGTATGGCGACCTCGACGTCGCGATCGTCGAAGTCGCGGGCATCCGCGAGGACGGGCTGCTGATTCCGTCCGCATCGCTCGGCAACAACAAGACGTGGCTCGAGCAGGCGAAGCACGTGATCCTCGAAGTGAACGCGCGCCAGCCGCTGGGCCTCGACGGGATGCACGACGTCTATTACGGCACGGCGCTGCCGCCGCACCGCAAGCCGATTCCGCTGACGAAAAGCGACGACCGGATCGGCGAGCCGTACCTGCGTTGCCCGGCCGACAAGATCGTCGCGATCGTCGAGACCGACGCGCCGGACCGCAGCAACGCATTCTCCGCGCCGGATGCCACGTCGAAGCAGATCGCGCTGCAACTGATCGACTTCCTGCGCCACGAAGTGAAGCGCGGCCGCCTGCCGGAAAACCTGCTGCCGCTGCAGTCGGGCGTCGGCAACATCACGAACGCGGTGCTCGCGGAACTGAGCTCGGCCGGCTTCTCGAACCTGACCGCGTACACCGAGGTGATCCAGGACGGCATGCTCGACCTGCTCGACGACGGCACGCTGAGCTTCGCGTCGGCCACCGCGCTGTCGCTGAGCCCGGCCGCCGTGCAGCGTTTCGCCGACGAGATCGCGACGTTCCGCGAAAAGATCCTGCTGCGTCCGCAGGAGATCAGCAACCATCCGGAACTCGTGCGCCGCCTCGGCTGCATCGCGATGAACGGGATGATCGAAGCCGACATCTACGGCAACGTGAACTCGACGCACGTGATGGGCACGAAGATCCAGAACGGCATCGGCGGCTCGGGCGACTTCGCGCGCAACGGCTACCTGTCGTGCTTCATGTCGGCCAGCACCGCGAAGGGCGGCGCGATCTCGCGGATCGTGCCGATGGCGAGCCACGTCGACCATACCGAGCACGACGTCGCGGTGGTCGTCACCGAGCAGGGGCTGGCCGACCTGCGCGGCCTGTCGCCGAAGCAGCGCGCGCGCAAGGTCATCGCGACCTGCGCGCACCCCGACTACCGGCCGATGCTCGAGGACTACTTCGAGCGCGCGTCGCGCGAGAGCTTCGGCAAGCACACGCCGCACCTGCTCGCCGAGGCGCTGTCGTGGCACGAGCGCTACGTGCGCACCGGGACGATGAAGGCCTGACGCCGCGGCCTGCGGCGGACGTGCGTTGCGTGGGCGCCCGCCGCAGCGTCAATCCATCGCCGCGTGCGCGACGTCGACGCTCGCGGTCTTCTGCGGCGGGCGGATCAGCAGCAACAGCGGGATCATCAGCAGCGTCGCGACGAACATCAGCTTGAAGTCGTTCAGGTACGCGATCATCGCGGCCTGCTGGTTGATCGTGCGGTCGAGCAGCGCGATGTCGAGGTGGCTGCCGGCCATCGCCTGCACGGCCGGGTCGAACGGCGTGATGTGGGTCGCGAGGTCGGCATGCGCGACCTGCGTGTTGCGCGTCATCAGCGTCTGCACGATCGAGATGCCGATGCTGCTGCCGATGTTGCGCATCAGGCTGTAGGTGGCCGTGCCGTCGGCGCGCAACTCGGGTGTCAGCGTCGAAAACGACAGCGCGCTCAGCGGCACGAACACGAGCCCCAGCCCGAAGCCCTGCACCACGCCGGGCCACACGATGTCCGCCTCGGACAGCACGATCGTGTACTGCATCATCTGCCAGAGCGCCAACGCGGAAATCGCCAGCCCGGCGAACAGCAGCGCCCGCGCGTCCACGTATTTCAACAAGCGTCCGACGAACAGCATCGCGATCATCGTGCCCGCACCGCTCGGCGCGGTGACGAGGCCCGTCGTCGCGACCGGATAGCCCATCAGGTTCTGCAGCATCGGCGGCAACAGCGCGCGGGTTGCGTACAGCACCGCGCCGACGACGAAGATGAACAGCGTGCCGGTCGCGAAGTTCGGGTCGCGCAGCAATTCCGACTTGAAGAACGATGCCTTGCCGACGGTCGCCGTGTGCGCCAGAAAGAACGCGAAGCTCAGGGCCGCGACGAGGGCCTCGATGCGGATCTCGTACGAGCCGAACCAGTCGAGCTGTTCGCCGCGATCGAGCATCGCCTGGAACGCGCCGATCGCGAGCGCCAGCGTCGCGAAGCCGAACGCGTCGAATTTCACGTGCGGGCGCGGCGCGCGCGCGGGCAGGAAGGTCAGCACGCCGGCCAGCGCGAACGCGCCGATCGGCACGTTGATGAAGAACACCCAGCGCCAGTTGTAGCTGTCGGTGAGCCAGCCGCCGAGCGTCGGGCCGAGGATCGGGCCGACCATCACGCCCATCCCCCAGATCGCCATCGCCTGGCCTTGCTTCTCGCGCGGGTTGATGTCGAGCAGGATCGACTGCGACAGCGGCACCAGCGCGGCGCCGAACACGCCCTGCAGCAGTCGCGCGCCGACGATCTGCACGAGCGACTCGGACAATCCGCACAGCGCGGACGCAATCGTGAATCCCGCGATCGAGATCGTCAGCAGCCGCTTCATGCTGAGCCGGTCGGACAACCAGCCGGTCAGCGGCGTCGCGATCGCCGCGGCGACGATGTAGGAGGTCAGCACCCAGGTGATTTCGTCCTGCGACGCGGACATCGTGCCCTGCATGTGCGGCAGCGCGACGTTCGCGATCGTGCTGTCGAGCGTCTGGATCAGCGTCGCGAGCATGATCGACAGGGTCAGCATCGGTCGATTGAGGGCGGGCGGCGAGGCGGGAGTGTCGGTGGCGGCGGCGGGATTCAAGCAGGTGTCTCCGTGGGACGGCCGCCGTGGGCGGCGATCCGGTATGGCTCGAATTATAAGCACGCTTATTATGTTCGTGCTCATCGCTTGACCCGAGCCGCGGGTCATTCGCGGCCTGCCCCTATAATCGCCGGATGGACAAGACTTACGAGAACCGGATCGGCTACCTGATTTCCGACGTGGCCCGCCTCCAGGGACGCCTGTTCGACCGGCGCGCGAAGCGTATCGGCCTGACGCGCGCGCAAAGCCGCGTGCTCGCGTACCTGACGTGGAAGGGCGAGATGAATCAGGCGCGGCTCGCGGAATGGCTCGAGATCACGCCGATCTCGCTGACGCGGCTGCTCGACCGGATGGAAAGCTGCGGATGGATCGAGCGCATCGCGAACGACGACGATCGCCGCGCGTTCGTGATCCGGCTGACCGACAAGTCGCGCGACATCTTTCCGCAGATGCTGGAAGTGGGTGACACCGTCACCGACAACGGGCTGCGCGGCTTCACGCGCGACGAGCGCGACACGCTGGTGCGCCTGCTCGGGCGCGTGCGCCACAACCTGATCGACAGCGGCGGCGAGTGACGGCGGTGGCGTGCCACGGCTGACCGGCGCGCAGCGCGGCGGCTAGTGGCTCGCGCGCATCAACCTGCGTAATACACGCGGCATTCCATCTCGCGGCCGCGCACGACGCGCTTGCCGACGAGCGTGCCGAGCGTCTCGGTCACGACGGTCCGCTGGTGCTCGCATTGCAACGCATCGTAGAAGTAGAGTGCGACCCAGTCCGCCGTGCGGCCGGATTCCTGCGGGCGCGCGGGATACGGGCACAGCGCGGTGAAATGCCAGCCGCCCTTCGTCATGTGCATCACGGGCGGCTGAATGCTGACGTCCGCATTCAGGCGCCGCGTCACGAGCGTGGGCAGGATGCCGGCGGCGGCCTTGTTGCGGTACAGGCGGTCGATATACAGCAGCAACTCGACCGGCGGTTCCGTGCCGAGATCGGCGTTGCGCGCGTGGCCTTGCCAGCGCCGGCGCCGGCTCAGCACGTCGTCGAGCGCCGCGCGGATGCCGGCCGCGCGCCGCGGGCCGACCCCCGCGATGGCTTCGAGCTGGCCGCTGCGGGCCGCGCGTTCGAGCTCCTCGAGCGTATCGATGTGCAATTGATCGTGAATCCGCAGTGCGAGCGCGTGACCGATGCCCGGCACGGCTTCGAAGGCCGAGACGCGCTCGGCGTCGCCGCGCAGCCGGTCGAGCAGGCGCCAGCGCCCGGTGACCAGCAGCTCGGCGATCGCTTGCGCGACGCCCGTGCCGATCTCCGGCAACGCGCCGAGCGCCTCGACGCCGCCCGCGTCGAACCGCGAGCGGACGCCGCCGTCGAGCGACTCGATCGTATCGGCCGAGGTGCGGTAGGCGGCAACCCGATAAGGATTCGCACCCTGTTCGGCAAGCAACTGCGCGGCTTCGCGCAGGCAGGCCGCGATCTGCCGGTTTTCCTCGTGCGTCTGGCTGAAGGTCGTCTGCATGGTGAGGGACCCGTGGAAGCGCAAACGAATCGGACACGGCGCAATGCGCCGGTTCGTCTTTTATTTCAGCACATTGTCGCGGCAAGCGGCGAACAAAACTTGATGCGCGTCAATGGCAAACGTTGTACAGGCGGGAACCGGGTCGCGNNNNCGCGACCGGTTACGCGTCGAGGAACGATTGCGCGCCCTCGGCCTCCGCGGCCGTGCGCAGCGTGGCGAGCGCGCGCTTCTCGATCTGCCGCACGCGTTCGCGCGACATTCCGGCATCCTGCGCGATCGCGTCGTAGGTGTCGGGCTCGGCGCCGCCGAGGCCGAACCGCCGGCGCAGCACGTCGGCCTCCGCCGGCGTGACCGTCCGCAGCAGCGACGTCACGCATTCGCGCATGCGCGTGTCCGCCAGGCGCTCGAACGGGCTTGCCGCCGCCTGGTCCTCGATCAGGTCGACGAGGCCGGTGTCGGCATCGGGCAGCGGCGTGTCGAGCGACAGCGGCTCGGCAGGCAGCGCGAGCACTGCGCGCAGCTTGTCCTCGGCGAGCCCGGTTTCGGCTGCGAGCTCGGCCGGCGTCGCGCGGCGGCCGGTGCGCTGGCGAAAGCGCAGCGCCTGCCGCTGCACGCGCTGGTACTGGTCGCCGACGTGCACCGGCACGCGGATCGTGCGCGAGCGGTCGGCCACCGCGCGCGCGACCGCCTGCCGGATCCACCAGGTCGCGTAGGTCGAAAACTTGAAGCCGCGCCGGTATTCGAACTTCTCGATCGCGCGCAGCAGGCCGAGGCAGCCATCCTGCACGAGGTCGGGCAGGTCGACGCCGCGGTTCATGTACTTGCGCGCGATCGACAGCACGAGCCGCAGGTTCGCTTCGAGCATCGCGCGCGTGCCGTCGCGCACCTTCTGCTGGCCGTCGCTCAATGCGGCGCCGAGCGCACGCCGCGCGACGGTATCGAAGCACGCGTCGTCGGCGCTGGCGGTGGCATCCGCGGCGGGGTTGACGGGCGCGCGGGCGAGTGCGCGCACGACGCGGCTTGCGTCGTCGACCGCCGGTGCAACCCACGCGAGCGACCCGAGCAGCGCGGCCAGGCCGTTGCGGGCGTCGCGGTATTCGGCCGAGCGGCAGCCGTGCGCGTGCAACGCGGCGCGCACGGCCGCGACTGCGTTCCGCAACGTGTCGTGGCGCACCGGCGCCGGCGTGGCGTCGGCGGCATCGTTGCCGTTATCGCCTTCGTCGCCGGACGCGCCCGTTGCACCCGTTGCGTCATGGCGCGCGAGCAGCGCATCGACGGCCGCCGGATAGCCGGCCAGCGCATGCAGGATCTGATGACGGCCCGTTTCGATTTCGCGGGCGAGCACGATTTCATCCTCGCGCTTGAGCAGCGGCACCGCGTGGATGCGCCGCGTGTAGAGCGCGAGCGGATCGGTCGATGCGCTGGTGCCGCGGGCGAGCTCGCCGAGCAGCGCGCGGCCCTCGTCGAGCGCGTCGCGATCGACGTCGGCCGGCGTTGCGCTTGCGAACGGCGCCGGCGTGGCCGGCTCGTCGAGCACGGCGATCCCGATGTCGGCGAGCGCGGCGCGCACGACGTCCAGCGCGTCGGGGCTGTCGCTTTCCGGCGGCAGCGTGTCGACGAGGTCGGCGTGCGTCAGATAACCCTGTTCGCCGGCGAGCGCCAGCAGCTGGATGATCGGATCGAGGGGCGTGTCCGCCCGAAGCGTGGGGCGTGGCGTAGTCATGTCGATGGCGGCGTGAGCCGCGCTCCTGTCTGGGCGGGCCGGGGTCCGCGGGTTTCAGGCCGCCGGGGGCCGCGAACGCCCGTCCGCGCCGGCCAGCCTGACTCGATATTCAACGTGAGGGCATTTGCGCCAATATCAACGCCGGCACGGCGAACGCGCAAGCACGCGACATGCCCGCGGCGGCCCCGGCACCGCTTTCGATGGCGGAAACAAAAAGTAACCGATCAAACCCGCGGAAATATGCAGGGGACGTAAGCTAGAGGCAGGCGCGCGCCATGCGGCGACGCGCGGATTTTTCCGGAGCTTCACATGACCCCGATTCCAGCCGCCAGGCCAGGCTTCGTCGTGCTGGCGACGCTCGCGCTGAGTGGCTGCTATTACACGGGCCCTTACGGTTACGCCCCGTATTACGCACCCGTGCCCGCCACGGTGACGCAGCGCGAGATCCCGGTGGCGCCGGCAAACGCCGGGTCGGTCGCTCCATCGACACCCGCGGTGCCGGCCGTGCCGCCGCCGGCCGACGATGACGCTTACGTACCGGCGCCGGTGTATGGCGCGCCGGCCTATGTGCGTTACCCGGTCTACTATCCTGCGTATCCCGCGTACTACCCGGGTTGGTACGGGCCGCCCGTCACGATCGGCCTCGGCTTCTGGGGGCACTGGGGTGGCGGCTACTGGCGCCGTCCGTGGGGCGGCGGCCACCGGGGTGGCGGACATTGGGGCGGTGGCCATCGACACTGACCGACGCGCGGCGGCTCCGCGCGGGAGAGCACCATGAGCAACACGATCATCCGAAGTCTGTGCGTCGTCCTGTTCGGCATCGCTGCCGTACCGGGCATCGCCAACGCGCAAAGCAGCGCATACACGAATTCCGGCGCCGAGCTCTATGCCGGGCCGGCACCCGATTACCCGGTCGTCGCCCAGGTCCCGCCCGGCACCGCGCTGGACGTGTTCGGCTGCCTGAGCGACTACTCGTGGTGCGACGTCGCGTTGCCGGGCGTGCGCGGCTGGATCGACGCGGAGCAGCTCGACTATCCGTATCAGGGCAATTACGTGCCGTTGCTCGAATACGGCGCGGTCATCGGCGTGCCGGTGACCGGATTCGCGATCGGCGCGTACTGGGACCGCCACTACCGCAACCGGCCGTGGTTCCACGACCGCGACCGCTGGGAGCATCGGGCCGAGCCGCGTGTCGGCCCCGGCGGGAGACCGCCCGGATACGGCCACCCGCAGCCGGGCGGGCCGATCGAGCGCGCACCGGGCGGCGAGCCGCCCGCGCAGCATGACGCGCGGCCGTCGGCCACGCGCGGCGGCTGGAATGGCCCGAACCGCGCACCCGCGCCACAGGCCGCGCCTGCGCCGATGCCCGGACCGGCGGGCAATGCCCGACCGCCGGCGGCCGTCGCGCATCCGGCGCCCCCGCAGGGCGGCGGGCCCCGGATGATGCCGCCGCAAGGGAATCCGGGCGGCGGCGGTTACGGCGGCCGGTCGCAAGGTGGCGGAAACAACGGGGGCGGCCACGGCGATGGCGGCCGCGGCGGTGCGGGCAGCGACGACTACCGCCGATGACTGACGGCGCCGTTGCCGCGGCTCGCGGCCGGTGCCGGACGAAAAAAAGCCGCTCCGGAGAGCGGCTTCTGGGCCAGGCGGGCGGGCCGCTCGTGCGGCCCGTCGTCCTGCGTCAGTCGTCGAGCAGCGACAGGTCGCGCACGGCACCCTTGTCGGCCGACATCACCAGCTTCGCGTAGGCCTTCAGCGCCGCGGACACCTTGCGCGGGCGCGGTTGCGCCGGCTTCCAGCCCTTCGCGTTCTGCTCTTCGCGGCGGCGCGCGAGTTCCTCGTCCGACACCAGCACGTCGATCGTGCGGTTCGGGATGTCGATGCGGATCTTGTCGCCGTCGCGCACGAGGCCGATCGCGCCGCCTGCTGCCGCTTCCGGCGAGCAGTGACCGATCGACAAACCCGACGTGCCGCCCGAGAAGCGGCCGTCCGTCAGCAGCGCACATGCCTTGCCGAGGCCCTTCGACTTGATGTAGCTCGTCGGGTACAGCATTTCCTGCATGCCGGGGCCGCCCTTCGGACCTTCGTAGCGCACGATCACGATGTCGCCCGCCTTGACCTTGTCGTTCAGGATGTTCTCGACCGCTTCGTCCTGCGATTCGGTCACGTGGGCCGAGCCTTCGAACACGAGGATGCTTTCGTCGACGCCGGCCGTCTTCACCACGCAGCCGTCGAGCGCGATGTTGCCGGTCAGCACGGCGAGGCCGCCTTCCTTCGAGAACGCATGCTCGTACGAGCGGATGCAGCCTTCGGCGCGATCGAGGTCGAGGCTCGGCCAGCGCGTGTCCTGGCTGAACGCGACCTGCGTCGGGATTCCCGCCGGGCCGGCCAGGTAGAACGTGCGGACCGCTTCGTCCTGGGTGAGGGCGATGTCCCACTGCTCGAGCGCGTCCTTCAGCGTCGGCGCGTGCACGGTCGGCACGTCGGTGTGCAGCTTGCCGGCGCGGTCGAGCTCGCCGAGGATCGCCATGATGCCGCCCGCGCGGTGCACGTCCTCGATGTGGTACTTGTTGGTGTTCGGCGCGACCTTGCACAGCTGCGGCACGATGCGCGACAGGCGATCGATGTCCTTCATCGTGAAGTCGATGCCGGCTTCCCGTGCGATCGCCAGCAGGTGCAGGATCGTGTTGGTCGAGCCGCCCATCGCGATGTCGAGCGTCATCGCGTTCTCGAACGCCTTGAAACCGACCGCGCGCGGCAGCACGCGCATGTCGTCCTGCTCGTAGTGCTGGCGGGTCAGTTCGACGATCCGGCGGCCGGCGCGCTTGAACAGCTGCTCGCGATCGGCGTGCGTCGCGACGACCGTGCCGTTGCCGGGCAGCGACAGGCCGAGCGCTTCGGTCAGGCAGTTCATCGAGTTCGCGGTGAACATGCCCGAGCACGAACCGCAGGTCGGGCAGGCCGAGCGCTCGACTTCGGCGACGTCGGCATCCGAATACGACTGGTCGGCCGCGATCACCATCGCGTCGACGAGGTCGAGCTTCTTCAGTTCGACGGTCTTGGTGACCGGGTTCGCGAGACGCGTCTTGCCGGCTTCCATCGGGCCGCCCGACACGAAGATCACCGGAATGTTGAGGCGCATCGCGGCCATCAGCATCCCCGGCGTGATCTTGTCGCAGTTCGAGATGCAGACCATCGCGTCCGCGCAGTGCGCGTTCACCATGTATTCGACCGAGTCCGCGATGATGTCGCGGCTCGGCAGCGAATAGAGCATGCCGTCGTGGCCCATCGCGATGCCGTCGTCGACCGCGATCGTGTTGAATTCCTTCGCGACGCCGCCCGCGGCTTCGATCTCGCGCGCGACCAGCTGGCCGAGATCCTTCAGGTGCACGTGCCCCGGCACGAACTGCGTGAACGAGTTGACGACCGCGATGATCGGCTTCGAGAAATCGTCGTCTTTCATGCCGGTGGCACGCCACAGCGAGCGCGCACCTGCCATGTTGCGGCCGGCGGTGGAGGTTTTGGAACGGTATGTGGGCATGGTGATGGCTGAAGAAATATCGCGGAAAAGGGTGGAGGCACGGGAATAAAGGCCTCTCGCGCGCCCGTGCGAACAACCTCTTGAGCTGCGCCCTGGGCAAACTTGGCGATTATCCCACAGCCGCCGGGCCTGCGGCCGCCGCGGGAGCGGGCGAACGGCGCGGGCGGGGTGGTGCGCCGGACAGCACCTGAGCGCACCGAGCGCACCGAACGCACCGAACGCACCGAACGCACCGAACGCACCGAACGCGCACGCAGGCCACCGCCGGCGGAACCGGGCAGCGGCTTCATCGCGTTCTGCCGACGATGAAGCCGTGCCGCCCCCCTCGATCGCAGGTCAGTCGAGCAACGTCAGGATTTCGTCGTACAGCGCCTTCGGAATCCGCACGCCGTGCGCCATGCTGCGCGCGCGCGCATCGAAGCGCCGCTGCGACGGCAGCCGCGCGCCTTGCCCGGTGATCGACGCGAACATCCGCTCGCCGCGCGCGAGGCCCGCGTCGAGTTCGTCGCCGAGGAACACCTTCGGATCGAACGCGATCACGAGTTCGCCGTGGCACGGCGTCGCGCCGACGCCTTCGTCGAAGTCCATCGACTCCTGGCTCGTCAGGTCGCCGATCAGCGCGCCGCCGAGCAGCTCGACCATTGCCGCGAGCGCCGAGCCCTTGTGACCGCCGAAGGTGCGCATCGCGCCTTGCAGCGCGGCCTTCGGATCGGTGGTCGGCTGGCCGTGCGCATCGATCGCCCAGTGCGACGGAATCGCCTTGCCCTGTTTTGCGTGCAATTCGATGTCGCCGCGCGCGATCGCGCTGGTCGCGAAGTCGAACACGAACGGCACGCCGTCCGGGCGCGGCCAGGCGAACGCGATCGGGTTGGTGCCGAACACCGGTTCGCGGCCGCCTTCCGGCGCGACCCAGCTGTGGCTCGGGTTCATCGCGATGCCGACCAGCCCTTCGGCGGCAATCGCCTCGACCTCGGGCCACAGCGCCGAGAAGTGGTAGCAGTGGTTGATCGTCATCGCGGCGATCCCGTGCTGCTTCGCCATCTCGACGAGCACCGGCAGGCCGGTTTCGAAGCTCAGCAACGAGAAGCCGCGATGCGCGTCGACCGCGACGATCGACGACGACAGCCGGCGCAGCGTCGGCACGGCCTGCGGATCGACCTTGCCCTTTTTCAGCGAGCGCACGCACACGAGCAGCCGGTACACGCCGTGCGAGTGGCACTCGTCGCGCTGGCCCTGCGTGATCACGTTGGCGATCGCGCGCGCGTGCGCATCGGACATCCCGTGATGGGTCAGCACCCGCAGCGCGAGTGCGTGGACCTCATCGAGCGGCAGGACGACGTCGGCGAGCGGCTCAGACATCGCGCGCTTCCCGCGGCGCGGGCACGCCGTCGATGCGTTGCGGCACGTTCAGCGGGTTGCCGTCGCGGATCGCGTCGGGCAGCAGCGCGTCCGGCACGTCCTGGTACGACACGGGCCGCAGGAACCGCTCGATCGCGCGTGCGCCGACCGACGTGGTGCGCGTGTCGGACGTGGCCGGGAACGGGCCGCCGTGCACCATCGCATGACCGACCTCGACGCCGGTGCCGAAGCCGTTGACGAGAATGCGGCCGGCCTTGCGCTCGAGCGTCGGGCGCAGCGCGGCGAACAGCGCGGCGTCGCCGTCGGCGAGATGCGCGGCAATCGTCAGCTGGCCTTCGAGCGACTTCAGCACGCGATGCAGCGTGTCGGCATCCGGGCAGCGCACGATCAGCGACGCGGGGCCGAACACTTCGTCACGCAGTTCGGGGTGAGCGATGAACGCGTCAGCCGACGTCGCGAACAGCGCCGCGCGCGCCTGGTAGCGGCCGCCGTCCGCGCCTTGCGCGAGCCGCTCGACCTTGTCGTGCGCGGCGAGCGCGGCAACCCCTTGCGCATAGCTCGCGTGGATGTGCGGCGTCAGCATCGTCTGCGCGGCGGTTGCCTGAACGGCGGCGGCCGCTGCCGCTTCGAACGCGCGCAGCGCGGGGCCGTCGATCGCGAGCACGAGGCCCGGGTTCGTGCAGAACTGGCCGGCGCCGAGTGCGAGCGACGCGGCGAACTGTGGCGCGATTGCGGCGTGGCGCGCGTCGAGCGCGGCCGGGAACAGCAGCACCGGGTTGATCGAGCTCATTTCCGCATAGACCGGAATCGGCTCGTGGCGCGCGGCCGCGATGTGCATCAGCGCGACGCCGCCGCGGCGCGAGCCGGTGAAGCCGACGGCCTTGATGCGCGCATCGGCGACGAGCGCCTGGCCGATTTCGCGCGAAGCATCGAACAGCAGCGAGAACACGCCGGCCGGCAGCCCGCACTCGCGCACGGCCTGCTGGATCGCGCGGCCGACGAGCGCGGACGTGCCCGGATGCGCGGAGTGCGCCTTGACGATCACCGGGCAGCCGGCCGCGAGCGCCGATGCCGTGTCGCCGCCCGCGACCGAGAACGCGAGCGGGAAGTTCGACGCGCCGAACACGGCGACCGGCCCGATCGCGACGTTGCGCAGGCGCAGGTCGACGCGCGGCAGCGGTTTGCGGTCGGGGCGGGCCGGGTCGATGCGCGCGTCGACGTAAGCGCCGTCGCGCACGAGCGACGCGAACAGCGCGAGCTGGCCGACCGTGCGGCCGCGTTCGCCTTCGATGCGTGCGCGCGGCAGGCCGGTTTCGGTGACGCAGCGCTCGATCAGGTCGTCGCCGAGCGCCATGATGTTGCGGCCGATCGCGTCGAGAAACGCGGCGCGTTGCTCGGGGCCCGTTTCGCGGTACGTGTCGAATGCGTCGTCGGCGAGCGCGCAGGCCGTCTCCAGGTCGTGCAGGCTCGCGCCGCCGAACGCGGGTTCGAGCGCTTCGCCGGTCGCGGCGGCGATCGCGTGGAGGGTGCCGTTCTGTCCGGCGATGGCCGACTGGCCGATCAGGAGCTGACCTGTGAGTTGCATGGTGTTTCCTCGGAAAAGACGGGGCCGGGCGTGGCGTGCCCGGCCGGAGTAGATAGGGGAAAGCGGGGGTGTCAGTCTTCGTCGTCTTCGAGCTGCAGCTTGTCGGAACGCACGCCGGTGTTGGCGCCCCAGTAGAAGATGACGAGCGCGACGGCCGCGACGACGAACGTGTCGTACGGATGCGCGAGCTGGCCGGTGCCGCCGAAGCCGCCGAAGTACGACAGCACGATCATGGCCGCGTAGAACGCGATCAGCCACGCGGACGAGCGGACCTGTTCGGCGATGCTCAGGTGCGCGGTCGGCACCCAGCGGCGGCATGCGAGATAGATCACGAACATCACGATCTGCAGGCCGAGCAGCCAGGACACCGTGCCCCAGCCCGACCAGTAGACGATCAGCGCGGCGATCACGAACGACGCGGGGCCGGTGATGCCGAACGCCACCGCGCGGAACGGCCGCGGCAGGTCGGGCGCGGTGCGGCGCAGCGCGGCGACCGACACGGGCGCGACCGCATAGCTCAGCACGAGCGCGGCCGA
Source organism: Burkholderia sp. 22313 (assembly GCF_052045245.1). Lineage (NCBI taxonomy): Bacteria > Pseudomonadati > Pseudomonadota > Betaproteobacteria > Burkholderiales > Burkholderiaceae > Burkholderia > Burkholderia sp. 22313. The sequence continues at coordinate 29,753 of NZ_JBQEON010000003.1, forward strand.
CACGATGTTGATCAGCGCTTCCCACGACGGGAACGGCATCGTCCAGAAGATCGCGAGACCGAACGTGAGCCACAGGCCCGCGCGCGGGATGCCCGACGCTTCGTCGACGCGCGTGAACACCTTGAAGAACGTGCCCGTCTTCGCCCAGCCGTAGACGACGCGCGGCGTCGCATTCATGTAGATGTTGCCGCAGCCGCTCGGCGAGATCATCGCGTCGGCCACCACCATCACCGCGAGCCAGCCCACGCCGAGCGCGAGCGCGATGTCGCGGTACGGCAGCGAGAAGGCCTTGCTGACGTCATGCCAGCCGGCGGCGAGCATGTCGGTCGGGATGCTGCCGATGAACGCGAGTTGCAGCAGCACGTAGATCAGCGTGGACAGCAGGATCGACAGGATCAGCGCGATCGGGATCGTGCGCTGCGGATTGCGCACCTCGCTCGCGACCGACACGATCGGCGTGAGGCCGAGATACGCGAAGATGATGCCGCCGGCCGACACGGCCATCTCGATGCCCGGCATGCCGAACGGCGCGAAACCGTGCACGGTCAGGTTGGCGGGCTTGAAGAACGTGAACAGCACAGCGATCACCGACAGCGGCACGATGAACTTGAAGATGCTGATGATGTTGTTCGCTTTCGCGAAGGTCTTCACGCTCGAATAGTTCAGGTAAAAGAAGAAGCACAGCAGCGCGGCCTGCAGGAGCCAGCCGATCGTCGTCGGGTCGCTCGAGCCGGCCTTGGTCAGGCCGGGGAACCATGCGGCCGCGTACTGGCGCGCCGCGACCACTTCGATCGCGATCAGGCTCGAGAACGCGATCAGCGTGATGAAGCCCATCAGGTAGCCGAGCAGCGGGCCGTGCGAGAACACCGGGTAGCGGACCACGCCGCCCGCGCGCGGCAGCGCGGCGCCGAGCTCGCAGTAGACGATGCCGAGCAGCAGCACCGAGAAGCCGCCGAGCAGCCACGAGAAGATGCCGGCCGGGCCGGCGATCGTCGACACGTGACTCGCGGCGAACAGCCACCCCGAACCGAAGATCGCGCCGAGGCCGATGAACGTCAGGTCGGTCAGCGACAGCTGCTTCTTGAACTTGCCGTGACCGCCGTCGGCGGGCACGGAACGGGAAAGCGGGATGGACGAGTGTGTGTTGCCTTGGCCTGGCATGGGTTTGTCTCCTGGGAAATATCGGGGCAGGTGAGGTTTGCGTCGCGCTCCGGCGGAGCCGCGGCACACACCTGCCGGCCGGCGTGCGACCGGTTCGAACGACCGGGGCGGGCCTGGGGCCGTTCGTGCGCAGCGCGGGCGGGCGTTGCAGCGAGCGGGCCCGTGTGGGCCATGCCGGACCGGAAGTGGCGGCGCGACGGGGGGAGGCCGTTGCGCCGCCGGGCGAAATCGGGCGGCGCGATCAGCGGTTCACCGGTTCTGTCCGGCGCGTTCCGCGGCGTCGAAAGTGATGAAGGCGATGAAAGCGCCCGGGACGAACCGGTTGCTGACGGCGGGGAAAACGCTGGTCCGCGGGTTGGCGATTCGGTTCACTGCAATCTCCTGCTTCGTATCGATCGACGACAGACGCGTCGACGTGCAACCAGTATCGCCGTGCAAACACCCATCACGCTTGAGTCGTATCGCGGAGCAGAATGACGAAATCGGCACAGTGGCCGGAAGGGCCGCGACAGGCGTTCCGCACTATGCCGATTTCGTCGCCGTCGTCATCGAAAAGCCACAAGCGGACGGACGCGCGACGGAGGAAGCTATGCTCCTTTCCCCACTTCGGACGGCTCATGATGAAGCGCATCCAGATCATCGATTCGCACACGGGCGGCGAACCCACGCGGCTCGTCGTGTCCGGCTTCCCCTCGCTCGGCAACGGCACGATGGCCGAGCGTCGCGACGTGCTCGCGCGCGAGCACGATCGCTACCGCACCGCGTGCATTCTCGAGCCGCGCGGCAGCGACGTGCTGGTCGGCGCGCTGCTGTGCGAACCCGTGTCGCCGGCGGCAGCGGCCGGCGTGATCTTTTTCAACAACAGCGGTTATCTCGGGATGTGCGGGCACGGCACGATCGGCGTCGTGCGCACGCTGCATCACATGGGCCGCATCGAGCCGGGCGTGCACCAGATCGAAACGCCGGTCGGCACTGTCGAGGCGACGCTGCACGACGACCTGTCGGTCAGCGTGCGCAACGTGCTCGCGTATCGCCACGCGAAGGCCGTCGAAGTCGACGTGCCGGGCTACGGCTCCGTGAAGGGCGACATCGCGTGGGGCGGCAACTGGTTCTTCCTGATCAGCGATCACGGCCAGCGCGTGACCGGCGACAACGTCGCCGCGCTGACCGCCTATTCGTCCGCGGTGCGCGCAGGGCTCGAACGCGCGGGCATCACCGGCGCGAACGGCGGCGAGATCGACCACATCGAACTGTTCGCGGACGATCCGGAGCACGACAGCCGCAGCTTCGTGCTGTGCCCGGGCCACGCGTACGACCGTTCGCCGTGCGGCACCGGCACGAGTGCGAAGCTCGCGTGCCTCGCGGCCGACGGCAAGCTCGAACCGGGCGCCGTATGGCATCAGGCGAGCGTGATCGGCAGCGTGTTCCAGGCGAGCTATGCGCAGGCCGAGGGCGGCATCGTGCCGACGATCCGCGGCAGCGCGCACCTGAGCGCGGAAGCGACCTTGCTGATCGAGGAAGACGATCCGTTCGGCTGGGGCATCGTGTCGTGAGCGAGACCAGGACCGACGTCGTCGTGATCGGCGCCGGCATCGTCGGCGCCGCATGTGCGCATGAACTCGCGCAGCGCGGGCTGCGCGTGCTCGTCGTCGACGACGCGAGCGGCGGCGCGACCGGCGCCGGCATGGGGCACCTCGTCGCGATGGACGACAACGCGGCCGAGCTCGCGCTGAGCCATTACTCGATCGAGCTGTGGCGCGCGCTCTTCGGCGAGATGCCGGAAGGCTGCGCCTACCGCAATTGCGGCACGCTATGGCTCGCGGCGGATGCCCACGAGATGGACCTCGCGCGCGCCAAGCAGGCGACGCTCGCCGCGCACGGCGTCGCGGGCGAGCTGATCGACGCGGCAACGCTCGCGCAGCTGGAGCCGATGCTGCGTGCCGGTCTCGGCGGCGCGCTGAAGATTCCCGGCGATGCGATTCTCTATGCGCCCGTCGCCGCGAGCTGGCTGTTGCAGCGTGCGCCGGGCATCACGTTGCGGCGCGCTCGCGCGGTGGCGGTCGACGGCCCGAGCGTGACGCTCGCGAGCGGCGATACGCTGCGCGCGGAACGCGTCGTCGTCGCGAACGGCGTCGCCGCGCGCGCGCTGTTGCCCGAACTGCCGCTGCGCCCGAAAAAGGGCCATCTGCTGATCACCGACCGTTATCCGGGCCAGGTGTCGCACCAGCTCGTCGAGCTCGGCTATGCGGCGAGCGCGCATGCGAGCGACGGCACGTCGGTCGCGTTCAACGTGCAACCGCGGCCCACGGGCCAGCTGCTGATCGGCTCGTCGCGCCAGTTCGACACCGAGGACGCGCGCATCGAACCGCCGGTGCTCGCGCGCATGCTGCGCCGCGCGGTCGGCTATCTGCCCGATCTGGCCGACCTGAACGGGATTCGCGCGTGGACGGGCTTCCGGTCCGCGAGCCCCGACGGCCTGCCGCTGCTCGGCGAGCATCCGGCGCGGCCGGGCGTGTGGCTCGCGGTCGGGCACGAAGGGCTCGGCGTGACGACCGCGCCGGGCAGTGCGCGGCTCGTCGCCGCGCTGATGACCGGCGAGCGGCCGCCCATCGACATCGAACCGTATTTGCCGGGACGTTTCCTGACGACGTCCCCTGTAGCCGGAGCGCTGACATGAAACGACCCCCACGCTCACTTTGTTCGCTGCCCTCCGCGGGGGCGGTCAGCCCCCTTGGGGCGGCCCGACGGAGGCTGACATGATCATCCATCTGGACGGCCGCGCGCTGACGGTGGCCGACGGTGCGACCGTCGCGGCCGCCGTCGCGGCGAGCGGCGACGACATGACGCGCGTGTCGTGCACGGGTGCGGCGCGCGCGCCGTTTTGCGGTATGGGCATCTGCCAGGAGTGCAGGATGACGATCGACGGCCGCCGCCGCCTGGCTTGCCAGACGCTGTGCCGCGACGGGATGCGGGTGGAGCGGACGCGATGAGCTCGGCAAAACAGGAACGACTGAGCGTCGACGTCGCGATCGTCGGTGCGGGCCCGGCCGGGCTGTCGGCCGCGCGGGCCGCCGCACGAAGCGGTGCCACGATCGCGATCGTCGACGATAACCCGCGCGCGGGCGGCCAGATCTGGCGCCAGGCGGCCGCCGCGACGCCGGTGCCGGCCGCCGCGGAACGCCTGGCCGTGCTGCGGCCGCCGAACGTCACGCATCTCGCGGCCACGCGCATCGTCGCCGAAACGCAGCCGGGTACGCTCCTGCTCGAGGACGACGAACGCGGCTTGCTGCTCGAATTCCGCACGCTGATCCTCTGCTGCGGCGCGCGCGAACTGCTGCTGCCGTTTCCGGGCTGGACGCTGCCGGGCGTCACCGGCGCGGGTGGTTTGCAGGCGCTGATCAAGTACGGCCTCGACGTGCGCGGGCAGCGCACGGTAATCGCCGGCAGCGGCCCGCTGCTGCTCGCGAGCGCGGCGACGGCCCGGCAGGCCGGCGCACAGGTGTCGCATGTGCTCGAACAGGCGGCGTGGCGCGACGTCGCCGGCTTCGGCGCGGGGCTGTGGCGCTGGCCGTCGAAGCTCGCGCAAGCGGCGAAGCTCGTCACGGCCGCCTACCGGCCCGACGCGCACGTCGTCGAAGCGTTCGGCGACAAGCGGCTCGAACGCGTGAGGATCCGGCAGGGCGAGCGCGAGTTCGAGATCGACTGCGACCGGCTTGCGTGTGGCTTCGGTCTCGTGCCGAACACCGTGCTGCCGAGCCATCTCGGCTGCCGGATCGAGAACGGCGCGGTCGCGGTCGACGCGCATCAGCGCACGAGCCGCGACGGCTATTTCGCGGCGGGCGAGTGTACGGGTGTCGGCGGCAGCGAGCTGGCGATGGTCGAAGGCGAGATCGCCGGCTACGCGGCCACCGGACAGATGGCGCCGCTGGCCGCGCGGGTTGCGCGGCGTGCGCACTGGCAGGCGTTCGCGAACGCGGTGCGCGAGCGCTTCGCGATTCGCGAGCCGATCCGCCGGCTCGCGCGACCCGATACGCTGCTGTGCCGGTGCGAGGACGTGCGTTTCGACGCGGTCGCAGACGCGGTCGCCGATGCGGTCGCGGAGGCGTCGGGCTGGACGGTTGCGAAGCTGCAGACGCGCTGCGGGATGGGCGCATGCCAGGGCCGCGTGTGCGGCGCGGCCGCGCAAGCGCTGTTCGGCTGGACGCCGCCGGTGCCGCGTACGCCGCTCGTGCCTGCGCGGGTCGGCACGCTGATGCTGGACGACACGGCGTCCTGCGACGGCGCCTGACGCGCCAGGGCGAGGCGGCACGGTTCGCGCCGGGCCGCCTCATCGCTCACGCCGCCTTCACTTTCTCCCATCCGCCGACCTGCGGCGCCGCACAGGCCCGCAGGCACTCGATCGCGACGGCCACGGCCGCGCGATTCGCGCTGTCCGGGTACCAGTAGATCGACACCGCGCCCTGGCCCTCGAGCTGCATCGCGTGACCGCGATGTTTCAGGTCGGCGGCACGCTCGGTGCGATCGTGCCAGGCTGGCTGATGGACCGCTTCGATCCGCATCGCGTGCTCGCATGCAGTGACGCGGCGGGCGTCGGTTCGATGGCGGGCGGGGCGATGCTCGCGATGAGGTTGCCGTTGTCGACCGCATTCGCCTTCGTCGCGGTGCTGGCGCTCGGTGTGGTGCGGGCCAGCGCGAAGCGGACGGCTGTTGATGCGATTGCCGGCGGGCAGGCGTAGCGGTGGGGGCGGGCAGGCGGCGCCGATGGCGCCGGATGATCGCGGGTGGCAATATTATATACAATGATATAATATTGATCCGTTAATCGTATGCGACCTTCCTCATGACCACCGACCCTTCGACCGGGCTGCCCGAGCCCGACCAGATGCGCGCCGCCGCCGAATCGGCGTGCGCGCTGCTCAAGGTGCTGTCCAATCCCGACCGGCTGCTGCTGCTGTGCGAACTGTCGCAGGGTGAACGCTGCGTGAGCGAACTCGAGGCGCGGCTGGATATTCGCCAGCCGACGCTGTCGCAGCAGCTCGGCGTGCTGCGGGACAACGCGCTGGTCCGCACGCGCCGCGAAGGCAAGAACATCCACTATTCGCTCGACAGCCCGGCGGCGATCGCGGTGATGGGCGTGCTGTACGAACAGTTCTGCGGACCGGCCGCGAAGGGGACGCGCCATGCAGCTTGATGCGCTTCATTTCACGCCGTGGCTGTCGCTTGCCGGCGGTGTGCTGATCGGGCTCGCCGCCGCGTGGCTCATCGCATTCAACGGACGGATCGCCGGCATCAGCGGCATCGTCGGCGGCCTGTTCACGGCCGGTGCCGCGGAGCGCGGCTGGCGCGCCGCATTCGTCGCGGGGCTGATCGCCGCGCCCTTGATGATGCGTATCGCCGGGGCCGCCGCGATGCCGCAGGTCGATGCGGGCTGGGGCGCACTGCTGGCGGCTGGCCTGCTGGTCGGCGTCGGTACGCGTTATGCGGGCGGATGCACGAGCGGTCACGGCGTTTGCGGGTTGTCGCGCGGCGCGACGCGGTCGATTGTCGCGACGGCGGTGTTCATGGTCGCCGGCTTCGCGACCGTATTCGTGCGACGGCACGTGCTCGGAGGCTGACATGCAGGCAGGATTTGCGTTTCTGGCGGGGTTGCTGTTCGGCGCCGGCCTCATCGTGTCGGGGATGGCCAACCCGCAGAAGGTGCTCGGTTTTCTCGATCTGGCAGGCCGTTGGGATCCGTCGCTCGCATTCGTGATGGCCGGGGCGATCGGCGTCGGCGTGTTCGCGTTTGCATGGGCGAAGCGCCGGACGCGCTCGTGGCTCGGTCTGCCGATCCAGTGGCCGGCCGCGCGGACGATCACCGTGCGGCTCGTCGCCGGGAGTGCCGTGTTCGGCATCGGCTGGGGAATCGCCGGGTTTTGCCCGGGGCCGGCGCTCGTGTCGATCGGGTTCGGGTCGGTCAAGGGCATCGCGTTCGTCGTCGCGATGCTGGCCGGGATGGCGCTGTTCGAATGGATCGAGCGCCTGCGGAAGGTGCGGTAGCGGGAGGGGCGGCACGTCGCGGGCCGGCGAGGGTGCGGTGGCCGGATCACGCGGATGGGTTCAATTGATTCGCCTCTGGAGAGCATGCGGGGCAAGATCGCGCATGCTGCCCGGTGCGGCGATGGGCTGGCCGCATGACGCCACCGGCGACGGTGCGAGCCACCGCGTCAGGACTGCTCTCGTACGTACCGCGCGCTGGATAACCGGGCGGTGACCCGCTGCACCCATGCGCGCCACGCGGCGAACCCGCCGCCCCGAGCCGTGGGTTCCACGACGGTCGCGCTGGCCGGGCCGGCGCCGCTGGCGGACAACGCCACATGGCCAGCCGCCTCGATCGTCAGGCATTCGCCTTCGCCGAGCACGCGGCGAACGTGTTGCGGCGCATCCGGCAGCCAGTCGAGCCCGCGTTGGCGCAACGTGATCGCGAGCGCGCCGTCGAGCACGACGACCTGGCTGCCTTTGTCGAACCACGCAAAGTGGCTTTGCCCGGCATCGAGCCGGATGTCCTGCGTTCGCATCGCGAGTCCTTTTCCCGTTTTCCCGGTTGACGCAACCTCGCGATGGCGAGGCGACGGCGTGCAATCAGGTTAGGGAAGCGCGCGCGGTCAGGACAGATTCAGGGGACGGGAATCTGTTACGGTGCAGGTGCGGATTGTGTGTCGCTGTATCGGTGGGTTTCCCCGGAATCTGTATCTGGCGTGCGCCGCAGCGCGCGGGCACGATCACCCGCATGACCTCGATCACCGACCCGTCCCGCACGCCTTTGCCGATGACCGGCGAGCCGCTTTACGAACGGCTCGCCGAACATTACCGCCGCATCATCGCGGCCGGCACGCTGTCGCCTGGCGACCGGATGCCATCGGTGCGCGCGTTCATGGCGCAGCACGGCGTGAGCCTGTCGACCGCGATCCAGGCATTCCGGCGGCTCGAGGACACGGGCTGGTGCGAGGCCAAGCCGCGCTCGGGCTATTTCGTGCGGCGGCGCGCAGCGGCCGCGCTCGACACGCTGCCGGAAAGCGACGGGCCGCCACTGAGCGTCGAGCCGCCGTTCGCGGGGCTGCACGAACGCGTGTCGCGTGTGATCGATCGCGCGAACGCGGCGCCCGATGCGCTGAATCTCGGCGGCGCGTCCGCATTGGCGACGCTGTATCCGGCCGAACGCCTGCAGACGCTGGCGATCCGCCTGTTGCGGCGCAAGCCCACGCTGTTGACCGATGCAGGGCCGGTCGGCGGTTCGCCCGAATTCCGGCAGGCGATGGCCAGGCGCGCGCTGTCGTACGGTGTGACGGTTTCGCCGGACGACGTGATGTCGACGAGCGGCGGCGTCGATGCCGTGAATCTCGCGCTGCGCGCGGTGGCGCGCCCCGGCGACACGATCGCGATCGAATCGCCGGCCTTTTTCGGCTTGATCCAGCTGCTCGAAAGCCTCGGCCTGCGCGCGCTGGAAATTCCGGCCAGCCCGACGACCGGGTTGTCGATCGAGGCACTCGACGTGGCGTTGACCGCCTACCCGGACATTCGGGCAGTGGTCGTCGTGCCGAACCTGCAGAACCCGCTCGGCAGCGTGATGCCCGACGAGCGCAAGGCTGCGCTGGTGGCATTGTGCGCCGGCCGCGGCGTGGCCGTGATCGAGGACGAGCCGTATCGCGAGCTCGTCGAAGCGCCGCACGCGGTGAAGCCCGTGAAGGCATGGGACCGCGACGGCACGGTGATCTACTGCCCGTCGTTCAACAAGGTGCTGGCGCCCGGGATGCGGCTCGGCTGGATGAGCGCGGGCCGCTGGCATGCGCGCGTGAAGATGCTCAAGTTCGCGCACAGCCGGCACAACGCCGCGTTGCTGCAGGCCGTCGCGGCCGAATTCGTCGGCTCGGGTGCGTTCGATCGCCACCTGCACCGGTTTCGCGAACAGCTTCGCGTGCAGCGCGACGTGACGATCGACGCGATCGCGCGTCATTTTCCGGCCGGCACGCGGATGAACCGGCCGCCGGGCGGCATGCTGCTGTGGATCGCGTTGCCGGACGGCGTGCGCTCCGAAGCATTGTTCGATGCCGCGCTGGCGCGCGGGGTGAGGATCGCGCCTGGCTCGATCTTTTCGAATTCCGACCGCTTTGACGCGTATATCCGGCTTGCCTGCACGCGGGTGTTCGACTCGACGCACGAAGCGGCAATCGAAACGCTCGGCCAGTTGATACGCGCCGCGGCGGCCGCTGCGTAAGCGGGCCGGGTGCCGGCCGGGCCGGTGGATCGGCTTGCGGCCCCGGCGCTCGTGACGGGTGCACGGGCCGGCCGATCCGGCACGTCGCGCTTCCGCCGACCGGGCGCCGCGCGACGACGCGCCAGCGATACGATTTGGGCGCTTTCATCGGCCGACCGCGTGCGCGGCGAGGTGCTGACGGATCAACGACAGGTAGCGATCGCCGACCGTGAAGTCGCGCGCGGCGCGCGGCCGCTCCGCCTGGCGCAGCGTGGCCGGCGCGCTCACGCCCAGATACCGGCACACCGCGGACGGAAAGGGTTTGCGCGTATGCCCGAGCTGGCGCGCCGCGCGCTCGACGCGGGCGTCGCCAAGCTGCGCACGCAGCCAGGCCAGTACTTGGCGATCGGTGTCGTTGACGATCCGGACCAGATGTTCCATCGCGCACCTCACTGTTCATAAATACAGTACTGTAAATATAACCAGTAGTTGCGGCGACTGCAAGCAGGCGCGCACGCACCTGGCCGTCAGGCCAGGGTTCAGCGCGCCGGCGCGGCGATCCGGGCGGCCGGCTCCTCGCGGGCGGCCGGCGCGGCGAGATGCGCGTAGCGCGCATCGGTCAGCGTGCCGAGGAACGCGACGATGTCGTCGATTTCCGCATCGGTCAGTGCGGGCGGCGTGCCCGGCCGGCGGTTCATCGGCGTCGAATTGACGTTGATGTTGCCGCGATAGGCGGCCGGCACGTCGTCGAACGTCCTGGCGCCGTGATACCAGTAGCCCGGGTCGGTCGAACGCGTGTTATAGAACGCGACGGCGTCGCGCAGTGTCGTGAACACGCCGTTGTGCATGAACGTCTGCTTGACCGCGACGTTGCGCAACCCCGGCGTGCGCAGATAGCCGCACCATTGCGTCGGGTCGGGCCAGTGCAGCCGCGCGGCCGTGTCGCACAGCCCGTTGTCGAAATGGCGAGGATCGCGGTTCGCGGGCAGCGCCCGGTTGCGTGGCACCGCGATCGCGTCGTAGCCGAAGTCGGTGAAGAGCGAGCGCTCAGGCCGACTCGACGTCTCCGTCAGCGTATGGCAGCTCATGCAGTTGCCCTTGTCGGGATTGCGGAACAGTGCCAGGCCGCGCATCTCGGCCGGCGCGAGCGGCGTGCGCGTGCGCAGGAACGCGTCGAAGCGCGACGTGAACGGTGCCATCTCGTCGCTCTGCAGATAGGCTTCGACGGCGGCGCCCAGCGCGCGCACCAGCTGCCCGGGATCGCGCCGCACCGATGCGCCGAAGCGCGCGGCGAGATCGCCCGCCAGCTCGGTGTCGCCGACCTTGCGCAGCAGTGCGGCCGGCGACCGGTTGTTCATCTCGTTCGGATCGAACAGCGGCCCGCGGATCTGCTCGGCGAGCGTATCCGCGCGGCCGTCGCCGAAGAGTCCGCCGAACGGCGACGGCGCGGGCGCGTCGTCGTCCTGATAGAAGTGGCGGCGCGGCACGTAGCGCACGTAGAGCAGCGACGGTGCGTTGCGCTGGCTGAAGCGCCCGGGGCGGCTGCCTTCCGGCACGTCGGGCCCCGCGAGCGACGCCGCCGACAGCGTCGGCGCGAACGCGCGCCCCGGATCGTGGCAGCCCGCGCACGACATGCCGCGCGGCTCGGACAGCCGCGGATCGAAGAAGATCCGGCGGCCGAGCGCGACGAGCGTCGGGTCGGGCGCGAAACGGGCGGTCGCCGCGTCGATCTTGCCGGTCACCTGCGGCGTGCCGTTGCCGATCGTGCCGACGACACGCGACGGCGGCGCGCCGGGGAGCAGGGTCGTTTCGGAAGGCGCGGCTCGGGCCGCAAGCGCCGCGCCGGCGAGCACGGCAGCGGCAAGGATGCGCACCGGCGAGCCGCCGCCGGCAGCCGAAGCCGAAGCCGAAGCCGAAGCCGAAGCCGAAGCCGAAGCCGAAGCCGAAGCCGAACCCGAAGCCGAACCCGAAGCCGAACCCGAAGCCGAACCCGAAGCCGAACCCGAAGCCCAAATCCGACGCTCGGAAGCGGCCGCCGCCGAAACCGGCCGCATCCGCGCTCCGGCGATCCGCCTGCGGCGGTCGATCAAACCCGCCAAACCGTCATTCAATCGAACTCCGTCGCTCACGGCGCGATGAACCCCGTCTTGTCGCATGCGAGCGTCGTGCCCGACTGGTCGCACGACGCGAGCAGCTTGCCGGCCGCCGAATACGCATGGAACACCCAGCCCGTCGCCGGCGCCGCGCGTCGTTCCATGATCAGGAAGCCGAAGCTGTTGTTGTGCGACAGCCGTTCGATCACGGCGCCCGGCGCGGGCATCAGTCCGGCCGGGAACGGGTCGGGCAGCGCGACGTCGAGGTTGTCGCCGCCGTTGCCGGACACGATCGTCGCCGGATGGCCGGACGAGAAGTTGATCGCCTGGAAATCGTGCACGTGCCCGTGCAGCGCGACGTGGATACCGGGCGGGTAGTACGCCTGCGCGTTCAGGCTCGACATCACCGACTGCAGCGCGAGGTTGCCCGGCGCGGGCGTGCTGCCGGCGATCGGCGCGAACGCGAGGATCGGATGGTGGTTCGTGAAGATAGTCGTCGTCATGCCGGCTTTCGACGCGAGCAACGCGACCGTCTGGAACTGCTTCTGATAGATGCGGAACTGCGCGTCGGTCGTCTTCAGCGGGTTGCGGCCGACCTTCGCGGTGTCGAACACGATCACCTGCGTGCCGCCGCCAAGCGATACCGCATAGGGATCCGAGTAGTTCGCGTCGTTGTCGTTGGCCGGATCGTCGCACGAACGGGCCGCCGAATACGGGTGCGGATCGAGGAAGCGGTACCAGCCCTGGCCGGCCCGCGCGCATTCCTCGTGGTTGCCGCGCACGACCACCCACGGCGCCTTCGCGAACAGCGGCGCGGCCGGGCGGAACAGGTCGGCCTGCCACGTATCCCAGCCGTAGCCCCACGGGCTGTCCTTGCAGCCGGCGATGTCCGGCGGGCATGCGTTCTCGCGATAGTGATAGTCGCCGACGTGCAGCACGAGATCCGGCGACAGCTTCGCGACGCTCGCCGCGATCGTGTCGAACGGCCAGACTGCGGCATCGTTGCACGCCTGCCATGCGTTGTCGGCCTTCTTCATCCGGCAGCCCGTGTCGGCGATGATCGCGATGCGCTGCGGCTGCGCTTTCGGCAGCGGCAGCGTGCGGCCCGCGACGCTTGCCGCCTGCGCATTGGCCGGCAGCGTGATTTCGCAGACGGACACGGGAAAGCTCGACGGTTTCGAATCGGCCGGGTCGCTGGCGGTCGGCCGCTGGGCGACGGTCGCGGCGCCTGCGCGCAGCGCCATGCGCGACACCTTGCCGTCGACGGTCAGTTGCGGGCACAGCGGATCGCCGGCCGACGCGGGCGTGTAGTTCGTGATCGCGCGCGCGATCGCCTGGTTCGCATCGCCGATCTCGACCCATGCGGCCTGGACGCTGGCCGAGGCGCTGGCCGGATCGTCCGGCGTATCGATGTGATTCGAGCACGCGGACAGCGCGGCGAGGGCAGCAAGGGGAGCGCAGCGCACGAGCTGCGCGCGCGTGAGGAATCGTCGCATGGGAGGGACAGGCACCGTAGGAAAGTCGTCAACGATACGCAGCGCGAATGTAAGAAATGTGAAAACAGAAGGCGGTTCGCGCATGACGACGCGGCGTCGCGGCTCGAGAAATGATGAACGGCAGACGCCGGGTCGATGAGTGCTGCCGTTTTCCATGGCTGCGCGGTCGTCCATCGCGCGGATTCTGCGGTGGTGGACGCTAATGTGCTTGCCACGAATCGGATGGATGGCTTCGAGTGGGCGGGAGTATTTTAGATTGGAGTGATGAGGCCATGGCAAATCCCTTTGATAACGGCTTGCTGTCGGGTTCTTACGCCAAATTTCCTGGTCAGATTGTAGACATGGAAATTCACGGTGGCTTCCGAACACGTCAGGATGCGCGATATTTCCCACGATGTCTTGCCGATGCCGAGTAATGTCAGGCACTCGAGCTCGCGCGCCGTCAGTTTGAGCGCACCATCCATATTGAAATGGCTTGCCGAGAAGGCAGTCGATGTTTCGGTTGCGTAGTCGCTCAGCATCGATAGCGAGGCATGCAGTTTTTTGCACGCGAATAGGCTTCCCGCATTTGCTTCGCTGGAAACGAAGCTCGCCACGCCAAACTGACCATCCGGACCGTGGACAGGAAAGGCGATGCCCGATCTCAGCCCGTGTTCGAAGGCATCTTCATATAGCGCCCGCTGAGCCGGTGTTACATAGGTTTTGTCGTCCCAGATCAGCGGCAATTTGTGCCTCATGCAATGGTCGATGATGGGGTCAACGCGGTAGAACTGTTTGTGTTCGTAGCGCTGTAGCCATTTCGCCGACAGATTGGTCTGGATGAACGCAGAAGAAAACGCGGCTGCCTTACTTTTCTTGACTCCATATACCACGCCGGCTAATCCGAACGACTCGACCAATGAGAATAGGCATGACGCCCACGAGTCGACCGTCTTGCAATCGACTAACTCGATCAATTTATCAAGATGATTCATGGCAGACCTTCGCTGAACTGACGATAGTCTAGCTGAATGTAGGCGTTTTGAAATATTGGGATGGCTGGGTATGGGTGTTCTGCCGATTGAAGTAGGGCAGGCGCGCGCTTAATGTGACAGTTTGAAAGATTGTGCGAAGCTCTGGTGTGATCCGCGCATCGGGTCGCGAAATATAGGTGAAGTCTGATGGTAAAGGCGGGCATCAGGATTTTTCTACAAACCTATAAAAAATTGTAGGTTACAGATTGTGCGATGTCCAGTTCAATAACAGGGCTTGGTGCGTTGCGAAATGCATCGTCCACGAGGGCATCTTCCGTTTGATATTTATTATTTAAATAAGTGGGGTGATATTTGAGCGAAATTTTGGTGGTTTGCGGCCACCCGAATCTAGAGGTTTCGCGTGTCAATAGAGAAATGGTCAGTGCATTGCGGGCCGACAGCACGGTCACGTTGCACTGTCTTGCTGAGTATTTTTTAAACCGCGAGTTTGATGTTGCGACGGAGCAGGATCGGCTGGCGTGCCACGATCGAATCGTCCTGTTATTTCCAATGTATTGGTATTCCTGTCCGGCTCTGATGAAGCAATGGATCGATGATGTATTTACCCCCGGCTTCGCCTATGCCCGTGGTGGAGACAAGTTGCGCGACAAGGAATTTCTGGTCGTCACTACGATTGGCGCACCGGAATCGGCTTATGGGGCTGGGGGATTCAATAATCATACGATCGATGAACTGCTTCGGCCGCTGCAGCAGACGGTGCGCTATGTAAAGGCACGATATTTGGGATTCGTCTCGGTTTACGAATCGGTGTTTCTGAGTGACGACGCGCTCGCCGATGCGGTCGAGAAAACCGTAGGGGAGATCAAGCGCAGTTATGACGCGCCAGATCTTGTTTATGAAAAATTGCTTTGCAAGGCCGAGTCGGCGGAGATTGCGCTCATTCGATGAAAAAAATTCCTGTGGCCAATATCCCGGCTGGTGCGTGCCTAGTCGGGAATATGAGTAATTTGGACTTTCTTCACGTCGATTGCGCGCTGCTCAATGATCGGCTTACGGCGTTCGAGGCTTACTGCATCATGACGAAAGACATTTCGTTGCCGTTGCGAGGAGCATTTTTCCTGCGCGACAAGATATCGAGGCTCTTCGCCGTCCAGGAAATCAGAGGTTTTTCGCGAAACAGGACGAAGTCGACGCCTTCGGCCGGTGGTCGGCTCGATTTCTTCACGGTTGAAAGAAGTGAGGACCACCAACTGGTGCTGTCGTCCCGGGACCGGCACCTAGCTGTCATGGTATCCGTCGACATCGCGCCCCGCGCCGACTGCGCGACCGCGATCGGCCATACAAGATCAATGCACGTGACGACTTCGGTTGAAACCTACAACAAGTTTGGGCGACTTTACATGGTTCCGGTCGCGGTGGCTCATCGACATATCGTTCGCAACATGTTGAGAAAAGTGGAGGTGGTCGCCGGTGCAAGCAAGGAGGGCTCGCGATGACATCGTTAAAACCTATTACGCCGGATATCGTTCACAAAGACAGCATTCATGATGTTTTGATTGCGGACGCAACGCATATCGTTCCGGCATGGATGGAAAAAACACAGAGCACAACGCTAGCGAAACATTGGTCGGCCGATGATATCGATCGATTCAATGCGGTTTATCGTGAAGAAGACGGGATTTTCGCGTTGAGGGGCATCCCGCTGTATCTGAATCGTAGCGTAGTGGAAGGTGAGCAGGACTTTGATATCAATCTATTGGAGTACTACTCGTTGAGCGAAGGACGATGCCGGCTCAATGCGCGCTATCTCCCTAGATCGGTCGAGGCGTGTCTGCGCCGTCGATTCTTACCCGCGGAGGAGCCCCCGAGCGATCAAGTCATCGCGCACGTCGCCACGCTTCTCGCGCATGCTCCGGATTGGAGCGCCGCGCCAGTGAGCAGTTGCCGGATGGTGAACGACACGGAAAATTACTTCTTCTATCGTAAGCCCCATGAGCATGTTCCCGGCTTGATGCTGATCGAAGTGGCTCGGCAGTCGATGTATCACTACGTCTATAACTTTAGTGGTTACGAACGCGGAGACGTATCGATTTCTATGTCGGAGCTCGATATTCGCTTCATGAGCTATGTCGAATCGGCATACGACGTCGAAGTACTGGTTACTCAGACGGATGGCATGCGCCGAAGTAAGCCACGATTCATTGACAAGACCGCGAGTTTCTACCAGAACGGTAGGTTGGTGGCACGAGTGCACTTGGTAGGCGGCGCGATGAAAGCTCATGTGTTCCGCAGGATGCGCGTTCTGAATGTTCCCGAGAGTCATTGGTTTGTACCGTCTTCCAGATTGTCGATCCAGGCGCTGATCGGCATACAGGGTTGTCTGCCGATTCAAACGACGTTAACGGCCTTGTCGTTGCGCGGCGGTCGACTGCGTATCAGCCATGGATTGGTCGATATGTTGCAGGCCGCGCAGCACCTGTCCATTCACGTCGAAAAAAGCGGTTTCCTGTCATTTCCGCTGGAGTCGATCGAGGCCTCTGCGCATGAAGACGAAATCACGGTAACGTTTGGAGATTTGTCTCGCGAACAGATGATCGCTCTCAAGGAGACGATCAAGTGCCACTGTTTTTTTGCGGGATGTGCAAGTGAGCCCGACCCAGCGCCCGGCTCATGCATCGCCGCGTTGCCGGCCGTCCAGGGGAGCGATATGCAATGACTACGCATGTCGACGTAGATCGGTATTCGGCAGCATTGTCGCCGTTGCGAATCGGGCGGATGGAGAGGGTGAAGAACCGCGTTTATTTTGCCCCAATGGGAATCGATCTTGCGGATGACGACGGATCGTTATCCGAGCCGATGCTCGACTTTTACAAGGGAATGATTCAGGGTGGTTGCGGTATGGTGGTACTCGGCAATTCGTCGATCGATCCATCGACGCGCTTGCAGAGCCGGGGGCTGTGTCTGTACACGACCCGGCACGCGAATCGCATTGCCCTGGTGATCGCCTATGGTGCTGATCACGATTGCCGAGTCGCTGTGCAACTCCAGCACTATGGTGCCCAAGGCAACTGCCAGCATACCAGCACGCCGTTGTTGAGCCCGAGCGGGATTCCGTGCCGAAGAATGCAGAACATCGATCCGACATACCGTGTGCGGCCCATGGATCTGTCGGACATCGCGATAGTGCGCGCGCAATTTGTTCGCGCGGCCGGCCTTGCCCGGCAGGCGGGCGCGGATCTGGTGCAACTACAGGCCTCGAATGGCTACCTGCTCAGCAGCTTTCTGTCGCCGTATACCAACAGGAGAACGGACGACTATGGCGGAACGCCCATGCGTCGGGCCCGACTGCTACTCGAGGTCATCGATGATATCCGTTCGGCGACCGGTAATTCGCTCGATATAAGCATTCGCCTAGGCATAGACGATTGCCTCGGTGACGCCGGACAGCGGCCGCATTTACTGCATGAAGTGACACGTGCATTGGAGCAAGCCGGTGTGGCGGCGATCATGTGCTCCATCTCGATTGGCGAGACCTTCGACCGGATGATACACCCGACACCGGAGACACGCCGGTTGTTGCTCGAGGGCGTTCGATCTATTCGTTCGACGGTGTCTATTCCGATCGGCTTCGCGGGCTTCGTCGGTTCGCTGAGCGAGGTTGAAACCCTTGTCGCAGATGGCACCACCGACTTGGTTGGTATGACACGCGCGCTATTTGCCGATAACGACTTGATCCGGAAATCCGTTGCCGGGCAAGCGCATCTCGTCGACGCATGTCGATTCGACGGCAATTGCTTTAGGGATAAGGGTAATCCGGATCTCGATCGTGTCTATTGCTGTGTCAATCCAAATTATCGGCGCCCCGCGCATATCAAATATTCATTGGAGGGCAGTCATGACGTTCAACGGTAAAACCTGCGTAATTTCTGGCGGTACAAGCGGCATCGGTTTGGCGGTGGCCGAGAGGATGGTTCACGAGGGTGCGTACGTCGTCATGCTGGGGCGTGACGGGGACAAGGGACGAAGGGCCGTGGAGCGTTTGGGCTCGTCGGCGGCTTTCGTCGCATGTGACGTTGGAGATCTCGCCTCAGTGGAAGCGGCGTTCGACGAGATAGAGCACCGCTTCGAGCATTTTGAACTGGCGGTGAACAACGCGGGTGTCACAGCACCTTATGGCCCAGTTTCGCAGATTTCGGCGGCGAGCTGGGAGCATGTGCTGCGCGTCAATGTTTCCGGTCCGTTGTATTGCATGCGTCGTGAGTTGCAACACATCAGGCGGTTGCACGGCGGCGCGATTGTCAACGTCTCGTCGTGTGCTGGGGTTGTACCCATTCCCAATCAGGCGGCTTACGTGGCCAGCAAGGCGGCGCTCAATGCATTGACGCAGGCGGTGGCAATGGAGTGTGCGTGTGACAGTGCGGACGGCTATGCGGTACGCGTCAACGCAGTCGCGCCGGGACCGACCTATGGCGGTATGAACTCGCCCGAGAGGCTTGCGGCGAACCCGGAACGGGCGAAACGCAAGGCGGCGTCCACTGCGATGAAGCGCTTTGCAGAACCTGAGGAGATAGCGGGCAGCGTTGTTTATTTACTGGGAAGGGAATCGTCCTATGTCACCGGGACGATTCTGAATGTCGACGGTGGTTATCAAGCAGGCAAATGCTGAATGGAGTCGGGTCTATGAAATCTGTCCTGGTGACGGGGGTCAGCGCTGGCATCGGCAAGGCGTTGGCGGGGGTTTATCTTGAGCGAGGTTATCAGGTATGCGGAATGTCTAGGCGCCCACCGGGCGAGCTCGCGGAGCACCCCAACATGCATTTCGCTGCCTGCGACATGCGGAATCTGCATCAAGCGCAGGAGATCACGGGTCGTCTGCTGGATCAGGTCGACCACACTCTGCCCGAAATCGTATTTCTTAATGCCGGAAAGTTCGGGGATGCGCCGCGATTGGCGCACGAGACGACGCTCAGTCAGTTCGAGGACGTGCTCGCGTTGAACCTGATCGCGAACAAAGCGGTGCTTGACGTTTGTTTCTCGCGCGCAAAAAAACCCCAATGCATCGTGATTTCTTCGTCCATATCTGCGATACGTCCACGTGCGGGCATGTTGTCCTATGCGGTGTCGAAAGCCGCGCTAAATACATTGGCGCAGGTGTATCGACAGGAGCATCCTGACGTGTTCTTCGCGGTACTGGGACTGTGCTCGGTCGATACGGCGCTTGCAAGTGCCGTGAGGGCGGTCGGTCCGACTTTCCCGGAGCTATTCTCGTTGCGAGAACGAGCGATGCAACCAGGATATCTGGCGAGCGCAAAGGACCGAGCCATTCATGTAGCGGCGGTCGTCGACCAGCGAGACCGCCTGGGGGTCATATCTGGTCAGTTTCACGAGATCCGTAACTTGATTCCTTTTCTTGCGTGATGTTCTACCGAGGCTTTCACATGATTTCGACTTTCGACAAACGCGTTGTGCAAGTCGGCGCGATCTACGATCTGTTCGCCACCGTTGCATTGGCTGTTCCCTTTTCGCTGACGTACGTGTTGTCATCGATTCAGGCGTTGGATGAGGCGCTTGGGTTCAATACTCGGTTCGCATCGCTCGATCCAACATCGCATTTCCTGATCAATCTCGGCGGGTGTGCGTATGTGATTTGGGCGCTGGCGCGCTTGCGCAATCCCGGCCGGGAACTCGCGCGTCTCGATGCCTGGCTGAGATTGATGGTGGTACTTTGCCAGATTTGGGCGGTTGGTCAAGGCGCCACGCCCGTTTTGTTGGGCCTGGCGGCGATTCTTGCCGTGATCGGCATTCTGGAGTTCCGGCAAGGTGGGCCAGCCGCACGAGGGCGGCCGGTTGCGAGCTGAGGCCGGGTGCCTCGCGTACCGCAGCACCGGCGCTACGCGAGGCAGGTATGGCCGCCAGTCGCGATCCCTTTTCTTGACTTCAAGCCGGCTTGAAGCAGCGCAGTCCGGTTCGTCATCAATGAATCGGAAGGGGATCGACGATGGAAGCCAACCGGCCCAACGAAGCGCAATCGGTGCTATGGAACGGTCCGTCGGGGCGCGCATGGGTCGATGCGCAGTCGCCGCTCGACCGGATGTTCGAGCCGTTCGAGACGCCGCTCGCGGATGCCGCGGCAGCATCGTCCGCCACCCGCGTGCTCGACGTCGGCTGCGGCACGGGCGCGATTGCCCGGCGGCTCGGTGCGCACGCGCGCTGCATGGGCATCGACATCTCGGCGCGGATGATTGATGCGGCACGGGCGCGTGCCGAACGCAGCGACGTGTGCGCCAGCTTCGCGTGTGCGGACTGGCAGACGCATGCGTTCGAGCCTGCGAGCGTCGATCTGATCGTGTCGCGCCTCGGCGTGATGTTCTTCGACGATCCGGTGCGGGCGTTCGCGAACCTGCGGCCTGCGGCGCGTCCGGGCGCGCCGATGCGGTTCGTGGCGCGGCGCGGCCGACAACCCGTTCATGACGACGGCCGAGCGGGCGGCCGCGCCGTTGCTGCCGAACCTGCCCGCGCGGCAGCCCGGCGCGCCGGGGCAGTTCGCGTTCGGCGACCGGCGGCAGCTCGCGTCGGTGCTGTCGGACAGCGGCTGGGTCGAAGTTGCTATCGAACCGGTCGATCGGGCGTGCGTGCTGCCGGAGCCGGCGCTCGACGACGACATTGCCCGGCTGGGCCTGGTCGGCCTTGCGCTACTCGAAGCCGACGAAGCGACGCGGCGGCGCGTGATCGATACGATGCGCGCGGCGTTCGAGCGGTACGTGCACGGCGCCGAGGTGCGCTTCAATGCGGCGTGCTGGCTCGTGACGGCGCGCGCGCCGCGTGCACGACGCGTAGCGTGAAAGCGGCGAAGCAGGGAAACGGCGCCCGCCGGTTCGCGTCGCGCACGGCTGTTGGCGCGTAACGAAGGGGAGGCGGGCGAGGTACGTGCGTCAGCGTTTCCGCGCCCGCAGCATCAGCCACGCGCAGCCACCGGCCACCAGCGCGAGCCCGAGCAGGACGGCCTCGGCGCCGAGCGCGAAACCGGGTGGCATCTCGCCGCTGTTCGGCACCGGCGACAGGTTGCCGCCCATCGCGATGGCACCGCCGGCGAGCAGCGCCGCCCAGACGATCCAGTAGACCTTGCCGACCGGCGCCGCGGCGCGGATTCGCCACAGCGCGATGCCGGCGCCGCCGAGGTAGAGCACGGCGAGCGTGCCGAGCGCGATGACGTCGGCCGCGCGGCTTTGCAGCAGCCCGCTCATTCGGCCTCCGTTGCGTGTCCCGGCGCGCGGCTCAGCAGATGCGTACGCTGGTCGGCCGCGAGCGACACGTAGCGTTCGTACTGACGCAGTACGTCGGCGATCAGTTCGTCGCCGCGCAGGTATTCGACGTCGTAGCCGAGCCGTCCGTCCGCGAAGAACGTGACGATGCCGAACACGTGCGGACGGTCCGCCTCCGGGTCGGCCGCCTCGCGGACGAGGAAGGCGGGCGCGGATTTCGCCGTCACGCGCGCGCCATAGACGAAATCGCGGTGTTCGGCGGTCGGCACGGTCAGCCGTACCGCGTCGTCGCTGTCGCGCTGCACGTGCGCGTCGACGCCGCCCGCACGCAGTTCGTCGGCGACCTTGCGCAGCGCGGGCTCGACGGTTTCCGCGACGAACTGGCGCGCGTCGGCTTCGGTCGTCTGGCGCAGGATGTGCGTCAGGCGATGACGCCAGTGCTGGCCGGTCCAGAAGCTCGTCGCGGGCGCGACGTCCTGCGAATAGTGCGCGCGATCGGCCGCAAGCCCGCGCCACAGCCCGTAGCACAGCGCGAGCATGATCAGGGCGACCGGCAACGCGGCGATCAGCGTCATCGCCTGCAGCGCGCCGAGCCCGTCCGCGACCAGCAGCACGGCCGCCGTCACGCCGAGCAGCGCGGCCCAGAACAGCCGCTGCCAGACCGGCGAATGCGCGGCGCGATCTGGTCGATCACGAATGCGCCGGAATCGGCGGACGTGACGAAGAACACCGCGATCAGCACGATCGCGACGATCGACAGCAGTTGCGGCAGCGGCAGGAAATCGAAGAAGCGGAACAGCAGCGCGTCGACGCTGGTGGCCGTCTGCGAGAGCGCACCGGCGGCGTCGTGCGTATCGAGCCAGATCGCGCTGTTGCCGAACACGGTCATCCACACCAGGTTGAACGCGGTCGGCACGAGCAACACGCCGATCACGAACTGGCGGATCGTGCGGCCGCGCGAGATGCGCGCGATGAACATGCCGACGAACGGCGACCACGACACCCACCACGCCCAGTACAGAATCGTCCAGCCGCCGAACCAGCCTTCCTCGCGCGGCGGCGCGTACGCATAGGTGCGGAACGACAGGTCGACGAGATTCGACAGGTACTGGCCGATGTTGTCGCCGAGCGCGCGCAGCAGGAACGCGGTCGGGCCCGCGACGACCACGAACGCGAGCAGCAGAAACGCGAGCAGCAGGTTCAGCTCGGACAGCCGCCGCACGCCCTTGTCGAGGCCGCTCGCGGCCGATGCGCCGGCGAGCACCACGACGATCGCGACGAGCCCGATGCGGAACGCGTTGCCGCTCGTGTCCCAGCCCGCGACCGTATGCAGGCCCGCGCTCAACTGCATCACGCCGTAGCCGAGCGTCGTCGCGATCCCCGCGACCGTGCCGACCAGCGCGAACGCGTCGACCGTGTGGCCGATCCAGCCGTTCACGCGCTCGCGCAGCACCGGATACAGCCCGGAGCGCAGCGTCAGCGGCAAGTTGTAGCGGAAGCCGAAGTACGCGAGCACGAGCCCCATCAGCCCGTAGATCGCCCACGCATGGAAGCCCCAGTGGAAGAAGGTCATCAGCATCGCTTCGCGTGCGGCGGCGGGCGTGCCGGGGTCGACGGTCGGCGGCTTCAGGAAGTGCTGCATCGGCTCGCCGACGCCGAAGTACATGAGGCCGATCCCCATGCCGGCCGCGAACAGCATGGCCGTCCACGACAGGAAGCTGAACTCGGGCTCGGCATCGTCCGGGCCGAGCCGGATGTTGCCGAAGTCGCTCGCCGCGATCAGCACGAGAAAGACCAGGAAGGTCGTGACGGCCAGCACGTAGAACCAGTCGAAGCGCGCGACGACCCATTGCTGGCCGGCCGAGAACAGCGCGCCGGCTTCGCTTGGGCGCAGCGCGCACACGACGAGCAGTGCGCCGATGACCGCGAGCGGGGGCAGCACGATCTGCGGCTTGAAGGTGGTGCGGGGCGAGGGTCGGGAATCTGGCATGGCTGGCATCCAGTTGTGGGCGCAACGACGCGCAACGCCGCCCGGCGCGCTCGTCGCGCGTCGGACCCTGATACGGCGTGCGTCGAGTGTACCTGGGTGTCAGGACTGCAAGAAGGGGACATGCAGGGATAAACCTGACGAATTGTAGGGTACCGGTGCGATCGGGAAAACCCGCACGCGCCGCACGGCGCGCGAACGACGGAAGGATCGGGGAGACCGTATCACCATTCGCGTCGTGCGCGCAGGGTCGTCCAATGGGATCCGCTCGCCGTGAATCCGCATGCGAACGTGCTCGGGGTTTTCCCGATGAACGAGGTGCCGGTTGCGCGCCTCGACGCACGACGACGGCGTGCCGCATGGCCTCGCGACAAGCGTCGGCAGCCGTCTTGCGCCTGGCCGGCCCGAACGGGCACGACAGGGGCGTGACAACCCTGATGAAAATTTATTTTTTTCTTGTCGATAGATTGTGTAAATTGATTTTCATCCACCTTGCAAAACCTTTCGTATGACGCCTCTCGTTCCGCACGATGTCGGTCAGGGCGAATCCGCGATCGCGGAGCGCATCGCAACGGCCATGCCGCGGATGACGCCGATCCACCGCCGGATGGGCGAGTTCGTGCTTGCGAATCCGTTTCGCGCGGCGACGATGCGGATCGACGAGCTCGCGCAGGCCGCGAATGCATCCATCGCGACCGCGAACCGCTTCGCGAAGGCGCTCGGCTTCGACGGTTATCCGGCGATGCGCGCGGCGCTCGTGCGAGGCTTCGAGGCGACGCTCGGCCCGGTCGAGCGGCTGCGTTCCGCGCAGGAACAGGAGCAAGAGCAGGGTGTGCGTGGCGCAGCGTGGATCGACGCAGTATTCGACCAGGCCGTGGCGAACATCGAGAACACGCGTGCGCAGCTGGATGCGGCCGACGTCGAGGCGGCCGTCGAGGCGATCGTCGGCGCGCGGCGCGTGCTGATCCTCGGCGCCGGTTCGAGCGCGTTTCTGACCGGGCTGATGGAACACGGCTTGTCGGTGTGTCACGACAACGTGCAGTCGCTGGCGCTGCTCGGCGGCCCTTCGCATGCGGCGCGGCGCTTGTATACGGCCGACGCGCGCGATCTCGTGATCGCGCTCGCGTTTCCGCGTTACGTGAAGGACACGATCGAGTTGGCCCGCCGCGCGGCGGCGCGTGGCGCACGCGTGCTCGGCATTTCCGACGGGCCCGGTTCGCCGCTTGCGCCGATCGCGTCGCTGAATCTGTACGTGAAGGCCGAACGGCGTTTCGCGGCCACGTCGGAAGCGGCGGTGCTGACGATGATCGAGGCGCTGATCGATGCGGTTGCGCTGCGCACGCACCGCTCCGCGAAGTCCGCCGCCGAAATGACCGAATTCCTGCTGCCGTGGCTGATCCAGCCGCAAGCGGCGCTGCCGGCCGCCAACCCTTCTTCCACCGGGCCGAAAAAATCATGACTTCACCCGCGATCGTCGCGATACACGGCGGTGCAGGCACGATCCTGCGCGATGCGATGGATACCGACACCGAGCGCCAGTACCGCGCCGAGCTGACCGCGATCCTGCAGGCCGCGCAGCAGGTGCTCGCCGACGGCGGCAGCGCGCTCGACGCCGTCACCGTCGCGGTGCGGATGCTCGAGGACTGTCCGCTGTTCAATGCCGGGCGCGGCGCGGTCTATACGGCCGAAGGCAAGCACGAACTCGACGCGGCAGTGATGGACGGCACGACGCTCGCGGCCGGTGCGATCTGCTGCGCGACCCGCGTGCGCAATCCGGTGCTCGCCGCGCGGCGCGTGATGGAAGCGAGCGAGCACGTGCTGTTCGCCGGTACGGGCGCCGATGCGTTCGCGGCCGCGCAGGGGCTCGCACTCGCCGAGCCCGGCTACTTCGACACCGAGGCGCGCCATGCGCAGTGGCTCAAGGCGCGCGGGACGACCGGCACGATGCTCGATCACGATGCGGCGACTTTCGCGTTCGGCGACGGGCAGCCGCCCGAGCCGCTCGATCCCGACCGCAAGCACGGCACGGTCGGCGCGGTCGCGTGCGACCTGCACGGCCATATCGCGGCGGCGACGTCGACGGGCGGCATCACGAACAAGCAGCCGGGGCGCGTCGGCGATTCGCCGATCATCGGCGCCGGCTGTTACGCGGACGACGCGACCTGCGCGGTCTCCGCGACGGGCACCGGCGAGACGTTCATCCGGCTCGCGACCGCGCATGACATGGCCGCGCAGATCGCCTATCGCGGTGCGTCGCTCGCCGCCGCCGCGCACGATGTCGTGATGAACAAGCTGTCGCGCCTGGCGGGGCGCGGCGGGATCATCGCGGTCGATGCGCATGGCAACGTCGCGATGCCGTTCAACACGGAAGGGATGTATCGCGGCTACGCGCGCGTCGGCGAGACGCCGGTGGTCGGCATCTACCGCGACGATGCGGCCTGATTCCGGATCGCACGAGGAGACCTTCGCATGACTTCGAGCCGAAACACGTCCGCGCTGGTGCTGCCGGAACAGCGCGTCGTCGCCGTCGACGACCTGTCGGTGATGTTCCGGCGCGAGCACGCGACGTTCGACGCGGTGCGCAACGTGTCGTTTCACGTCGATCGCGGCGAGACGCTCGCGATCGTCGGCGAATCGGGCTCCGGCAAGTCGGTCACGTCGCTCGCGCTGATGCGGCTCGTCGAGCACGGCGGCGGCGAGATCACGAGCGGCCGGATCGCGTTGCGGCGGCGCGGCGGCGCGCTCGTCGATCTCGCACAGGCGAGCGCGGCGGCGATGCGCGGGATCCGCGGCGCGGACATCGCGATGATCTTCCAGGAACCGATGACGTCGCTGAACCCGGTGTTTACGGTCGGCGACCAGATCAGCGAGGCGATCGCGCTGCACCAGTCGAAGCGTGCTCCCGAGGCCCGCGCGGAAGCGTTGCGACTGCTCGATCTCGTGCGCATTCCGGAGGCGCGCCGCGTGTTCGCGCGCTATCCGCACCAGCTGTCCGGCGGGATGCGGCAGCGCGTGATGATCGCGATGGCGCTGTCGTGCCGGCCCGCGCTGCTGATCGCCGACGAGCCCACCACCGCGCTCGACGTGACGATCCAGGCGCAGATCCTGCAGCTGATCCGCGGCCTGCAGGACGAAATGAACATGGGCGTGATCTTCATCACGCACGACATGGGCGTGGTGGCTGAAGTGGCCGACCGCGTGCTCGTGATGTATCGCGGCGAGAAGGTCGAGGAAGGCGAGTCGGAGCGGATTTTCGCGACGCCCGCGCATCGCTACACGCGCGCGCTGCTCGCGGCCGTGCCGCGGCTCGGTTCGATGCAGGGCACCGATATCCCCGAGAAATTCCCGCTGCTGAAGGCGGACGGCACGGTCACGCCGGCGGCGGGCGCGAACGAGCCCGCCGCCGCAACCGCCCTGCAGCCCCACGTCGATCCGGCCGCGCCGCCGATCCTGCGCGTGCGCGATCTCGTCACGCGGTTCCCGGTGAAGAGCGGCGTGTTCGGCCGCGTGTCGCAGTACGTGCATGCGGTCGAGCGCGTGAACTTCGAGCTGCGCGCGGGCGAGACGCTCGCGCTCGTCGGCGAATCGGGCTGCGGGAAGTCGACCACCGGCCGCTCGCTGCTGCGCCTCGTCGAATCGCAGAGCGGCTCGATCGAGTTCGACGGCCGCGACATCAGCGCACTGAAGGGCCATGACCTGCAGGCGCTGCGCCGGAACATCCAGTTCATCTTCCAGGATCCGTTCGCGTCGCTGAACCCGCGCCTGACCGTCGGCTTCTCGATCATGGAGCCGCTGCTCGTGCACGGCATCGCGAGCGGCCGCGAAGCACAGGCGCGCGTCGACTGGCTGCTCGACAAGGTCGGCCTGCCGCCGGAGGCCGCGCGCCGCTATCCGCACGAATTCTCCGGCGGCCAGCGCCAGCGCATCGCGATCGCGCGCGCGCTCGCGCTGAATCCCAAGGTCGTGATCGCCGATGAATCGGTGTCCGCGCTCGACGTGTCGGTGCAGGCGCAGATCGTCAACCTGATGCTCGACCTGCAGCGCGAGCTCGGCGTCGCGTACCTGTTCATCTCGCACGACATGGCGGTGGTCGAGCGCGTCAGCCATCGCGTCGCGGTGATGTATCTCGGCCAGATCGTCGAGATCGGCCCGCGCCGCGCGGTGTTCGAGGCGCCGCAGCATCCGTACACGAAGAAGCTGATGAGCGCGGTGCCGGTGGCCGACCCCGCGCGCCGGCATGCGCCGCGCCAGCTCGCGGCCGACGAAATCCCCAGCCCGATCCGCGCGGCCGGCGACGAGCCGACGGTCGCGCCGCTCGTCGCGGTCGGTCCCGATCATTACGTCGCGACGCATCGCGTCGGCGGCGCGTATTGATTGCACGGCGAGTCGCATATGGACCGCAGCGGCGCACGCGCCAGGCAACGGCGTCATTTTCCCGAGCGGATGCAGTCACGCCGCGATTTCCACCCCGCGTTACCGAATCATCCACAGGAGCCAGACACAATGAACAAGCCGCATTCGTTCCCGATGTTCCGTCCGCGCGCGTTGCTCGTTGCGGGGGCCGGCGCGCTCGCGCTGTCGGTCGCGGTGCCCGCGTTCGCGCAGCAGAACGTCGTGGTCGCCGTGTACTCGACGTTCACGACGATGGACCCGTACGACGCGAACGACACGGTGTCGCAAGCCGTGGTCAAGTCGTTCTACGAAGGGCTGTTCGGTTTCGACAAGGACATGAAGCTCGTCAACGTGCTCGCGACGAGCTATGAAGCGAGCCCCGATGCGAAGACCTACACGATCAAGCTGCGCCCGGGCGTGAAGTTCCAGGACGGCACCGACTTCAACGCCGCCGCGGTGAAGGCCAACTTCGACCGTGTGACCGATCCGGCGAACAAGCTGAAGCGCTACGGGCTGTTCCGCGTGATCGAGAAGACCGAGGTGGTCGATCCGATGACGGTGCGCTTCACGCTGCGCGAGCCGTTCTCCGCGTTCATCAACACGCTCGCGCACCCGTCGGCGGTGATGATCTCGCCGGCCGCGCTGAAGAAGTGGGGGCGCGACGTGTCGCTGCATCCGGTCGGCACGGGCCCGTTCGAGTTCGTCGAATGGAAGCAGACCGACGACATGAAGGTGAAGAAGTTTGCCGGCTACTGGAAGAAGGGCTACCCGAAGGTCGATTCGATCGACTGGAAGCCGGTGGTCGACAACAACACGCGCGCCGCGCTGCTCAAGACCGGCGAGGCGGATTTCGCATTCACGATTCCGTTCGAGCAGGCCGCCGACCTGAAGAACAACCCGAAGGTCGAGCTGATCGAGCGGCCGTCGATCATCCAGCGCTACATCTCGCTGAACACGTCGAAAAAGCCGTTCGACAACCCGAAGGTGCGTGAGGCGCTGAACTACGCGGTCAACAAGGAAGCGCTCGCGAAGGTCGTGTTCGCCGGCTACGCGACCCCGGAAACGGGTGTCGCACCGGTCGGCGTCGAATACGCGACGAAGCTCGGGCCCTGGCCGTACGATCCGGCCAAGGCGCGCGCGCTGCTGAAGGAGGCCGGCTATCCGAACGGCTTCGAATCGACGCTCTGGTCCGCGTACAACCATTCGACGGCGCAGAAGCTGATCCAGTTCGTCCAGCAGCAGCTCGCGCAGGTCGGCGTGAAGGTGCAGGTGCAGGCGCTCGAGGCCGGCGAGCGGGTCGCGAAGGTCGAGAGCGCGCAGGATCCGGCGACCGCACCGGTGCGGATGTACTACAGCGGCTGGTCGGCGTCGACGGGCGAGGCGAACTGGGCGTTGTCGCCGCTGCTCGCGTCCACGTCGGTGCCGCCGAAGCTCTACAACACCGCGTACTACAAGAACCCGACCGTCGACGACGATCTCGCGAAGGCGCTCGAGACGACCGATCGTGCGAAGAAGGCGGCGCTGTACGCCGATGCGCAGAAGCAGGTGTGGACCGACGCGCCGTGGATCTTCCTGGTGCAGGAGAAGATCGTCTATGCGCGCAGCAAGCGGCTGCACGGGATGTACGTGATGCCGGACGGTTCGTTCAACTTCGACGAAATCTCGGTGAAATGACGGCGGTTCGGCCGCTGCGCGGCGCTGGCGGCGCAAGCTGCCGGCGCGCTGATTCGATCGGTGCCCCATGCTGAATTTTCTCGTCAAACGCCTGTTCGGCCTGTTGCCCACGCTCGCGATCGTCGCGGTGCTGGTGTTCCTGTTCGTGCACCTGCTGCCGGGCGACCCGGCGCGGCTCGCGGCCGGCCCGGAAGCCGACGACGCGACGGTCGCGCTCGTGCGCGCCGATCTCGGCCTCGACCGGCCGCTGCCCGCGCAGTTCGCGAACTTCTTCGTGAAGATCGCGCACGGCGATTTCGGCACGTCGACGCGCAGCAAGCGGCCGGTGTCGACCGAGATCGGCGAGCGCTTCATGCCGACGCTGCTGCTGACGCTCGTCAGCATGGTGTGGGCGACGCTGTTCGGGATGGCGATCGGGATCGCGTCGGCGGTGTGGCGCAATCGTTGGCCCGACCGCGTCGGGATGACGATCGCGGTGTCGGGCATCTCGTTTCCGGCCTTCGCGCTCGGCATGCTGCTGATGGAGATCTTCTCGGTGAAGCTCGGCTGGCTGCCCGTCGTGCCGGACGGCACGTGGAAGAGTTACGTGCTGCCGTCGCTGACGCTCGGCGCCGCGGTCGCGGCCGTGATGGCGCGCTTCACGCGCGCGTCGTTCGTCGAGGTGCTCAACGAGGACTTCGTGCGCACCGCGCGCGCGAAGGGCGTGCACGAGCCGATGGTCGTGCTCAAGCATTGCCTGCGCAACGCGATGATCCCGGTCGTCACGATGATGGGGCTGCAGTTCGGCTTCCTGCTCGGCGGCTCGATCGTCGTCGAGGCGGTGTTCAACTGGCCGGGGCTCGGGCGCCTGCTGGTCGATGCGGTGACGATGCGCGACTACCCGGTGATCCAGGCGATCGTGCTGCTGTTCTCGCTCGAGTTCATCCTGATCAACCTGACCGTCGACGTGCTGTACGCGGTCATCAATCCGACCATCCGGTTCAAGTGAGGCGCCCATGAACGCGACTGTCCAGCCCGCGGCGCCGGCCGCATCGAGCGCGATCCGCACGCCGTGGCGCGAATTCTGGCGCAAGTTCCGCAAGCAGACCGTCGCGCTGGTCGCGGGCGGCTTCGTGCTCGCGCTCGTCGTGCTCGCCTTCGTCGGCCCGCACGTCGTGCCGTTCGATCCGGAAAACTATTTCGACTACGACGCGCTGAACGCGGGGCCGTCGGCCGTGCACTGGTTCGGCGTCGACGCGCTCGGCCGCGACATCTTCAGCCGGATCATCGCCGGCACGCGCATCTCGCTCGCGGCCGGCTTCTTCTCGGTCGCGCTCGGCGCGATCATCGGCACCTTCTTCGGGCTGCTCGCCGGCTACTACGAAGGCTGGTGGGATCGCATCACGATGCGTATCGCCGACGTGCTGTTCGCGTTCCCGGGGATCCTGCTCGCGATCGGCGTGGTCGCGATCCTCGGCAACGGGATGATCAACGTGATCTGCGCGGTCGCGATCTTCAGCATCCCGGCGTTCGCGCGGCTCGTGCGCGGCAACACGCTGATGCTCAAGCACATGACCTACGTGGAAGCCGCGCGCAGCATCGGCGCATCCGACTGGACGATCATCATGCGGCACATCCTGCCGGGCACCGTATCGTCGGTCGTCGTCTACTTCACGATGCGGATCGGCACGTCGATCATCACGGCCGCGAGCCTGTCGTTCCTCGGGCTTGGCGCGCAGCCGCCGACGCCGGAGTGGGGCGCGATGCTCAACGAGGCGCGCGCGGACATGGTGACCGCGCCGCACGTCGCGATCTTTCCGAGCCTGGCGATCTTCCTCACCGTGCTCGCGTTCAACCTGCTCGGCGACGGGCTGCGCGATGCGCTCGATCCGAAGCTGGAGCGCCGCTGATGCGTGCAGCACCCATGTGGAGCACGACGCTGCCGGCCGGGCCGCGCGGCACGATCGCCGACGTGCCGGGCGTGACGGCCGGGCATGCGACGCTCGACGCCGGCGGCGTGCAGACGGGCGTCACCGTCGTGAAGCCGCACGCGGGCGACCTGTACCGCAGCAAGGTGCCGGCCGGCGCGGCCGTGATCAACGGCTTCGGCAAGAGCGTCGGGCTCGTGCAGGTCGACGAACTCGGCACGCTCGAGACGCCGATCGCGCTCACCAACACGTTCGGTGTCGGCACGGTCGCACAGGCGCAGATCCGCGCGGCGGTGGCCGCGAATCCGCGGATCGGCCGCGACTGGCCGACCGTCAACCCGCTCGTGTTCGAGTGTAACGACGGCTATCTGAACGACATCCAGGCGTTCGCGGTGACGGCCGCGCATTACGACGAAGCGTGCGGTGCCGCGTCGCGCGATTTCGCACGCGGTGCGGTGGGCGCCGGGCGCGGGATGTCGTGTTTCGACCTGAAGGGCGGGATCGGCTCCGCGTCGCGCGTGGCCATCGCGGCCGGACGGCCGTATACGGTCGGCGCGCTCGTGCTCGCGAATTTCGGCCGGCTGCCGATGCTGACGCTCGGCGGCCTGCCGGTCGGGCGCATCGTCGCGCAGCGGCAAGCCGCCGCCGCGCAGCCGACCCCAGTCGCCGCGCCCGAACAAGGCTCGATCATCCTGCTGCTCGCGACCGATGCGCCGCTCGACGCGCGCCACCTGTCGCGGCTCGCTCGCCGCGCGGGCGCGGGGCTCGCCCGTACCGGGTCGGTCTACGGGCACGGCAGCGGCGACATCGCGCTCGCGTTTTCCACCGCATACACGGTCGCGCACGATGCATCGACCCTCGCATTGCCGGCCCTCGTCGCCGATGCGGCGCTCGATCCGCTGTTCATGGCCGCGGCCGAAAGCGTCGAACACGCGATCGCCGACGCGCTGCTGCAGGCGGTGACCGTCGTCGGGCGCGACGCTCACGTGCGGCAAGCGCTGCGCGACGCGGTGCCCGATCTCGACCGACTGTTCAACGAAGGCAACGAAGGACGTCATATTCCGTCATGAAGATCCTGATCTCGACCGACATCGAAGGCGTCGCTGGCGTGTTCGCCGCTGAGCAGACGCGTGCCGGCAATCCGGAATACGAACGCGCGCGCCGCTGGATGACCGCCGAGGCGAACGCGGCGATCGAAGGCGCGTTCGCGGGCGGCGCGCAGGCCGTCTGGGTCAACGACTCGCATGGCGGCTTTCGCAACCTGCTGCCCGACGAGCTCGATGCGCGCGCGCGTGTCGTGCTCGGCAAGCCGCGCACGCTCGGGATGATGGCGGGCCTCGAACAACAGCCCGATCTGGTGTTCATGATCGGCTTTCACGCGAAATCGCAGACTCGCGGCGTGCTCGCACACACCATCAACGGCTTCGCGTTCACGCAGGTGTGGCTGAACGGCGTCGAGCTCGGCGAAGCCGGGCTGTACGGCGCGCTGGCGCGCGAATACGGTGCGCACGTCGCGCTGGCATCGGGCGACGACGTGTTCGCGGAGGAAACCCGGCCGCTGTTTCCGGACGCGCGGTTCGAGACGGTCAAGACGGCCGGCGGCGCATCGAGCGGCGATACGCTTACGCCCGCCGCGTCCTGCGCGCGCATCGCGACTGCCGCACGCGACACGGTCGCGCAGGCGCTGTCGTCCGGCTGGCGCGCGGGCGCGCATCGGCCCGCGCCGGCCGCTTGCACGCTGCGCGTACAGACGGCCGCGCTCGCCGATCTGTTCGGCGTGCTGCCGTCGCTCGAACGGGTCGACGCGGTGACGCTGCGCTTCGACGGACCGTCGGTCGAGCACGTCGTGCGCACGCTGAACAGCCTGTCGGCCATGTCGTTCATGCTGCGGTGACGCGCGCCGACCGGATGCCGCCGCAGGGGCCGTCCCCGCGCGCTGAAACGTTTTGGGCATCTCCGTTCCGATGAAGTCGCTATCCAGCCGATTCGGCTGTCGGGTCTTGCGGCCGGCCAGCCGGTCGCGCAAGCGTGGAGCGGATCGTAGACCGAGCGAAGGTGACCCGCCTTCGAGATCGGGTCATTCATGATGGAAGTCGGGCCTTGAGAAATACGCTGCTAGATCCCTATGAACACATTCCCCGTAGCGTGGTCGTGACCGCCAACGACTACGCGGCGGGCACGACGTTTCCGGAGCACGCGCACGGGCGCGGGCAGTTCGCGTTCGCGTCGCGCGGCACGATCAGCGTGGCGACGCCGCACGGCCGCTGGCTCGTGCCGCCGCAGCGCGCGTGCTGGGTGCCGGCCGGCGTGCGGCACGAGATGACGATGACCGGGCCGGTCACGATGCTCAACACGTTCGTGACCGACGACGCGGCCCGGGCCGCGGCGCTGCCGGACCAGTGCGGCGTGTACGGCGTGTCGCCGCTGTTGCGGCAACTGATCGACGATGCGATCGACCTGCCGGCGATGTACGACGTCGACGGCCGGGCGGGCAAGCTGATGGCGCTGCTGGTCGCGGAAATCGCGACGATGCCGCGGCTGTCGCTGCATGCACCGTTGCCGGCCGACGCGCGCCTCGCGAAGATCTGCCGGCATCTGTTCGCGTCGCCGTCGATCGCCGCCGATCTCGATCGGGTGGCGACCGATGCGGGTGTGAGCCGACGAACGTTCACGCGGCTGTTCCGCGCACAAACCGGCGTGAGTTTCGCCGCGTGGCGTCAGCAGGTCTGCATGCTCGCGGCGATTACCCGCCTGAGCGACGGGCATCCGGTGACGCGCGTCGCGTTCGATCTCGGCTATGCGAGCGCGAGCGCCTTTACGTCCGCGTTTCGCCGCATCCTCGGCGATACGCCGAGCCGGTATCTGGAGATTCGCCGCTAGCCGGAACGGATGCGGCGGCGGCCACACACGGCCGCCGCCGAGGACGAAAAAAACGCGCCTGCCAGGTTTCGGTCAGACGCGCTTAAAGGCACTCGGTCAGAAAAAATGCGCGAACAGCGGGTTGGCCGCGGGCTGGCCGCTATCGCGTATGACTCATGGAATTGTTGCCTTTCCCGATTCAATCCCGTCAGTGCGTGGCGGATAGCAAAGCATACGCTGCATAACGCGCAAGCGATATCGCGCGTGTCGGACGATTCATGTGCAGTTGCAGCATGCGTTTGAATCGCGTGTTGGGTGCCGGGAACGGAACCCGTCCGCCATCAGCATCCGCAATCCGGACCGGATGTGCCGCGACGCAACATCGAATATCGGCGGAGAAAACGAAAACCGCCGCGCGACGCAAGACCTGTTGGTATCGCGCCACGCGGCGGTTCGGTGCGGGGGAGCCGGCCTGCGCCGGCTCACGCGTCACAGGTCGAAGAACACGGTTTCGTCCGGCCCCTGCATGCGGATGTCGAAGCGATACACGACCGGGCGGCCCGGCTGCGCGTCGCGCTTCGCGACGAGCGTCGCACGGCGTTCGGCCGGCACCAGGTTCAGCACCGGATCGGCCGCGTTCGCCGCGGTTTCGTCGTCGAAATACACGCGGGTGAACGCGTGGGTCAGGATCCCGCGCATCATCACCGTCACATTGATGTGCGGCGCTTCGTCGGCGGCGATGCGGCCCGGCTTCACCGTCTCGACGACGAAGCGTTGCTGCGGATCGGTGCCCGTGCCGACGCGGGCAAAGCCCGTGAAGCCGGACTTCGTGATGTCGGCGCGCGACGCGGGGTAGCGGCCAGCACCGTCCACCTGCGTGAATTCGAGCACGGCGTCGCCGACGACGTTGCCGTCACCGTCGAATACCTGGCCGACCAGCAGCACGTGCTCGCCTTCGGCGTCCGGCGTGGCGATCGTCGGCGTGAACAGGCTTTTCAGGTCGTAGTCGTACTGCTGCGGGCACAGGCCGTAGGCGAAGTACGGGCCGACCGTTTGCGAAGGGGTTTGCTTCAGCGTCGTCATGGTTCAGCGCTCCATCGGGGTAGCGTCGCGGCCGCGCAGCACGATGTCGAATTCGTAGCCGAGCGCATAGCCTTCTTCGGTAATGTCCATCGAGAAGCGCGAGATCAGGCGGTCGCGCGCTTGTTCCGGCGTGCCCTGGAAGATCGGGTCGTACGCGAGCAGCGGATCGCCGGGGAAGTACATCTGCGTGACGAGGCGCGAGCCGAAGTAGTCGCCGAACAGCGAGAAGTGGATGTGATTCGGGCGCCACGCGTTCGGATGATTGCCCCACGGATACGCGCCGGGCTTGATCGTCAGGAAGCGATAGCGGCCTTCGTTGTCGGTCAGGCAGCGGCCCGCGCCGAGGAAGTTCGGGTCGAGCGGCGCGTCGTGCTGATCGACCTTGTGCACGTAGCGGCCGGCCGCGTTCGCCTGCCACACCTCGACGAGCGTGTTGCGCACGGGCTTGCCGCCTTCGTCGAGCACGCGGCCGGTGACGACGATGCGCTCGCCGAGCGGCTCGCCGTTCTTCACGGCGTTCTTCGTCAGGTCGTGGTCGAGCGCGCCGAGATCCTCGGTGCCATAGACGGGCACGTACTGGTCGCGCAGCTTTTCCTTCAACGGGATCATCGGGCGCGTCGGGCCGCGCTTCACCGACGAACGGTACTCGGGGTGGACATACGCGGGATGCGACGGCCAGTCGCGCGGCGTGAGGATCGTGGGGGAATCCATCGGGCGTCTCCTGATAGGTATTTCACGAAGGGGATGGCAGGACTTTAGCCAATCCGGAAAGTTATGAAAAGTGACCTTTTTTCGCAAATCGCATAACGGTTCGTTATGTTCTGCCGTGCCGATGGAAGCGCCGCTTGGGCCTTTCCGGAAAGTTATGCAAAATGGCGTGACATCCCCATTCGCATAACCGCCCGTTATGAATAACCGTATCGCCGACGGCCGTGTCAAATTCCGGCACCTGCAGTGCTTTCTCGCGGTCGCGCAACTGGGCGGCGTGCAGAAGGCGGCCGAAAGCCTGTCGATCACGCAGCCGGCCGTGTCGAAGACGATCGCCGAACTGGAGTCGATCCTCGGCGTGAAGTTGTTCGAACGCGGGCGGCATGGTGCGCAGCCGACCCGCGAAGCGCAACTGTTCATGCCGCATGCGAACGCGTGCGTGCTGGCGCTGCGGCAGGGGGTCGGGCTGCTCGCGCGGGAGGGCGGGGCCGCCGCGGCAACGCTCGAAATCGGCATGCTGCCGACGGTCGCGGCTTCGCTCGCGCCCGCGCTGATGAAGGCACTCGCCGCGCGCTGGCCGCGCGTCGTCGTGCGGATCGCGACGGCCGCGAATACCGAACTGCTGGAGCGCCTGAAGGCGGGGGCGATCGAGTGCGCGATCGGGCGCCTGTCGGAGCCGGAGCGAATGATCGGGCTCGCGTTCGAGCAGTTGTACAACGAGCCGCTCGTCGCGGTCGTGCGCGCCGGGCATCCGCTGCTGGCGAGCACCGCGCCGGCCGCCGAGCTCGCGCGCTATCCGGTCGTGCTGCCGCCGTTCGGCACGCTGATACGCCAGTCGGCCGAGCAATTGCTCGGGGCATGCGGTGTGCCGCCGCTGGATTCGTTCATCGAGGTGCTGTCGGTATCGGTCGCGCGCGCGCTCGCGCTCGAGAACGACGCGGTATGGTTCGTGCCGCTCTATGCCGCCGAATACGACCTGTCGGCCGGTGCGCTCGCGCGCCTGCCGCTGCCGTCCGCCGGCACCGACGAGCCGGTCGGGCTCGTGCTGCGTACCGATGCGCAGCCGTCACCCGTCGCGCGGACGCTGATCGACGCCGTGCGCGACATCGCGCAGGCGCGGTTCGGCGATACGCGTTTGCATCGCNCGCCGCGCGGCGCGCGCAAACCGGCTCGGCGCGCGCGTTGACACGCGGGGCCGGGTCGGGTCGGGTGGGGGCCGGCCGCGGTTCGGGCGGGCCATTCGTTGGCCGTTCGGTCAGTAGCGAGTGGTGTCGTGCTTGGCATATCGTATCGTTTTTGGTACGCTTGATGACACGACGATGGCGAGACAGCAGATTCAGATCACGCTCGGCGTGCGGTTCTTCCGCACGGCGCGTGGCAACGAGCCGGTGCGCGAATGGCTCAGGGCGCTCGGGCAGATCGAACGCAGGGTGATCGGCGAAGAGATCAAGACCGTTCAACTGGGCTGGCCGCTCGGCATGCCGCTGGTCCGGAAGATGTCGCGGGATCTGTGGGAAATCCGCGTGCTGTTGCCGCAGCGAAGCGCGCACGTGCTGTTCACGGTCGTCGGCGACACGATGGTGCTGCTGCACGCATTCTTCAAGCAGTCGCAGGCCACGCCGTCCGACGATCTCGACGTCACCGTCGCGCGCCTGAAAACGCTGACGCGCGCCATCTGAATTCCCCGGTTGCGCCGGCACATGCGATCGGCGATGTGCCGGCCGGCAACGCCATGCATTGGAGTACTCATGACGACCACGAACAACCCGCATATCGGCAGCGACTTCGATACCTTTCTCGAGGAGGACGGTCATCTCGAAGCGGCCACCGCCACCGCGATCAAGCGCGTGATCGCGTGGCAGATCGGGCAGGAAATGAAGGCGCAGCACATCACGAAAACCGCGATGGCCGCGCGGATGAAAACCAGCCGCGCCGCGCTCAACCGTCTGCTCGACGAAACCGACACGAGCCTCACGCTCGCGACGCTCGCGAGCGCGGCCACCGCGCTCGGCAAGCGGCTCAGCTTCGAGCTGGTGCCGGCGTGACGCCGATGATCAAACGGCGGGCGACCGGTTCGCGGTAGCCCGCCGCATCCTGGCGAGCGGGCGCGTGTTCGTCCGCACACGGGCGCCGGCGCGCGATCAGGTGCGTCGCCCCGCCATCCGCAGATAAACCAGCGCACCGCCCGCGAGCAGCAGCGGGCACAAGATATACCACCCGGTCGTCAGGAACAGCGCGGCGACCGCGATCAGCGAAATCCATGCGCAGCGATACGCGATGCTGCCGCGCGGCAGCAGTTTCAGCGCGGCCCCCGCGCCAAGCCCGTACACCATCACAAAGCACCCGGACGTCACGAGCACGAGCGGCTTCGGCCCGACGTCCGACAACGTCGTCGCGGCCAGTGCGACGGCCGCGAGCATCGCGATCACGCCGAGGCTGCGGCGTGGCACGCCACCGACCTGGCTGCCTTGCGCGAGCCACGCCGGCAGTGCGCCGTCGCGCCCGAGCGC
Organism: Burkholderia sp. 22313; assembly: GCF_052045245.1. NCBI lineage: Bacteria > Pseudomonadati > Pseudomonadota > Betaproteobacteria > Burkholderiales > Burkholderiaceae > Burkholderia > Burkholderia sp. 22313. Next base: position 68,092 of record NZ_JBQEON010000003.1, read on the forward strand.
CGCGCCGAGTTTCGCCGCACCCGCGAAATACGCATTCATCGTGCCGAGCGTGAGCAGCAGCGCGGCCGCGGCGGCCAGCACCTGCGCGTGACCGCCGATGCCGCCCGCGATCAATTCCGCGAGCGGTGCGCCCGACGCACCGGCCGACGGCCCGAGCACCGTCACGCTCGCGGCCGCTACCGACAGATACAGCAACCCGACGACCACGACCGCGATGCCGGCCGAGCGCGGCATGTCGTGCGCGGGGCGGCGGAATTCGGCGGCGAGGTGCGTAATCGCTTCCCAGCCCGCGAAACTCCACACGAGCAACGCGGCGGCCTGGCCGACCGCGAGCCAGCCGTGCGGCGCGAACGGATGCAGGTTCGCCGGGTTCGCATGCGGCGCCGACGCGAGCACGGCGGCCAGCAGCAGCGTGACGAGCAGCGCCGACAACACGAGCTGCATGCGGCCCGACACGGTGACGCCGAACGCATTCGCGGCCGATACCGTGGCGATCAGCGCGGCCGCCGTGACGATTACCGTGACATGCCCGCCGCCCGTGACGGCCGCGACGTATGCACCGCCGAACATCGCCGCGGCCGGCGCACCGGCCGGCACCGCGAAATAGAAACACCAGCCGACGATTGCCGCGGCCTTCGGCCCGAATGCGCGGCGCGCGTAGGTCGATACGCCGCCCGCGTCCGGGTAGCGCGCGCCGAGTGCGGCGAAGGTGGCCGCGAGCGGCCCCGACAGCACGACGAGCGCGGCCCATGCGAGCAGCGACGCGGGGCCCGCGACTTCGGCGGCGAGTGCTGGCAACGCAATGACGCCGGTGCCGAGCACCGCGCCGATATACAGCGCGGCGCCCTGGAAAATCGTCAGCGAGCCCGCATGATGAACCGCGGGCGAATCGGCATGCGAAGGCATGAAAGGCAGTCTCCGGAAGGCTTGTTCTGGGGGCGGTCGCTCGCGGGGTGAATCGTTCGATGCTACCCGAACGCGCGCGCCGATGACGCGCGGCGTTCAGTAGTCCGCGACGGGCCGCGTGTCAGCCGATGTCAGTAGCGGCGCGCGAGTCGCAGGCGCGCATCCTCGCGCGCGGCGGGCGGCAGGTCGGACGAGTAATGAAACGTGCCCGACACGAGCGACGCGATGGGCACGCCGTCGCGGAACAGCACGCGATTGCCCGCCAGCGCGGGCACCTTGTCGCCGGGCAGCAGCGTGCCGGCGAGGTTCAGCGGATCGACGCCCGTCACGCACACGTACTGGCCGTCGCCCGGTTGGCGACGCAGTTCGCGCAGGATCGGGATCGCTTCCGGCAGCGCGAACTGCTCGCCCGCGAGCCCGGCGACGAAGCGTCCACCGCGAATCTCGCCGCGTGCCTCGAGACGCTGCAGCACGCGCACGAGTTCGCGCCAGCTCGGCAGCCAGTCGGCCTCGCGTTCGAGCAGCCGCCAGAACACGACGCCATAGCGGCGCAGCAGCGTCCACACGATGTGTTCGAGTGCGTCGGGATCGGTCGCGGGCGCACCGCGTTTCGGCGCGGGAGCCGGCGTGGGCGGTGCGTCGTTCGGTGGCGATACGCGTTGCACGAGCGCCCAGCGGCCCGCGTCGTCCATCCCGCCGATCAGCGCGCCGCCGCGGCGCGTGCGCGGCGCATACGTCGCACTGCGCTTGACCGCCGGCTTCAGCAGTGCGCGCAGACCGGCGAAGCTGTCCGCGTTCACGAGGCCCGCCGACACGAGTTCGCCCAGTGCCTGCTCGAGTTCGACGGGCAGCATGTGCAGTTCGTCGAGCAGCGCATCGAAGAACATCGCGCCGTGCGCGGCGAGTGCGTCGCGCACCTGTGTCGCGCGCGCGGACAGCGCCGGTTGCGCGTCGGGGTCGCGCAGCGCCTGCCATGCGCCGAGGTGGCGGCGCGGCAGCAGCACGACCGGCGTCGTCTTCACCGGCGTGCCGGCCGCGCGGGACGGTATGCCGATGCGGGTCCACACGAGTTTGCCCGAGCGGCACAGCTCGTCGAGGCCGCCGGCCGTGTAGTCGGCCAGCCGCGCGGGCAGCAGCGCGTCCTCCCATGCGCTCGCCGCGGCTTCGTAGCCTTCGAGCTGTTCGACGACGGCCGCGAGCGCATCGCGGCCGGTGCCGCGCGTGTCGGGCGTCAGGTGCTGCCAATGGAACAGGAAGCGCATGAAATCGGCACGCTCGACCGGCTCGATCTCGCGGCGCAGCCGCTTCACCGTATAGCGGTGAATGCGCGCGAGCAGGTGGCGCTCGCACCATTCGTCGGTCGTCGCGCCCGGCGTGAAGCGGCCGCGCATCACGTAGCCTTCGCGCTCCAGGGCCGCGAGCGTCGTCGCGATCGCCGCCGGCGGCAGGCCGAGCGGTTGTGCGATGGCGTCGAGCGTCAGCGGGCCGAAGCCCGTGAGCCGCGCGCGAATCACGTCGACGCACGCGGCGTCCGCTTCCCAGGGTTGCGCACAGGCGGCCGGCACCTTCAGCGCGGGCGCAATGCGTGCATCGGGATGCAGCGCGCGCACGCAGACCAGCCGTTCGACCGGCACCCACAGCGCCGCGCCGTCCGGCGTGACGAGCTTCGTCGCGCGACGCCGCTCGGCCAGTTCCGCGAGCAGGCCGGGCCAACCTTCGTGTGCCTGAGCTTCGCGGTCGGCGACACAGGCGAGCGTGAGCAGCGCATCGTGCATTTCGTCGGCATCGCGCACGAGCGGCCACGCTTCGTCGCGCACCGCATCGATGGCGTCGGCGTCGAGCGCGCCGAGATCGTCGGCCGATTCCGGGTCGCTCCAGCGGCGCGACTGCACGGCCTGCGTGCGGCGCTCCTCGAGCGGTGCATCGTCGAGAAACGCATAAGGTTTGGCGTTGAGGATCTCGGCCGCGAGCGGCGACGGCGCGGGCAGGTCGCGCGCGATCAGTTCGATCGCGCCGCTTTCGATCCGGCGCAGCAGCGCGAGCCAGCCGTCGGCATCCATCGCGTCGTGCAGGCAGTCGTCGAGCGTCTGGTCGACGAGCGGATGGTGCGGAATCTCGCGTTCGCCGACGATGTTCTCGAGGCACGCGACCTGGTCGGGGAACACGGTCGCGAGCAGATCCTCGCTCTTCATCCGCTGCAGTTGCGGGGCGGTGCGCCGGCCGCCGGTGAAGCGCGGCAGCGCGAGCGCGGTCGTCGCGTTCCAGCGCCAGCGCACGCCGAACATCGGCGCGTCGAGCAGCGCCTGGACCAGCACGTGTTCCGCACTGGCCGAACGCAGGTAGCGCCACACTTCGTCGAGCGCGAAGCTGTGCGCGAGCGACAGCGACAGGATGATCGCGTCGTCGGTCGCGGCGGCCTGCAGCTCGAAGTTGAAACTGCGGCAGAAGCGCTTGCGCAGCGCCAGCCCCCACGCGCGGTTGATGCGGCTGCCGAACGGCGAATGGATCACCAGCTGCGTGCCGCCCGACTCGTCGAAGAAGCGCTCCATCACGAGCGTGTCCTGCGTCGGCAAGGCGCCGAGCGCCGCGCGCGTGCGGGCAAGGTAGTCGGCGATCTGGCGCGCCGCGTCGGGCGACAGGTGGAGATCGTCGACGAGCCAGCGCAGCGCCGGTGCGAGACGGCTTTCGGCCGCGCCGAGCGTGGTGCCGCCGGTGTCGCTGCGCAAGGCGGCCAATGCGCCGGCTCCGGCGGCCGCGTTGCCGGTTTTGCCGCGCGTGCCCGTCTTGCCCGCCGCATCGTCGCTCGCGCGCTTGCGTGCTCCGGCCGCCGGGTGCCGATCGCCTTCGGCGAACAGCCCGTCGAGCCGCGCGCGCAGCCGGCCGACCGCCGCCGACAGCTCGTCGCTGCGACCGAGCCCCTCGCCGAGCCAGAACGGAATGCCCGGCGACTGGCCCTGCGCATCCTCGACACGCACGCGGCCGGTTTCCACGCGAATGATCCGGTACGACTGGTTGCCGAGCTGGAACACGTCACCGGCGAGGCTCTCGATCGCGAAATCCTCGTTGACGGTGCCGACCTGGAGGCCCTGCGGTTCGAGCAAGACGGCGTAATCGGCCATGTCGGGAATCGTGCCGCCCGACGTCGTCGCGGTCATCATCGCGTTGCGGCGCCCGCGCACCGTGCCGCCGACCACGTCGCGATGCAGGTACGCACCGCGCACCCCGCGGCGGCTCGTGAAGCCTTCGGCGAGCATCTTCATCACGTCGTCGAAGCGTTCGCGCGACAGGCGCGCGTAGGGCGCCGCGCGCGTGAAGCGTGCATACAGCGCGTCCTCCTGCCATTCCGCGCAGGCGACTTCGGCGACGATCTGCTGCGCGAGCACGTCGAGCGGCGCTTCGGGAATCCGCAGCGCGTCCAGCTCGCCGCGTTGCACGCAATCGAGCAGCGCCGCGCATTCGACCAGCTCGTCGCGCGACAGCGGGAACAGACGGCCCTTCGGCACGCCGCCGACGTGGTGCCCGGAACGGCCGACGCGCTGCAGGAATGGCGCGATCCCGCGCGGTGAACCGACCTGGCACACGAGATCGACGTCGCCGATGTCGATGCCGAGTTCGAGCGATGCGGTTGCGACCAGCAGCTTCAGTTCGCCGCGCTTGAGCCGCTGTTCCGCGTCGAAGCGGTGTTCCTTCGCAAGACTGCCGTGGTGCGCGGCGATCGCGTTCTTGCCGAGGCGGTCGGCGAGGTGGCGCGCCATGCGCTCGGCGGTGCGCCGCGTGTTCACGAACACGAGCGTTGTGCGATGCGCGGCCGCGAGCGCCGCGATCCGGTCGTACACCTGTTCCCACACGTCGGTCGCCATCACCGGTTCGAGCGGCACGTTCGGCAGCTCGAGCGCGAGATCGCGTTCGCGCGTGTGACCGGTATCGACGATCGTGCAGTCGCGCGGTGCATCGGCGGGGCCGCCGACCAGGAAGCGCGCGACGGCGTCGATCGGTTTCTGCGTGGCCGACAACCCGATGCGCGGCAGCGCGTGGCCCGTCAACGCGTCGAGGCGCTCGAGCGACAGCGCGAGGTGACTGCCGCGCTTGGACGACGCGAGCGCGTGAATCTCGTCGACGATCACCGAACGCACGCTCGACAGCATCTGCCGCCCCGACGTCGACGACAGCAGCACGTACAGCGACTCGGGTGTCGTCACGAGGATGTGCGGCGCGCGCTTGCGCAGCGCCGCGCGTTCGGCCTGCGTGGTGTCGCCGGTGCGCACGGCGGTGCGGATCGCCGGCACCGGCAGGCCGAGCTGCGCGAGCGACTCGGCGATGCCGGCGAGCGGCGCGTCGAGGTTCACGTGGATGTCGTTCGACAGCGCCTTCAGCGGCGACACATAGACGACGAGCGTCGCGTCGGGCAGCGTGCCGTCGTGCGCGAGCGCATCGCGCACGAGCTCGTCGAGCGCGCACAGGAACGCGGTGAGCGTCTTGCCCGAGCCGGTCGGCGCGGCGACGAGCGTCGACCGGCCGGCCTTGATGTGCGGCCACGCGAGCGCCTGCGCACCGGTCGGCGCGGCGAACGTGCGGCGGAACCACGCGGCGACGGCCGGGTGGAACACGTCGAGCGCGTGAGCGGGGCGGGTGGCGGTGACGTCCATCGGCGCGTTGAAATGGGGTGCGAGCGCGCGGGCGGCCGCGCGCGAATCGTCAGTGTGCCAGACGTCGCGTTCGCGTACCGGGCATGCGTGGCGACGATGCCCTTCGAGATGAGGGCCCGCAGCGCACTTTCAACAAACGGAAAGTTGCGTGCGATTCGGCATGCCGAGGTCGAGCCGAATCGCAAACAAATGCAACTAAACGCGATGCAGCCAGCCGAGCCAGTGTTCGAGGAACGGGGCGCGCGTCCACAGCGACTGCGCGAGCCACAGGGTGCCGCCCCATGCGGCGAACACGACGATCAGGTCGCAATGTCCGCTGTTCCACAGATTCAGCGAATGACGCCGCCAGATCCACGGCACGCCGAGCGGATTCGGCCAGTCGGCGAGCAGGTGCATCACGCCGCCGCACGCAAAGCCGAACAGCGGCGCGGCCCACAGCGGATGCGGATGATGCGTGAGCCCGTGCCACCCGAGCGCGAGCAGCGCGATCCAGCCGATGCCCCAGTGCGTGACGGTGCGGTGCGTGATCCACAGGCGGCGCTTGCGGGACCACCACGCGACTTCGAGCCAGTCGGGCGCGGTGCCGCCCGCGACGCCGGCCGCAAATGCGGCGAGCAGGCCCGTGTGCCACAGGCCGGTCGCGCCGGATTGCGCGACGAGGACGGCGGCGGCGACGCCGGCCGCGAAGCCGGACGCATGATGTGCATTGTGTGATGCCATACGGAGCGAGGAAACGTGAAGCGTCGTGCGAGCGAAAGCCGTGACACGACGCGAAAGCGGGGCGCTATGTTCTCAGATCGGCCCGCACAGCGGGCGGTTCGGTCGCGTTTTTTTTGCATGCGCGACGTCGCCGGTTGTGAGGTTTGCAACTTTCGGATTTGTGCATCGAGCGATGACGAGCGGGGCATGCAACTTCGGCCGATGTGCGCCCGTTGCTACCGGTTGTGCGACTGGCCGCGCACAAATTGCACGCGTGCGTCGTGCGTCGCGTGTTCGACCCTTTTTGTCCCCCTATACTACGAAGCCGCGGTTGGCCGTCGGTGCGCCAGCGGTCATCAGCGGATCAGGCGCCTTTCCTGCCTGAAGGAGATCCACATGGGGGACATGCAATGACTACGCTGAATCGCTTCAAAACATCCGCCGTCGTGCTCGCGACGGTGGCCGGCGTCGGTTTCCTGCCGAATGCGCCGGCTTATGCGAAGGGGCCGCAGCCGGCCGTCCTGACGAGCTCGGCGGTCGCGGTTGCCGACAAGTACAGTGCCGATGCCGCGGAGCGGATCTTCAAGGAAGGCGGCAACGCGATCGATGCGGCTGTCGCGATCGCGTTTACGCTCGCCGTCACGTATCCGGAGGCCGGCAACATCGGCGGTGGCGGCTTCATGACGATCTACAAGGACGGCAAGCCGTACTTCATCGACTACCGCGAGCGCGCGCCGCTCGCCGCGACGAAGGACATGTATCTCGACAAGGACGGCAACGTCGTCAAGGGCATGAGCCTGTACGGTCCGCGCGCGGTCGGCGTGCCGGGCACGGTCGCGGGCATGTGGGAAGCGCAGAAGCGCTTCGGCAAGCTGAAATGGAAGCAGGTGCTCGCGCCGGCGATCCACTATGCGCGCGATGGCTTCGTCGTCGACGAACAACTCGCGCAGCGCGGTGTCGATGCATCGAAGGAGTTCGGCGGCAAGACCAACTTCGACAAGTATTTCTCCGGGCTGAAGGCGGGTGTGAACTTCAAGCAGCCCGATCTCGCCGACGTGCTGACACGCATCTCGAACGGCGGCGCGGAAGGCTTCTACAAGGGCAAGACGGCCGAGCTGATCGCCGCTTCGATGAAGACGGGCGACGGCAACGGGCTGATCACCACCGAGGATCTCGCGCAGTATCGCGCGGTGTGGCGCCAGCCGGTGCAGGCGAAGTGGAACGGCTACGACGTGATCACCGCGCCGCCTCCGAGTTCGGGTGGCATCGGCCTCGTTCAGCTGCTGAAGATGAAGGCCGACCTCAAGCAGGACTTCGAGGGCGTGAAGCTCAACTCGCCGCAGTACATCCACCTCGTCGCGGAAATCGAGAAGCGCGTGTTCGCCGATCGTGCGCAGTATCTCGGCGATCCCGATTTCTACAAGGTGCCGATCGCGCAGCTGACCGACGACGCGTACATCGCGAAGCGCGCGGCCGAGGTCAACCCGAAAGCGCCGTCCGATACGAAGAGCGTGCAGCCGGGCCTCGGCACGTCGATGCCGGAGAAGGCCGAAACGACGCACTTCTCGGTCGTCGACAAGTGGGGCAACGCGGTGTCGAACACGTACACGATCAACGGCTATTTCGGTTCGGGCGTGATCGCCGACGGCACCGGGATCGTGCTGAACGACGAGATGGACGACTTCTCCGCGAAGCCGGGCGTCGCGAACATGTTCGGCGTGGTCGGCAGCGACGCGAACGCGATCGAGCCGAAGAAGCGTCCGCTGTCGTCGATGTCGCCGACGATCCTGACGAAGGACGGCAAGGTGTCGCTCGTGATCGGCACGCCGGGCGGCTCGCGGATCTTCACGTCGATCTTCCAGGTGATCAACAACATCTACGACTTCAGGATGCCGTTGAAGGAGGCCGTCGGCGCGATGCGTTTCCACCATCAGCTGCTGCCGCCGAACACGATCTTCTGGGAGCCGTACCACCCGATCGAGGGCGAACTCGCGAAGCAGCTCGAGGAACGCGGCTACACGCTGAAGGGGCAGGATTTCAGCGGCGACATCCAGGTGATCAAGATCGACGGCAGGGCGCCGGAGGCGATGGCGGATCCGCGCGGGCGCGGGGTCACGCGAATCATTCGGTGATGGAGCAGGCCGGATGCGCGACCGCCGCGGCGGTCGCGTCGGCGGCGATCGATGCCGGGCACACGCCCGGCATTTTTCATGGGGCGGTGGCGTCGAGCGGTTGCGTCACAGCGTCAGCAGATCGGCAGATCAGCAGCGGCAGCGGCAGCGCCGGCACGATCCGGCCAGCCGAACCGGACGCTGGCGTCCGATCCCTTCGACCTCTCCGCACCCCCCCGTGCTGGAGAGCGTGCTGCCCCGGTTCCGCTTCTGACGGGCCGGTCAGCCCCTTTTTCATCAATTTGACGCGCGACACGGGGATAATGGAGGCGTTTGACTGCGTCAACCGAAGGAAGGAGGCCCCATGGGCGACAACGATACCCGCACCGAGACCGACAACCTGACCGATACGACGTCGCGCGAGGCACGCCAGCGACGTTTCGAGGAGGACCTCGTCGACGCATACGACGAAGAGCTCGAAATGGAACTCGACGACCGCCGCTTCGACGACGGCGAGGATCTGCTGTTCTCGCCGGAGCGCCGCGAAGCGCGCAAGGCGTATTTCCGCGAGCTGTTCCGGCTGCAGGGCGAACTCGTGAAGCTGCAGGACTGGGTCGTGAGCACCGGGCACCGGCTCGTCGTGATTTTCGAGGGGCGCGACGCGGCCGGCAAGGGCGGCGCGATCAAGCGCATCACGCAGCGCCTGAACCCGCGCGTGTGCCGCGTGGCGGCGCTGCCCGCGCCGAACAACCGCGAGCGCACGCAATGGTATTTCCAGCGCTACGTCGCGCATTTGCCGGCCGGTGGGGAGATCGTGCTGTTCGACCGCAGCTGGTACAACCGCGCGGGTGTCGAGCGCGTGATGAATTTCTGCTCCGACGACGAATACGAGGAGTTCTTCCGCTCGGTACCGGAGTTCGAGAAGATGCTCGCGCGCAGCGGGATCCAGATCGTCAAGTACTGGTTCTCGATCACCGATCACGAGCAGGAACTGCGCTTCCAGAGCCGGATCGAGGATCCGCTCAAGCAGTGGAAGCTGAGCCCGATGGATCTCGAAAGCCGCCGGCGCTGGGAGGCCTATACGGCCGCGAAGGAAGAAATGCTGCAGCGCACGCATATCCCCGAGGCGCCGTGGTGGGTCGTGCAGGCGGTCGACAAGAAGCGCGCGCGGCTGAACTGCATCCACCATCTGCTGACCCAGGTGCCGTACCACGAGGTACCGCGCCCGACGATCGATCTGCCGCAGCGCGAGCATCACGAGGACTACATTCGCCGCCCGGTGCCGGACGACATGATCGTCCCGGACACCTATTGAGCGGTTCAGGTTGAGGCGCGGGGCCGGCCGCCCCGGCTGCCCCTGCCGCCTTTGCCGAACGGCCGCGCCGAGCAACGCCGCGCGCGTTACGCCCGGATCAGGAACGCGGTGCGGTCGCGGCCGGCGATCCACGCGGGCGCGCGACCGCGCCCGCTCCAGGTGGCGCCCGTTTCCGGATCGCGATATTTCGCGCCGGTCGTGAACAGCTTCGCGCGATCATTGTAGCCCTGCCCAAAGACTTCCCGCGCGGTCAGCGCATAGTTCGTCACGAGCTGGCGGACCTCCTCCAGTACCGCGTTGCGTTCGCGGCGCTGCGCCGCCCGGATGCGTCGATCGAGTTCCGCAAGCTGGGCTTGCAGTTTGTGCAGTTGCATGCGTCCGATATCCCCGTAGCTGAATTCTGATTTCTGATTGTCGGCGATGCGGCGTGGTGCCGCGTGTCTGCACGCCCGGCCGTGGCGTGCTGCCTCGGTACTGTCCGGACGGCCGTTGGCGACGCGCCGAGCCGGGACGCAGGAAGGTTAGATACCGGGACGCGGTTTTTCCATCGGACGTATCTGAATTTTCACGGCAATCTGTACGAAGCGTGATCTCGATCGGCGAGCGATCGCCCGTTCGTTACAGGTCGGGGAAGCCCGAGCGCCCCTGGGTCAGGTCGAACAGCGTGGTTTTCGCCGCCGCCTCGGCGGTTTCGGGCAGCTTGATCACGAGCTTCACGGTCATCCCGTAAGCGCTGTCCACCAGTTCGTAACCGGCCTGTTCGATCCAGCGCCGCACGCGGGCTTCGTCGGGGTACCCGATTTCGATCGCGAAGCGGGTGTGGCGAATGCGCTCGACGCGCTCGGCATCGAGCAGGGTCGACGCGATCGCGTCCGTATAGGCACGCACCAGGCCGCCCGCACCCAGCTTCACGCCGCCGTAGTAGCGGACGACGGCGCCGAGCACGCCGTCGAGGTCGTGATGGCGCAGCACTTCGAGGATCGGCCGGCCGGCGGTGCCCGACGGTTCGCCGTCGTCCGACATGCCCGACTGGCCGCCGGCGAGCAGCGCCCAGCAGACGTGGGTGGCCGCCGGATGCGCGTCGCGCAGGTGCTGCAGCGCGTGCATCGCGGCATCGCGATCTTCCACGGGGATCGCAAACGCGATGAAGCGGCTCTTGCGGATCTCGAGTTCGCGGGTGTAGGTCGTGGCGAGTGAATAACTCATTGAACGGGAAACCGGGGATTCTGCATCGAGCGCATTATGAGCCATTTCGGTGCAGGATCGACGCAGGGCAGGCGGGGCGGGCATTGTCGCGATAACCGACGATGCATTCGGTTTTCCGAAAAATGGCCAATGGTTAAATATCGAAAGAGGTACCCCCGCAGTGGCGTTGATCTTTTGTAACAGCCCTGTTACAGTTCCGCCGCACCATGATGCCGCCTACCAATCGCAGCGATTGATAATCCGGGCGCCGGCTTCGCAAACCTGACGATTTCCCCCTTTCTGCCCGACCCTGGCGGAAAGCGGTGAGTGGACGGCGCGAGCCCGGCGGTCAATGCGCGAGACGGGCGGGATTCATGGAAAGCGGAGCGCGACTGCCCGATACAGGGCGGGGCGATATAAAAACACTTAAGAGAAATCACCTCAACGAGAACAACAATGGCCGATTTGCATTGGACCATGCCAATCGCCAGATGGACGTCGATTTCGACCGCGGGGGTGCCGGGCGTCGAAGCCCTCGATCCGATGGTGCGACGCCGCCTGAGCCGGCTGTCGCGGCTCGCGCTTCAGGCAGCCTGCGATTGCGCCGGATCGGAGAATCCGGTGCGCATGGTATTCGCGTCGCGCCACGGTGAGCTGGTGCGTACCACCGGCATTCTCGCCGACATCGGCGCGGCGGAACCGGTCTCGCCGACGGCCTTCAGTCTCTCGGTCCTCAATGCGGTGACGGGCATATTCGGCATCGCCAGGCGCGACCGATCGGCCGCGACCGCCATTGCGGCCGGGCATGAAACCCTCGGCTACGCGCTGCTCGAAGCTTATTCCCAATACGAAACGTCGCCGGCCTCGCCGGTGTTGCTCGTCTATGCGCACGAGCCGGCCGATCCCGTTTACGGCGATATCGATGACGACCCGGAGAGCATCGGGCTGGCCATTCTGCTTGGCGCCGATGAGCCGGCCGGCCATCTGACCTGCGAAATGACGGCAGAGGGGGCGGTGGACGCCGCCGACGCCGCGCGGGCCGCCGGTGATGCGGCCGGTACGCAACGCGCGGCGGTGCTGCGTTGCCTGTCGGCGCGCGCAACGGCGTCGTGGCGCGGTCCACACGCCGCCTGGCGATGGAGCTGGCATGATCGCGCGGCTTGACTACGGCTGGCGCCTGTTCGCGACCGGTGCGAGCCTGGCCTGTTTCGCGCTGTGCGGATCGGTGTTCTCGTTGCTGGCGATCGTCGTCGGCGGACTATGGCCGCATCGGCGCTCGCGCCAGCGGGGCGTGACGCTGGTCATTCATTATTTCTTCCGCGCGCTGGTCGCGTTGCTGCAGCGTATCGGCGTGATGCGGCTCGAGCTGAGCGGGGTCGACCGTCTCGCCCAGGACGGCCCGGCCATCGTGGTCGCCAACCACCCGACCTGGCTCGACGTGATGGTGCTGCTGTCGCTGACGCCGAAGGCATGCTGCGTCGTCAAGCGCAGTCACTGGGGCAACCCCTGTTTCTGGGGCATCGTCCGTGCCGCCGAGTACGTGAGCAATGCGGATGCCGTCGATCTCGTCGAGGCCGGCGCACGACAACTGGCGGCGGGCTACACGATGATCATTTTCCCGGAAGGCACGCGCAGCCCCGGCGGCAATCGTCTGCATGCGTTTTCGCGCGGCTTCGCGCATATGGCGCTGCAGTCGCGCAGCCGGATCCAGCCGGTCCTGATCGACTGCGATCCGCCGGTATTCACCAAGACCCTGCGCTGGTATCACGTGCCGACTCGTGCGTTTCGCATGCGGATCGACGTGCTCGAGCCGATGGACCTGAACCGGCTGGCGTCGAGCATGACGTCGCCCTCGATTGCCGCTCGCAGCATTGCCCGCGAAGTGGAAGTGCACATTACTCAAAGCCTGTTTCAGCATGGATACTTTAAAACTGCAAATTAAGCAGCTTCTGATCGAGATGCTCGATCTCAGCGACATGACGGCCGACGATATCGACGACGATGCGCCGCTGTTCTCGACCGACGGGATCGGGCTCGATTCCGTCGATGCGCTGGAAGTCGGCATCATGCTGCGCAAGAAGTTTCAGCTGACGATCGCCGCGAACGACGCGGGCACGAAGGCGCATTTCCGCTCGATCAACACGTTGGCGGCTTTCATCGCCGACCAGCAATCTCATCAGGCCTCGCAAGAAACCGTGCTGGAAAAAGGGAGTCATTCGTGACCGACGCAGAAATCCTGGAGCGCATCCGCGCCATCTTTCAAGAGAATTTCGCGATCGAGCCGGAGCGCGTGACACCCGACACGCACCTGTTCGAAGCGCTCGACCTGGACAGCATCGACGCGGTCGATCTTGCCATCAAGCTGCAGGAAATGACGGGCAAGCGCATCAAGCCCGAAGAGTTCAAGTCCGTGCGGACCGTCGGCGACGTGATTGCCGCGGTCCACACGCTGCTCGCGCGCGCGTGACGACGGCGGTGACGGGCATGCGGGCGACCACCGGCACCGGCTTGCCGCGCTGGGCAGGCGTCGCGGCCAGGGCGGCGCTGCGCGTGGCCTATCCGCTCGTCATCCTGTTCGCGTGGCAAAGCCTGTCGCCGCGCTATGTCGGTTGCCTGCTGGTTGCGTTGCTGTGGCTGCAGCGCACGATCGGCAAGGGCCCGCTGGCGCAGGCGCTCAAACGGCTCACGACGCTCGACTGGTGCGTGGCCGGCGCCTTGACCGCGATGTCCGTCGCGATTGCCATGACCGATAGCGCACGGCTTCTTCGTCTCTATCCCGCATGCGTGAGTGCCGGCCTGCTGGTCGCGTTCGGCGCGACGCTGCGGGGCGGTCCGACCATGGTCGAGAAATTCGCACGGCTGACCCATCCCGAGCCGAGCCCGGAAATCGTCCGGTACACGCGGCGTGTCACCCAGGTGTGGTGCGCGTTCTTCATCGCGAACGGCGGCTTCTCGGTCTATACGGCGCTGTGCTGGAGCAGTGCGGCATGGGCGCTTTACAACGGGCTGATCGCCTACGTGCTGATCGGCGCGTTGCTCGCGGGCGAGTGGCTGTGGCGCAGCGTCTTCATCGCCGCCAGGCAGAAACGGGCAGGGGTCGCATGATCGCGCTGCACGACATGCTGGGTGCCGAAGCGGATCGCGGCGTGGCGGTCTGCCGGGATGGCGCCGACGTGCTGACGCTCGGCGATCTGCAGGCGCGCGCGGACGCGATTGCGCAGGCGGTCGTGGCGAGCGGTGCGCGACGGGTGGCGATCTGCACGGACGATCCGTACGCGTTCGCGTGCGCGTTCTTCGCGGTGGCGGCGGCGCACGCGGAAATCGTGATGCCGGCCAGCAACGCGCCCGGTTATCTCGGCGACCTCGCGCATGCCTACGACCTGATGCTGGATGCACCGGCACTGGCCGCGTGCGTGCGCGACACGGAACGCGAATCGACCGTCGCCGCCCGCCCGATCGACGCGGCTGCCGCGGTGACGCTTTACACGTCGGGCAGCAGCGGCACCGCGAAGCCCGTGCGCAAGTCGCTCGCGCAGTTCGATGCCGAAGTGCGCACGCTGCAGCGCGAATGGGCCGGCCAGGTCGGTGCGGCCGTGACGCTGTCGAGCGTGCCGCATCACCATATCTACGGGCTGCTGTTCAGGATTCTGTGGCCGCTGGCGGCCGGCCGGGCATTCGACCGGACGACGGTGCTCGAGCCACTGCAACTCCAGCAGCGGCTGGCCGAATACGGAGGCGGTGTGGTGGTTTCCACGCCATCGCAGCTGATGCGCTGGCCGGCATTGCCCGGCTTTCCGATGCACGCGCCCGCGCCGTGCGCGTTCTTTTCGTCGGGCGGCCCGCTGTCGGCCGATGCGGCGTCGGCCTATGCGAGCGCGTTCGGCGCGGCACCGCTCGAGATCTTCGGCAGTACCGAAACCGGCGGCATCGCGTGGCGGCGTCAGGATGTCTCGTCCGCATGGCAGCCGCTGACGGGCGTCGACGTGCGCTGCGACGACGACGGCGTGCTGGGTGTTCGCTCGGCCCATCTCGGTCACGATCGCTGGCATCGCACCGACGACACCGCCCGGTTCGACGCGCACGGTCGCTTCGTACTCGCGGGCCGGCGCGATCGCGTCGTCAAGCTCGACGGCAAGCGGGTTTCGCTGCCGGAACTCGAGGCGCGGCTGCTCGCGCACGCATACGTCGAACAGGCGGCGGCCGTGGTGGTCGACGGCACGACGCGCACGCACGTGGGCGTCGTCGCGGTCCTGACCGCGGCGGGGCGCGACGCGCTGGTCGCGGACGGACGGGTGGCCGTTGCCACGACCTTGCGGCATGCGCTCGGCGATTATGTCGACGCGGCCGCATTGCCGCGCTACTGGCGATTCCGGCATGCGATGCCGTTCGATGCGCGCGGCAAACTGCCGGCCGCCGCGCTGACGGCCGCCTTCACGGCCACGCCGGAAGGTTTCGAACTGCTCGCGTCATGGCGCAGCGACGACGCGCTGCATTACGAGCTGCGCGTGCCGGCCGCGCTCGCGCATTTTGAAGGGCATTTTCCGGGGCTGCCGATCCTGCCCGGGGTCGTGCAAATCGACTGGGCCGCGCGTCTTGCCGGCCGCGAGATGCCGGCCGCGCGCGACATCCGTTGCATCGAACACCTGAAATTCAAGGCACCGGTGCCGCCGGGTGCGGTGCTGGCGCTGCGTATCGCGCATGACCCGGTACGCGGCTGCGCGCGTTTCACGTTCCGCTGCGCTGGACGCGAATGCACGTCCGGCGTGCTGGTCTACGGCGCGGCGGCGTGATGAGCGATACCTGCATCGTCATTCCGATCTATAACCATCGCGCGGCGATCGGCGGCACGCTGGCGCGCCTTGCCGTGCACGACCTGCCGATCCTCGTGGTCGACGACGGCAGCGACGAGCCGACGCAACAGGAGCTGGCCACGCAGGCGGCGCGGTATGCAAACGCCGTGACGCTGCTGCGGTTGCCCGTCAACGCCGGCAAGGGCGCGGCGGTCATGGAAGGCTTGCGCGCCGCACGCGCGCGTGGGTATCGGCATGCGATCCAGATCGACGCCGATGGCCAGCACGACGCCGCCGACGTGCCGAAGTTCGTGGCGGCCGCGCAGGCCGAGCCGGATGCCGTGATTCTCGGTCGGCCGCGTTTCGACGACAGCGTGCCGAAGGCGCGCCTGTACGGCCGCTACCTCACGCATGCATGGGTCTGGGTCGAAACGCTGTCGCTCGACATTCCCGATGCGATGTGCGGGTTTCGTCTCTATCCGGTCGACGCCGTCTGCGAACTGATCGACGCGGTAGCGCTGCCGACGCGGATGGCGTTCGACAGCGAAATCCTGGTCCGGCTGCACTGGCGCGGCCTGGCGTTCAGGACGATTCCGACGCGCGTGATCTACCCGACCGACGGCGTGTCGCATTTCGACGTGTGGCGCGACAACGTGCGCATCAGCGCGAGTCATACGCGGCTCGTCGCGGGGATGCTCGCGCGCGCGCCGATGCTGCTGACCCGCCGGGTCATCGGACGGCGCGGCGCGGCGCCGACGGAGCGCACGCGCGCATGGTGGCGCATGCCGGAACGCGGCAGCCGGATCGGCATGGCGTTGCTGGCCCTCAGCTGCCGCTGGTTCGGCAAGGGCTTTACATCGTTCTGGCTGTATCCGATCGTCGGCTATTTCGTGCTGACGAATCGCTCGGCGCGCACCGCGTCGCATGCGTATCTCGCGCGACTGCGCGACGCGCAGGCCGCGGCCGTGCCGAAGCCGGGATGGCGCAGTGCCTACCGGCACATGCTGGCCTTCGCGCAGGCGGGATTCGACAAGTTCGTCGCATGGTCCGGCCGCCTCGACGAACTCGACGTGCGTTTCGACGACGCGTCCGCGTTCGATGCGCTCGCGTCGAGCGGGCGCGGCGCGCTCGTGATCGGCGCGCATCTGGGCAATCTGGAGATGACGCGGGCGCTCGCGCTGCGCGATGCGCACACGAAGGTGACGGCGATCGTCTACACCGAACATGCGAAGCGCTTTACGGGCCTGCTGGCCGGCGTCAACCAGGCATTCGGCAAGCAGCTCGTCGAGGTGTCGGACTTCGGGCCGGATACGGCGATGATGATGCAGTCGCGCATCGACGCGGGCGAACTGCTCGTGATCGTCGGCGACCGCGTGCCGCCGCACGATTCCGGCAAGACGGTCGACGCGCGTTTTCTCGACGCGACGGCCCCGTTCGCACAGGGTCCGTACATCCTCGCCCACGCGCTCGGCTGCCCGGTCTACCTGTTCTTCTGCCTGAAGGAGTCGCGCGGCTACCGGCTCTATTTCGAGCCGTTCGCCGAGCGGATCGCGCTGCCGCGGCGCGAGCGCGCCGCACACGTCGCGGCATGGGCGCAGCGCTATGCCGCGCGGCTCGAACACTATTGCGGCAAGGCACCTTATCAATGGTTCAACTTCTTCGATTTCTGGGCGCGGCCCGATGGAGGTCCGCGTGGCGGAGCATGACATGAACGACGTCGCGGCAACCGCGGACGGCGACACGAACGCGAACCGGCCGGCCGTCGTGATCGGCGGCCGGCATCTGACGATCGAGGACGTCGTCGCGATTGCCCGCGACGGCGCGCCGCTTGCATTGAATGACGGCGCCGAATGGCGCGCGAGGATCGAGCGCGGCGCAACCTGGCTGCGCGACTATCTCGCGCATGGCGGCACGCTGTACGGTGTCACGACCGGATACGGCGATGCCTGCGTGGTCGAGGTGCCGCCGTCGCTCGTCGAAGCGCTGCCGCTGCAGCTGACCCGTTATCACGGATGCGGGATGGGCGACTGGTTCGACGCGACGCAAACGTTATCCATCATCGTCGCACGGCTCAACTCGCTGGCCTTCGGCTACTCGGGGGTGCGGTTCACGTTGCTCGAACGGCTGGCCGACCTGGTGAATCACCGCATCCTGCCGCGCATTCCGTCGGAAGGGTCGGTCGGCGCAAGCGGCGACCTGACACCGCTGTCCTATGTCGCCGCGGCGCTGGTCGGCGAGCGCACCGTGGTGTTCGAGGGCGACGAACGGAACGCGCGGGACGTATGGGATGCGATCGATCGCGTGCCGTTGACGCTCGCGCCGAAGGAAGGGCTCGCACTGATGAACGGCACGGCGGTCATGACGGGGCTGGCCTGTCTCGCGTTTGCGCGCGCCGATCACCTGACGCGGATCGCGACGCGCCTGACGGCATTGACGACCGTCGCCCTCGACGGGCGAGCGGGACACTTCGATGCGCGCCTGTTCGAGGCGAAGCCGCATGCGGGGCAGGCGGAGGCGGCCGCCTGGATTCGCGCCGACCTGGCCGGGCGCGATGAATTGCCCGGGCGTCGCCTGCAGGATCGCTATTCGGTGCGGTGCGCGCCGCACGTGATCGGCGTGGCGCGCGACGCGCTGTCGTGGATGCGCCGCGATATCGAGAACGAGCTGAACAGCGCGAACGACAATCCGCTGATCGATCCGGACGAAGGGTGCGTGCTGCACGGCGGCAACTTCTACGGCGGCCATATCGCGTTCACGATGGATGCGCTGAAGACGGCGGTGGCCAACCTCGCGGACCTGATGGATCGCCAGCTTGCGCTGCTGGTCGACGACAAGTTCAGCAACGGACTGCCGCGCAACCTGACGGGCGCGGCCCCGGAACGGGCGGCGATCAATCACGGGTTCAAGGCCGTGCAGATCTCGTCTTCCGCGTGGACGGCGGAGGCGCTGAAGCACACGATGCCGGCGAGCGTGTTCTCGCGCTCGACGGAGTCGCACAATCAGGACAAGGTCAGCATGGGCACGATCGCCGCGCGCGATTGCCTGCGCGTGCTGGCGTTGACCGAACAGGTCGCCGCCGCGCATGTGCTCGCGACCGTGCAGGCCGTCCGTCTGCGACTGCGCGACGATCCGCGGGCCCAGCTGTCGCCTGCGCTGCGCGCGTTCATCGACGACATCGGTCGTCAATCGCCGCTGGTGGTCGAGGATCGCCCGCTCGAAGCGGAGCTGCGCGCGCTGACCGCGCGCCTGGCCGCATGCGAACCGATCGGCGGCGCATCCGGTGGCCTCCTGCACGGGGAGGCCGCATGAACGCGGCTCGTGCGCCGCTGAGCGCGACGGCTCGCGTCGAGGTCCAGTTTCATGATGTCGATGCCATGAACGTCTGCTGGCACGGCCATTATCTGAAGTACTTCGAAAGCAGTCGCGCGGCATTGCTGCGCATGATCGATTACGACTATCCGGCGATGCTGGCGTCGGGTTACATGTGGCCGGTCGTGGAGGTCCATCTGAAGTACGTTCGCCCGGCGCTTTACGGCCAGCGGCTCGACGTGCGCGCCACGCTGCTCGAATTCGAGAACCGGCTGAAGATCGGTTACGACATCGTCGACGCGGCCTCCGGCGAGCGCTTGACGAAGGGTTATACGACGCAACTGGCTGTCGACGCGACGACGCGCGAACTGCAGTTCGTGTCGCCGCCGGCGCTGATCGAAAGGGTGCATGCGCAATGGGCCTGATTTCGCACACCGGAAGAATGGCGGCCACGATGCTCGCGGCCTGCATGACGCTCGCCGGCGGCGCCGCGACGGCCGCCCCGGTGCCGGCCGCGGCCGCAGCGGCGCCCCGGCCGGCGAACGCCGCACTCGTGGCCGACATCGCGGCGCGGCTCGCGCGGGTCGGCGCGATTCGCGCGGATTTTCGGCAGACCCAGACACTGGCGGCGATGAAGCAGCCGCTCGTCAGTACCGGATCGATGCTGTTCGATCGCAAGTCGGGCGTCATCTGGCGCATCGACACGCCGTACAAGGCGACTTACGTGATCACCGACGGCGGCGTGCGCGAAGCCGGCACGGACGGACAACTCGTCGCGTCCCGCAGTGGCAGCCGGGGCGTCGCGCAGGTATCGCGGATGATGCGCGACATGCTCGGCGGCGACCTGTCGGCGTTGTACGCGCAGTTCGACGTCGAGGCGAGCGGCACGCCGGAGCGGTGGCGGATGGTGTTGCGGCCGAATCAGCCGCAGCTCGCGCAGGCCGTCCGCGTGCTCGAAATGAGCGGCGGCATGTATCTCGGCCGGCTCGACATGACGTTCGCCAACGGCAACGTGACCGCGCTGGAGTTTGCGCGGCCGACCCCGGTCGACGCGCCTGCGCCGGCCGAGCGCGCGTGGCTGGAGGCGCGCTAATGAATATGGCCCGCGACGTGATCGGCACCTCGGGCGAGCGCACCCGGCGGCGCATGCTGTGCGCGGCATGGCTGCTCGTCGCGCTGGTCGCGCTCGCGTACAGCGTGTGGCGCTTCAGCGGGCCGGCGCCGCTGCAGACGAACCTGCTCGCGTTGCTGCCGGCCACCGAAGCCAATCCGGTTGCCGAACGGGCCGTCGACCTGCTCGGCGATGCGCTCGGCAATCGCACCGTCTACCTGGTGACCGATCCGGATGCCGCCCGCGCGAAGGCTGCGGCAAAGCAGTTCGGTGCGCGGCTCGACGCGAGCGGTGCCTTCCGTTCGGTGACGGTCGAGGTGCCGCCGTTCGACCTGTCGCAGATCGCGGCAACCTACCTGCCGGCCCGTTTCGGGTTGCTGACGGCCGAGGATCGCAGGTCGCTCGAACAGGGCGATGCCGCGCTCGGCGCACAGCTGGTCCGGCGGCTCTATGCGCCGCCCGTCGACGGCTTGCAGACGGCCGTGGCCGACGATCCGTTCGGCTGGCTGCAGCACTGGCTCGGCGAACTGCCGCTCGCGGCATCGAACCTGTCGCTCGAGGACGGGATGCTGGTGTCGCATCGCGGCGGCGCAACCGGCGTGCTCGTGATGACGTCGCTGCCGGGCTCGGCCTATGAATCGAAGGTCCAGCACGCGGTGCGTGTCGCGACGGCCGATGCGGAGCGTGCGCTCGCGGCCGACTTCCGCGGCGTTCGCGTCGACCGGGCCGGCGCGGTGTTTTATGCGGAAGCGGCGCGTGCCAGTGCCGAGCGCGACGTGCACGTGATCGGCGCGGTGTCGCTGGCCGGCATCGCGCTGCTGCTGATGAGCGTATTTCGTTCGCCGCGCCTGCTGGTGCTGGCGTTTGCCTCGACGGCTTTCGGCATCGTCTGCGCGCTGGCGGCGACGCTGCTCGTGTTCGGCAAGCTGCACCTGCTGACGCTGGTATTCGGCGTGAGCCTGATCGGCGAGGCCGTCGATTATTCGATCCAGTACTTCGTCGCGTATTTGTCTGCGGGGCGGCAATGGGACGCGCGGCGCGGCGCGGCGGCGGTCCGGCCGGCGCTGGCGGTCGCGCTGGCGACCAGTCTGCTGGGCTACGCGATCCTGATGTGGGTGCCGTTTCCGGCGCTGAAACAGATCGCATGCTTTGCGATCGTCGGGATCGTCTGCGCGTTTGCCGCCGTCACCGGATTCCTGCCGCTCAGGTTGACGCAAGTGCCCCGGCGCGTCCCGTCCGGCGTTTTCTCGGGCGCTGCCCGGCTGCTGCGCGGATGGCAGGCGCTGCTCGCCGGCCGGCGCGCGGTGGCCGCCGCCGTGCTCGTCGCGCTGGTTGCGATTCCGGGCTGGGCACGCCTGACGAGCGACGACGACATTCATCTGCTGGTCGAGCGCGATGCGAGTCTTGCCCGACAGGAAGGCAATATCCGGGCGGCGGTCGGACTGGCGAACACGGCGCAGTTCTTCGTCATCCAGGGTGCGTCGCAGGAACAGGTGCTCGAGCGCTCGGAGGCGCTCGTCGGGGCGCTCGGTCGGCAGCAGGCGGGCCGCGTGCAGTCGATCGCGACGTTCGTGCCGTCGGCGAAGCAGCAGGCCTATGACCGCGCCGTGCTCGACACGCACGTGTTTGCCGATGTCGCCGCGCTGCGCGAGACGCTCACGAAGGCGGGTTTCCGCGACGACGTTGCCGACGCATGGATTCAGGCGTTTTCCCGCCATGCGCCGACGACGCTGTCGGTCGACACCTGGCTGGCGGCGCGCTGGTCGGCGCCGTTCCGGCATCTGTGGCTCGGGCGCGTGGACGGCGGCGCCGGTCCCGTCGATGCGGCACTCGCGATTCCGGAGCGGGTCGATGCGACGAACGCGGCGACGTTCGCGGCCCTCGCGCGCACGCTGCCGGGCGTGTCGTGGGTTGACAAGGCCGCGAGCGTATCGCGCCTGTTCGGGGCCTATCGGGTCGACAGCGGCCTGTGGCTGATCGGTGCATTGATCGTGGTCGCCGCACTGCTGATGTGGCGATACGGCATGCGCGGCGGCATCGCGACCACGTTGCCGGTCGTGTTCGCCATCGTGTTGACGCTGGCCGCGTTCGGCTATGCGCGGGTGCCGCTCACGCTGTTCAACTGGCTGGCCCTGATGCTGGTGCTCGGCGTGGGCGCCAATTACGCGGTGTTCCTCCGTGAAGGATGCCTGCGCGACCCGGCCGGGATCGGCGCAGTGTGGACCGGCGTGCTGCTGTCGGCGGCCACGACGTTGCTGTCGTTCGGCATGCTCGGCGCGAGCGCGATGCCGGCGCTGCGCAGCTTCGGCACGACCCTCGCGATGGGCATCGTCTTGTCGGTGCTGTTCGCGCCGCTCGCCACGCCATCCGCGAAGGAGTGTCGCGCATGAATGCGAAACAGACGCCGGTCTACCTGTCCGCGCCCGGCATGATCAACGCGCTTGGCGCGACGACCGACGAGATCGTCGACGCCATGCGCAGCGGCGTCGCACCGGGCATGGCGCCGCGTGCCGATGGTGCCGGCGGCGGCTGGGTCGGGTGCGTGCGATCGGCGCTCGACCTCGCGCCGCCTGCCGCGCTCGCGCATTTCGACTGCCGGAACAATCGGCTGTTGCTCGCCGCGCTGGCGCAGATCGGATCCGTCGTCGACGCGGCGATCGCGCGTCATGGCCCGCGCCGGGTCGGCGTCGTGATCGGCACGAGCACGTCCGGGATCCAGGCCGCGGAGCAGGCGCTCGCGCAGCGTGCCGCGACCGGCGCGCTGCCCGCCGGGTTCGATTATCGGCAGATGGAAATCGGCACGGCGGCACCGTTCGTGCGTGCGGTGCTGGGTGTCGGCGGGCCGGCCTACACGCTGTCGACGGCCTGCACGTCGAGCGCGAAGGCGTTCGCGGCGGCACGCCGCCTGCTGCGGCTGAAGCTGTGCGACGCGGTCGTGGTCGGCGGTGCGGATTCGCTGTGCGAGCTGACGCTGCAGGGTTTCGCGTCGCTCGAATCGGTCAGCCCGGGCCGGACCAATCCGCTGAGCCGGAACCGCAGCGGCATCACCATCGGCGAAGGCGCCGCGCTGTTCGTGATGAGTCGCGACGAAGCGGCGGTCCGCCTGGCCGGCGTCGGCGAGTCGAGCGATGCGCATCACATCTCGGCGCCGGACCCGGCGGGATACGGCGCCGAGGACGCGCTGCGTGCCGCGCTCGCGGATGCCGGCGTGGGTTCGTCCGCGATCGGCTACGTGAATCTGCATGCGACGGCGACGCGCCTGAACGACGAGATGGAAGCGAACGTGACGGCGCGCGTGTTTCCGCACGGCGTGCCGGCGAGCGGCACCAAGCCGCTGACGGGGCACATGCTCGGCGCGGCGGGCGCGACCGAACTCGGCTTCGGCTGGCTGACGCTGGCGCGCGNGCGCTGCCGGAACTCGACCTCGTCGTCGGCGAGCGCCGTCTGGCCGGCGACGCAACGGGACGTTACGTGATGAGCAATTCGTTCGCTTTCGGCGGCAGCAATGCCAGCCTGATTCTGGGAACCTGACATGGATGCCGGACCCTTGATCGACGCGCTGCACGGCGGCGCGGATATTCCCGTCGGCAACGTGCGGGACGTGTTGCCGCATCGCGGCACGATGCTGTTGCTCGACGCAATCGAGCGCTGCTCGGAAACCGGTATCGAGGCGAGCGCACGCGCGCGACGCGATGCGTGGTACGCCGACGGCAACGGTGCGATGCCGGCATGGATCGGCATCGAGCTGATGGCGCAGGCGATCGCCGCGCATGTCGGCCTGCTCGCCGCGCATGCGGGCGGCCGCGCGAAGCCGGGCGTGTTGCTCGGTGCGAACCGCTATGTCGCGCATCGCACCGCGTTCGCCGCGGAGACGACGCTGCGCATCGTCGCGCGGGAACTGCTGCGCGGCGACGAGGGGCACGGCGCGTACGAGTGCGCGATTCATGCCGACGGCACATGTTGCGCGGAAGCCGTCGTCAAGGTGTACCAACCGAACGATTTTCAATCTTTTATCGAAGGGAGCTTCAACTCATGACTCGGCGAGTTCTCGTGACAGGGGCGAGCCGCGGCATCGGCCGCGCCGTGGCACTGCGCATGGCGTCCGACGGTTTCGCCGTGACGGTGCATTGCCGCACCGGCCGCGACGAAGCGGAAGCGGTCGTCGCGACGATTCGCGCGCAGGGCGGCACGGCCGGCGTGCTGCAGTTCGACGTGCGCGACCGCGCGGCGTGCCGGGCTGAACTGGAGGCCGACGTCGAAGCGAACGGCGCGTACTACGGGATCGTCTGCAATGCGGGCGTGACGCGGGATGGCGCGTTTCCGGCGCTGTCCGACGAGGACTGGGACATCGTGATCGAAACCGGGCTCGATGGCTTCTACAACGTCGTTCATCCGCTGACCATGCCGATGGTGCGCCTGCGCGGCGGCGGCCGCATCGTGACGATCGCGTCCGTGTCGGGCGTGACGGGCAATCGCGGCCAGGTCAATTACAGCGCAGCAAAGGCCGGCCTGATCGGCGCGACCAAGGCGCTCGCCGTCGAGCTGGCGTCGCGCAAGATCACCGTCAATTGCGTCGCGCCCGGACTGGTCGACACCGGCATGCTCGACGCCGTGCCGCTGGAGCATGCATTGAAGGCGGTACCGATGGCCCGCGTCGGCCAGCCCGACGAAGTCGCGGCGGTGGTCGGTTTCCTGATGTCGGATGCGGCGAGCTACGTCACCCGGCAAGTGATCGGCGTGAACGGCGGGATGGTGTGATGAAGCGAGTCGTCGTGACGGGGATGGGCGGCGTGACCGCGTTCGGTCAAGGCTGGCCGGAAATCGAGGCGCGCCTGCGCGACGGGCGCAACGCGGTGCGGCGCATGCCGGAATGGGATTGCTACGAAGCGCTGCATACGCGGCTCGCGTGCCCGCTGCCGTCGTTCGAGCTGCCGGCCGGGTATCCGCGCAAGAAGACGCGTTCGATGGGGCCGGTGTCGATGTATGCGGTGCGCGCAAGCGAGCTGGCACTCGCGGATGCGGGGCTGGCCGACGACCTGTCGATCAGCGACGGCCGGATGGGGGTCGCGTACGGATCGTCGTCGGGATCGGTCGAGCCGATCCGGGCATTCGGCACGATGATCGAGACGGGTTCGATGCGGGACGTCACCTCGAACAGCTATGTGCAGATGATGCCGCATACGACGGCCGTCAACGTCAGCCTGTTCTGGGATCTGAAAGGCCGGATCGTGCCGACGTCGTCCGCCTGCGCGTCCGGCAGCCAGGCGATCGGCTATGCGTACGAGGCGATCGCGACGGGCAGGCAGGCGCTGATGCTCGCGGGCGGCGCGGAAGAACTGTCCGGCCCGGCGGTCGCCGTGTTCGACACGTTGTATGCGACCAGCACGCGCAACGATGCCGCGCACCTGACGCCGCGCCCGTTCGACGCCGCGCGCGACGGCCTAGTGGTCGGCGAGGGCGCGGCGACGCTGGTGCTCGAGGAATACGAGCACGCGATCGCGCGCGGCGCGACGCTCCATGCGGAGATCGTCGGCTTCGGCTGCAATTCCGACGGTGCGCACATCACCCAGCCGACTGCCGGGACGATGGCGGTCGCGATGCGTCTCGCGCTCGGCGACGCCAGACTCGATGCGGGCGCGATCGCCTACGTGAACGCGCACGGCACGTCGACCGACCGCGGCGACGTGGCGGAAAGTCACGCGACGGCGTCCGTGTTCGGCGAACGCATGCCGATCAGCTCGCTGAAAAGCTACGTGGGGCACACGCTCGGCGCATGCGGCGCGCTCGAGGCGTGGTGGACGATCGAGATGATGAAGCGTAACTGGTATGCGCCGACGCTCAATCTCGAGACGGTCGATCCTGCCTGCGCGCCGCTCGACTACATCATCGGCGACGCCCGCCGGATCGATGCGGAATTCGTGATGAGCAACAACTTCGCGTTCGGCGGGATCAACACGTCGTTGATCTTCCGGCGCATCGCCGCATGACGGTGCTTCGGAGCGCGACGTCGCGCGTCGTCGTCACGGGGCTCGGCATCGTGTCGTGCGTCGGCAATTCGCTCGACGAAGTATCGGCCGCGCTGCGTGCCGGCCGTTCGCATATCACGCGCATCGACGCATGGCGCGAGCGTGGCTTTCGCAGTCAGGTCGCCGGCGTGGCATCCGTCGCCGCGACGGCGCGGTTCGCGCGCAAGCACGAGCGCTTCATGGGCGATACGGCGCGCTTCGCCGCGCATGCGGCTGCGTCGGCGCTCGACGATGCGGGCCTCGATGTCGACCTGCTCCGTTCGCCGCGGGCGGGCGCGATCGTCGGGTCCGGCATCGGCTCGATGGCCGACTACGACGACGCGATGGCGATCGCGCGGCAGCGCGGCATCGGCAAGACGCCGCCCTATGTCGTGCCGAAAGCGATGAGCAGCACGGCGTCGGCATGCGTCGCGCAGTTGTTCGGCATCGAAGGCGTGTCGTATTCGCCGTCGTCCGCCTGTACGAGCGGGGCGCTCGCGATCGGACAAGCGGCGCAATTGATCCGCTCCGGATGTCAGGACATCGTGCTGGCCGGCGGCAGCGAGGCGCTGCACGACAACATGACGTTGATGTTCGACGCGATGGGGGCGTTATCCAGCGGTTGCAACGAAACGCCGGACCGCGCGTCCCGCCCGTATGCGCTCGGTCGCGACGGCTTCGTGATCGCGTCCGGTGCGGGCATCCTCGTGCTCGAATCGCTCGAGCATGCCCGCGCGCGCGGCGCGCGAATTCATGCGGAGATCAGCGGGTTCGGCCAAGGTACGGACAGCGCCGGCATGGCCATGCCGCATGCGCCGGGGATCGCGCGGGCGATGCGCGGTGCGCTCGACGGCCATGGACGGCGTCCGGACTACGTCAATACGCATGCGCCGTCGACGCCGCTCGGCGACATCGAGGAACTGAAGGCGCTTGGCGACGTATTCGGCGGCGACGTGCCGGCATTTTCGTCGACGAAAGGCATGACGGGGCATCCGCTTGGCGCGAGCGGTGCGCACGAAGCGATCTACACGATGCTGATGATGCGCGACGGTTTCGTCGCGGGCACGGCCGTCGGCCACGAGCCCGATCCGGCGATCGCCGGCATGCCGCTCGTGCGCGATGCGCGCGAATTCGCGATCGAGCGTGCGCTGTCGGTGTCGTTCGGGTTCGGCGGCAGCTGTGCAAGTGTGTTGTTGGACGCCTGGAAGGGCGATTGAAGTGAACTTACTGAGCTGAGAGGACGATAACAATGAAGCACAAAGGACATCTGGCCGGCATGTTGATCGCCGCATCGTTGCTGACGGGGTGCGGCACCGTGGTCCGTTCGCTGCCGCTGCCGGCGACGGCGACGGCACAGGATGCGAGCGGTATCGCGCTCTATTTCGGTGCGCAGCCGCACCCGGCCGTCAAGACCAGCATCGGTCCGCGTTCGGAGTCGGTACGTGTGTCGCGCGGGACGCAAGCGGAACAGCCGACGTGCGAGCAGGCGCTGGCCGAAGCGCTGAACCGTCTTCGCCTCTATGCGAAGAATCACGGCGGAAATGCGGTCATCAACGTGACGACGCGTTTTCATGAAAAGCGTTCGAATTCGACGACCGAATATACGTGCGGCGTGAGCGGCAGTGCCGGCGCGATCGGCGTGTCGGGCGACGTCGTCCAGCTGAACGCGCAATAACGGGAGAGCACGTGAAATATCGCATTGCATTGGCACTGCTCGGCGCGACGTTCGCGGCCTCGGCCGCGCACGCACGGGACACGATCAACGACTATCCGATCGAGAGCGCGTTGAAGAGCGAGGCAGGCAAGCTCGACGACGGCGTCGCGCTCTATTTCGGCGATCAGTCGCATCCGCGCGTACTCAAGTCGTACGGCACGTTCGCGACCAACAAGAAGACCAATTCGTTCGGCAAGAGCGACGAGGCGGCGTGCCAGCACGTGTTCCTGTCGGCCGTGATCGAACTTCAGGCGCGCGCGCGCAAGGAGGGCGGCAATGCGGTGGTCGGCATCAAGAGCAACTACCGCAACGTGTTGCGCTCCAGCACGACCGAGTACACGTGTGGCGCCGGCGCGATCGTGGCCGGCGCGGCACTGACGGGCGAGGTCGTGACGCTGAAGCGCTAAGCCGCACGCGCCGGGGCCGCCGGCGGGCGGCCCGGCTCGCTCAGGCGGGCTTGCGCGCGGCGACGTTGACGAGCGTCTCGCGCCGCTTGCCCGGCTTCGGTGCGTACAGGCCGATGCGCTCGAGGAGCCCGAAGTCTTTCGCGCGGCTCCACCACAGGTAGGGAAACGACACGTTGCGGGTGTCGAACGTGAACCCGCCATGGCGCAGCATCGCAAGGTAGCCGTCGGCGCTTTTCTGAACCTCCATCGGGTGCCGGAACAGCAGCCGGATCACCCACGACTTGATGTACGCGTCGGTCGATTCGGCGAACAGCAGCAGCCCGCCGGGTTTCAGTACACGACGAAAGTCGGCCAGCGCACGTTCCTGATCGACGAGATGGTGAAAGGTCTGATGGCAGAACACGATGTCGACGCTCGAATCGGCGAGCGGAATCCGCGTGCAGTCGGCATGATGCAGCTCGACCGGCGTTGCGCAGTGCTGCGCGGCGTCCGATGCATGCACGAGGGAGTCGTCGTGGCAATCGATGCCGATGATCCGGTCGGGCGAAAACGCGTCGCTCAGCAGGCGGAACGACTTGCCCTGACCGCATCCTGCATCGAGGATGACGGGGGCCTTCGGCAGCGGCGCCGCGATGAGCCGCTTCAGATCGTCGATGGCCACCCTAAGCACGTGATGTTCCCAGGTATGCGTGCGAAGAAACCAGATGCCGAACCGGGTTTCGGGAACATAGGCGGGGGCGTGCGTGCGGCAGGACGTCATGGGCCTCTCGTCGGAATCTTGGATTTGTTGAGCGCTTATTGTAGTTTGCAACGCCCGATCGTGGCGTGAGAAACGTAAGATACCCAATCAATCGAACTGAATTGGCAAGCATGAGTGAAATGAAATCGAATTCCATCGACGTCGCGATCATTGGGGCAGGACCCTCGGGTGCGGTCGCGGCCGCACTGCTGCGCAAGGCCGGCCGCTCGGTGCTGGTGCTCGAGCGCCAGCATTTTCCGCGCTTTTCGATCGGGGAAAGCCTGTTGCCCCAGAGCATGCGGTACCTCGAAGAAGCGGGCATGCTGCAGGCGGTCGTCGAGGCCGGTTTCCAGTTCAAGAACGGCGCGTATTTCGTTCATCGCGACAGGATGTCGTCGTTCGACTTTCGCGAGAAGTTTTCCGAGGGCTGGGGGACGGCCTATCAGGTCGAACGCGCGGCATTCGACGACCTGCTGATCCGCTGCGCGGCCGGACAGGGCGCGGACGTGCGATTCGGTCATGCGGTGCGCGCCTTCCATCCCGGCGCGTCGCCGCGGCTCGACGTCGTCGACGAAGCCGGTCACGAATATGCGGTTCAAGCGTCGTTCGTGCTCGATGCGAGCGGGTTCGCTCGCGTGTTGCCGCGACTGCTGGGTCTCGAGGCGCCGACCGGGCTGCCGACGCGCGCGGCCCTCTTTTCGCACGTCGAAGACAGCCTGCCGGCCGGATCGACGGATCGCGACAAGATCTGCATTGCCGTCCATCCGGAGCGGCGCGACGTATGGTTCTGGATGATCCCGCTGACGAACGGGCGCTCGTCGGTCGGCTGCGTGGCCGATGCGGCGTTTCTGGACGTGCCGGAACCGCGGCAGGAATCGTTGTTGCGCGAATTGCTGCAGAGCGAGCCGACGCTGTCGCGGCTGGTCGGCAGCAAGCCGTTCGTGATGCCAGTGCGTCGTATCGCGGGTTATGCGTCGAATGTCGAACGCCTGCACGGCAGCGGCTATGCGCTGCTGGGCAACGCGGGCGAATTCCTCGATCCGATCTTTTCGTCGGGCGTGACGATCGCGATGCGCTCGGCTCATCTGGCGGTCGCCGCGCTCGAACGGCAGTTGCGTGGCGAGGCGGTCGACTGGGCGCGCGATTACGACGTCGCGTTGCGCAAGGGCATCGACACCTTCCGGGCGTTCGTCGAGCGTTGGTATTCAGGTGCGTTGCAGGACATCGTGTTTCACGAGGACAAGGCGTCCGAGGTGAAGCGCATGGTCTGCTCGATTCTGGCCGGCTACGCGTGGGACGAGACGAATCCGTTCGTCCGGGAACCGGCACGCGGCCTCGATATCCTGGCCGAGATCTGTCGTTCGAAGGACGCGGGCTGAACGACGCAGAACACGACGTTCTCGCCGGCCGAACGTCGAAGTAGCGTTCCGTGCGCTGGAGTCGTCCCGGTCAATGCGTCGCGCCGTGGGGAGCGGTTCAGGTCTTCGTCAGGTCGCGCGAGTTGCGCGGGTTGCGAAACACGAGTTGCGCGACGGGTTGCAGCGGCTCGAGCGCCGCTTCGCGCGCGTTCAGGATCAAGTCATGGTGAGGCGACTTGCCGCACACCGGATCGGTGAGGCTCGCATCGCCCGTCATCATGTATGCCTGGCATCGGCAGCCGCCGAAATCCTTCTTTTTCTCGTTGCACGACCGGCACGGTTCGGGCATCCAGTCGTCGCCGCGGAAGCGGTTGAAGCCGAACGACTCGTACCAGATGTGTCGCAGATCGTGTTCGCGCACGTTCGGAAAGGCAATCGGCAGTTGTCGTGCGCCGTGGCACGGTAGCGCGGTGCCGTCCGGCGTGACGATCAGGAACAGGCTGCCCCAGCCGCTCATGCAGGGCTTCGGCCGCTCCTCGTAGTAGTCGGGCGTGACGAAGATCAGCCGGCACGGATGGTTCGCGGCCGCGAGCCGGGCGCGGTATTCGTTCGTGATGCGCTCCGCGCGTTCGAGCTGCGCGCGGGTGGGCAGCAGCCCGTGGCGGTTCAGGTACGCCCATCCGTAGTACTGGCACGTCGCGAGTTCGACATAGTCGGCGTCGAGCGCGATGCACAGCTCGATGATCCGGTCGATGTCGTCGATGTTGTGCCGGTGCGTGACGAAATTCAGCACCATCGGATAGCCGTGCGCCTTGACCGCGCGGGCCATCGCGAGCTTTTGCGCGAAGGCCTTTTCCGATCCGGCCAGCGCGTTGTTGACCGTCGCGTCGCTTGCCTGGAAGCTGATCTGGATGTGATCGAGGCCGGCGCGGCGGAACTCGACGATCTTCTGCTCGGTCAGGCCGATGCCCGACGTGATCAGGTTCGTGTAGTAGCCGAGGCGGCGCGCCTCGCCGATCAACGCGGCAAGATCCGGCCGGACGAGCGGTTCGCCGCCCGAGAAACCGATCTGCACGGCGCCCATCTCGCGTGCTTCGGCCATGACCCTGAACCACTGTGCCGTGTCGAGCTCCTCGCCCTGGCGGGCGAAATCGAGTGGGTTCGAGCAGTACGGGCACTGCAGCGGGCAGCGGTACGTGAGTTCGGCCAGCAGCCACAGCGGCAACCCGGTTGCGGGCCGTGCCGCGTCGGGCGTCACCGGTTCACGCGAGTTCGATCCAGCGTTG
This sequence comes from Burkholderia sp. 22313, assembly GCF_052045245.1. Taxonomy (NCBI): domain Bacteria; kingdom Pseudomonadati; phylum Pseudomonadota; class Betaproteobacteria; order Burkholderiales; family Burkholderiaceae; genus Burkholderia; species Burkholderia sp. 22313. The sequence goes on from NZ_JBQEON010000003.1 coordinate 99,673, forward strand.
GCCACAGGCGGTCTCCATGAAGCCTTCGACGTCGACACCGAGCTCGGGCACGTCGGGGAATTGCCGTTCGAGATGCGCAACGATGTCCGCGACGGTGCGTGTGCCGTCGATCAGCCCGCCGATCGCACTCGCGCTTTCGTTGAATTTGACCATGCCTTCGGGGTACAGCAGCACGTGCGCATGCTGGGCCGGCTCGAACTGAAAGCGAAAACCCGGCCGCCAGCGCGGCACGCGATTCCGGTCGAAACTCATAGCGGGATTCCCTTGTGCCAGACCGGCTGGCCGGTGACGGTGTGATAGGGCGGCCGATGCAGTTCGTAAGCCATCGACATCGCGTCGAGCATCGTCCACAGAACGTCGAGCTTGAACTGCAGGATCTCCAGCATCCGCTGCTGGCTTTCGTAGGTCGTGTAATGCCGCAGCGTGATGTCGAGCCCGTGCTCGACGTCGCGGCGCGCCTGGCCGAGGCGCGTGCGGAAATACGTGTAGCCGTCCGGATCGATCCACGGGTAATGGCGCGGCCAGGTGTCGAGACGCGACTGGTGGATCTGCGGCGCAAAGAGCTCGGTGAGCGAGCTGCTGGCCGCTTCCTGCCAGCTCGCGCGGCGCGCGAAATTGACGTAGGCGTCCACGGCGAAGCGCACGCCGGGCAGCACGCGTTCCTGCGAGCGCAACTGCGCGGGGTCCAGCCCGACTGCCTGACCGAGCCGCAGCCATGCGTCGATGCCGCCGTCGTCGCCCGCGGCGCCATCATGGTCGATCAGGCGCTGGACCCACTGGCGGCGAACCTCGCGGTCCGGACAGTTCGCGAGGATCGCCGCATCCTTCAGCGGAATGTTGACCTGATAGTAGAAGCGGTTCGCGACCCAGCCCTGGATCTGTTCCCGCGTCGCGCGGCCCTCATACATGGCGACGTGATACGGGTGGTGAATGTGATAGAAGGCGCCCTTGGCACGCAGTGCCTGTTCGAACTGGGCGGGAGTGAGAGCGGGTTGGCTCATCGACGGTTCCGTGACGTTGGGGACGGTGGAGGGGCGCGCGACACACCGCTGTCGACGTCGTGCGAGCGCGATGCGCGTCGCGGCAGCGTGACGGCGGAACCATGGATGCTTATAGCACGATGTCCATCCCGTCGAAGGCGACCTCGATCCCGCGCTGCCGCAACTCCGCGCGTTCGGCAGAACGTTCGTCGAGAACCGGATTGGTGTTGTTGATGTGAATCAACACCTTGCGCGGGCGCGGCACCCGGGCCAGCACGTCGAGCATGCCACCCGGACCGTGCAGCGCGAGGTGACCCATTTCGCGACCGGTACGGACGCCGACGCCGCGTCGCCGCATCTCGTCGTCATCCCATAGCGTGCCGTCCACGAGCACGCAGTCCGCGTCGTTCATCCGTTGCAGCAGCGCGTCGTCGACCGTGCCGAGCCCCGGTGCATAAAACAGCGTGCCGCCGGTGCGGCAGTCCTCGACGAGCAGGCCGATGTTGTCGCCGGGATGCGGATCGAAACGGTGCGGCGAGTAGGGCGGTGCCGCGCTGCGCAATGGCAGCGGCGTGAAGCGCAGGTTCGGACAGGCCGGCACGACGAAGCCGCCGTCAAGCGCGATACGGTTCCAGGCCAGCCCGCCGTTCCAGTGCTCGAGCATGTTGAACAGCGGAAAGCCGCTGGTCAGGTCCTGGTGGACCATGTCGGTGCACCATAGCTGCAGCGGGCAGCCTTCGCGCAGGCTGAGCAGGCCGGCGGTATGGTCGATCTGGCTGTCCATCAGCACGACCGCGCCGATGCCGGTGTCGCGCGGCGCGCGGCCCGGCTGCAACGACGGGAAGGCCTGCAGCTGCGCGCGAATGTCGGGGGACGCATTGCACAGCACCCAGTTCGTGCCGTCGTCCGACACGGCGATCGACGACTGGGTGCGCGCGTGCGCGTCGACCGTGCCGGCGCGAAACCCCGCGCAGTTCGCGCAGTTGCAGTTCCATTGAGGAAAGCCGCCGCCCGCGGCCGATCCGAGGATATGTATGAGCATGGCTGTCCGGCGCGAGGCCGCGATGCGAGACAAAGAAAAAGCCTCGGCAGGCCGAGGCTTTCCTTTCAGGATGCCATGCCCGAATCAGCGATTCGACACGTACATCGTGACTTCGAAACCGAGACGCAGATCAGTGTAGGCAGGCTTGGTCCACATGGGGGAACTCCTTTGCAATGACAACTGACGACGAAGCACGCTAGCGATCGTGCCGCTGTTTCACCACGCCATGACATGCGGGCGATGGCTGGCCGGCACCGGCTCCGGTAAATCGAACGTTCATATCGTACCTGAACGGGAGCGACGAACAAGTCAATCCGGGAATGGATGGCGTTCCGGATTTTCATGCGTGTGCGCGCTTCTCTCGGATTGCCGACATCGGGTCGGCAAATACGAAAGTCGCGCGGCGATTCCTGATTCCCGCCCGGCCAGTGGCGGATCATTCGTCGCGGGCATCGGCGCCGCGCGCGAGCGTCGGGCGAGGTCCGCCTGACGCTCGGCCAGCGCCGGACCGATTGCTCAGCTACCCTGCAACCGGATGTCGCGCGACGACGCGCCGACATACACCGTCCCGCCCGGCACGACCTTCCAGCCGTTGCGCGACGTGTCCCACACGCTCTGCATCCGCGGCGACACGGTCACGCGGACGTGCCGCGCCTCGCCCGGGCTCAGCCGGATCTTTTCCCAGCCGACCAGCCGCTTCGGCGGTTCGTCCTTGTACGGCACGCCGAGATAGACCTGCGGCGTTTCCGCGCCGGCGACGCGGCCGTCGTTACGCACGGTAAACGCGACGCTCAGCGAGCCGTCCCGCTGCCGCGACACCGACAGCCCCGAATACGCGAAGTGCGTGTACGACAGGCCGTAGCCGAATTCGAACAGCGGCTTGATGTTGCGCGCGTCGTACCAGCGATAGCCCATGTTCAGCTTCTCCGCATAGACGGGATCGTTCTCGAACGCGCCGCCTTGCCCCCACGTCGGCGTGTCCTGGTCGCGTGCCGGGAACGTGACGGGCAGCTTGCCGGACGGATTGACCGCGCCGAACAGCACGTTCGCGATTGCCTTGCCGCCGCCTTCGCCCGGATACCACGCCTCGACGATTGCCGACACGCTGTCCTTCCACGGCATCAGCACCGGATTGCCGCTCTGCACGACGACGATCGTATGCGGATTCGCGCGTGCGACCGCTTCGACGAGTGCATCCTGGTTCGACGGATTCGCGAGGCTCAGGCTTTGCAGGTCACCGAAGTCCTCGCCGGCCGGCTGCGCGACCACGACGATCGCGACGTCCGAGCGGCCCGCGAGCGCCGCGGCCTGGTCGATTTCCTGCTGCGTGTACGCGCGAAACGGCGATTGCTGGTCGCTGTTGCCGGCAAAGGTCACCTGTGCGGCCGGGGCGAGCGCGCGGATCGCCGCGACGATCGGCACGTCGACCTTGAGCCACGGATTGCGCCACCAGCTGCAGCCGGTCGACGATCCGAACGTCAGGCCGCCGCAGCCGGCGAACGCACCGCTGACCGGATCGCGCGTGTTGCCCGAGCCGCCGCCCGACAGCACGGCCGCATCGGCATGGCCGCCGATCACGGCGATACGCGACAGTGCCGACGCCGCCAGCGGCAACTGGTTGCCGTCGTTCTTCAGCAGCACGATCGACTGCTCGGCGACGCGCTGCGCAAACTGGTTCGCGGCCGCGAAATCGATCGTGCCGCCGCCCCTGGCCGGATCGTCCATCACGCCGACCCGGATCATCACGGCGAGCTTGCGGCGCACCATGTCGTCGAGACGCGCGGTCGACACCGAACCGTTCGCGATCGCCTGCTTGACGGCGGCCGGTGTGAGGTAGACGGTCGAACCGACATCCTCCTCCTCGTCGAGCCCGGCGTTGATCGCGGCGGCGGTGCTGTGCGTCGCGCCCCAGTCGGATTGCACCTGGCCCTGGAAGCCCCATTCGTTCTTCAGCACGTCGTTCAGCAGGTGACTGTTCTCGCAGGCATACGCGCCGTTCAGGCGGTTGTAGCTGCACATCACGCTGCCTGGTTGCCCGCGCTTCGCCGCGATCTCGAACGGCAGCAGATAGAGCTCGCGCAGCGTGCGTTCGTCGATCTGTGTGTTGCCGCCCATCCGGCCGTGTTCCTGTTCGTTGCCGGCATAGTGCTTGATGGTCGCGATGACTTTCTGGTGCTGCGTCGCGAGCGTGCGTTCGGCAAGCAGGTCGCCGGCGAGCAGCGGATCCTCGCCGAGATATTCGAACAGTCGCCCGCCGCGCGGCTCGCGCGCGAGGTTGGTGCCGCCGCCGAGACCCATGCCGAATCCTTGCGCGCGCAACTGGATCGCCACCTGCTTGCCGTAGTCGTACGACAGCCGGCGATCCCAGCTCGCGGCGACGGCGAGCGTCGCGGGGAAGGTCGTGCTGGCTTGAGACGTGCTGCCCGAACCGGTTGCCGAGTCGACCATGTCGAGGTCGGGAATGCCGAGCCGCGGCACGCCCTGGATGTAGCCGGCACCCCCGCCCGGCACTTTGGACATTTCGTATTGCGAATGGATGAACTGAAGTTTCTCGTCGAGCGTCATCTTGCGCACGAGGCGATCGGCGCGCTGCTGCGCGGCGGACGACGCGAACGTATTGGCGGCATCGCCCTGCGAATCGAAATCGGCGTTGCCTGCATAGACGCTGGTGCAGAGGGTCGCTGCCAGCACGGCGGCCGGCCAGAGTGTGTCCCGCATGTTGCTCTCCATGATCGTATTGCCGGTTGTTCGGATGAGGTCTGGAGCTGCGCGCGTCCGGTGGATTCGCACCGGACGCATTCGGCTGGCGATGCAGGGTGGTTGCGCGTCGGCATGCCAGGCCAGGCGGGGAATCGTTACGGCCGGTTGGGCTCGACCGGTCGATGCGGGCGGCGACGCGGACCGCCCGACAATGCCGAATCGGATGTAGCGATTCTCTGCAGCGATTAATCGTACGAATGTAGTTTGACTACAGCATCGGTGTTTCTACCGATCCATATGATCTTTTTTCGGCGCGCTTGCGCGGCGCGCGAAAAAGGCGGTCATCGTTGCCGGCTGCGTGCGTGCGAAAAGGTAAGAAGTGCCTGCGGCCGCGCGTTTCGAACGGAGCGGGGCAGCGATAGCGGCGCACGTCACTCGACGAGCTGCCGCAATTCTTCAACGTGCTGTTCGGCCAGATGTCGGTGGTCGGCCCGCGTCCGCACGCGATCGAGCACGACGACTTCTACCGGCAGTTGATCGACTGCTACATGTATCGCTATCGCGTGCGGCCGGGGATCACGGGATGGGCGCAGGTGAACGGCTATCGCGGCGAGACGCGCAAGGTCGAGGCAATGGCCGCGCGCGTGAAGTTCGACCTGTTCTACATGCAGAACTGGAGTTTCTGGTTCGACATGAAGATCATTCTGTTGACGGTCATGCGCGGCTTCATCGGGCGCAATGCATTCTGATCATGTCGAAGAGGATTGCGAAGTATCGACGGGACGGAGTGAAGCCGCGATACGACGCGCGTCGCCACACCGCACGCGGAACCGCGGGTCAGCTGTCCGCCGGCGGCTGGCCGGCCGCCGGCAACGCGGCCGGCGCGACGGCAGGGCTGGCCGCGGGCGCGGCTTGCACGCTCGACGGCTGCACCGCGTGCTGGATCGTCGGCACGACCATCGTCGGGAACAGGGCCGCGAGGGCCACCCAGATGACGACGCCGAACAACATGATGTTCTCCCGGAAAGCCGCGGGCATGCCGCGCATGCGTTCAATCTATGACGCAACTTTGTGCAGGGGATTGATCGACCTCAACGGCCGCCGCGTCAGACGAATGGGCGCCGCGGCCTTTTCGCGTCGGTCCCCGCTTTTCGCGCATCGGCGCAGGGGCCGACGCCGGTCAACACATGCGCGTTCAATGGGTTTATCCTGCGTCGAAGGCATGCGGCGCGACAACCGCGCACCGCATGCCTGATTGCGCGAAACCCGGAAAAGGAGAAACGGCGATGGCGCTCGACCAACAACAACGTCAGACGCTGCAGCGGCGGCTGACCGACAGCGAGCAGGCGTTGCGAACGGAAATCCGGACGAGCGAGGACCAGCGCGCGTCCGAGTCCTATGCCGAGCTCGCCGGCGCGGCGCCGGACGAGGGCGACGAGGCGAACGCCGATCTGTTCGTCGACGTCGACCATGCATTGATCGGCATGAAGCTGGCCGAACTGCGCGCGATCGGGCGCGCGCAGCAGCGCATGCGCGACGGCAGCTACGGCGAATGCATCGATTGCGATGCGGCGGTCGGCTACGAACGGCTGCTCGCACGGCCGACGGCCGAGCGCTGCACGCATTGCCAGTCGGTGTACGAGCGGCGGTACGCGACGACGCCACGCGCATCGCTCTGACATCGGCACCGGGGCCGCGCGATCGGCGTGCTCCGCGCGACCCGATACGGGCAGTCGGCGCAGGATGACCAACGGGTGCCCGCCGCCGTCGACAGGCGGCGCCGGGCCGGCAGACGCCGTCGCGCCAGCGCACGGCGCCATCCACGTGGAAGGGAGCCACGCCGATCATGCCGATCCACAATGCCGAGTGCGCGGCCGTGTTCGCCGAAATCGCCGACATGCTCGAAATCCAGGGCGCGAATCCGTTCCGGGTGCGCGCGTATCGCAATGCGGCCCGCACGATCGCGGACTACGGACGCGACATTCCAACGATGATCGCCAACGGCGGCGATCTCGGCCAGATTCCATCGATCGGCACCGATCTCGCGGCGAAGCTGCGCGAGATCGCCGCGACCGGCACCTGCGAACTGCAGCAAACGTTGCGCCACGCATTGCCGGGCGCGATCGTCGAACTGCTCGACGTGCCGGGCCTCGGCGCGAAACGCGTGAAGGCGCTGCATGATGCGCTGCACGTCGACTCGCTCGAACAGCTGCGCGCCGAAGCGAAGAGCGGACACGTGCGCGCACTGCCGGGCTTCGGCGCGAAGACCGAAACGCATCTGCTCGACGCGATCGACGACCGCCTGCAACGCGAACCGCAGCGTTTCCTGCTGCCGGCCGCCGCGCACTCGCTGCTGCCGTTGCTCGACCGCCTGCGCGCGGTGCCGGGCGTCGGCGAAGCGGTGCCGGCCGGCAGTGTCCGCCGTTGTCGCGAGACGGTCGGCGATCTCGACATCCTCGTGACCGCACGCGATCCGGCCGCGGTGGCCGATGCGTTCGTCGGCTACGGCGAGGTCGCGCGGGTGCTCGCGAACGGCAAGACGCGTTCGAGCGTGATGCTCGGCAACGGACTGCAGGTCGACCTGCGCGTCGTCGACGCCGGCGCGTTCGGCGCGGCGCTCGTCTACTTCACCGGATCGAAGGCGCACAACATCGCGCTGCGCAGGATCGCGCAAGCCGGCGGGCTGAAGATCAACGAATACGGCGTGTTTCGCGGCGACGAGCGGATCGCGGGCACGACGGAGGCGTCCGTCTACGAGGCGATCGGCCTTCACTGGGTGCCGCCCGAACTGCGCGAGGATCGCGGCGAGATCGATGCGTCGCGCGTCGGCAGGCTGCCGGCGCTGGTCGAACGCAAGCACCTTCACGGCGATCTGCATGCGCATACCGACGCGTCAGCCGGACGCGACAGCCTGCGCGTGATGGCGGACGCCGCACGCGCGCGCGGGCTCGCGTATCTGGCCGTCACCGACCGCACGCCGGATCGCGACGGCGGCCGCGCCGATTGCGACTGGCTCGTGCGGCAGATCGACGAGATCGACCGCCTGAATGCGTCGTTCGACGACTTCGTGCTGCTGAAGGGCGTCGAGGCCGGCATTCGCGAGGACGGCAGCCTCGACCTGTCCGACGACGTGCTCGGCCGGCTCGATCTCGTCGTCGGCGCGGTGCGCGACGGCTTCGACCTGGCCGGCGACGCGCAGACCGAACGGCTGCTGCGTGCGATGGATCATCGGTATTTCACGATCCTCGCGCATCCGACCGGCCGGCTGCTCGGCGAACGCGACGCGTGCGAGCTCGACGTGCCGCGCGTGATCGCCGCGGCCGCCGCGCGCCGCTGCTTCGTCGAACTCGATAGTGACCCGCGGCGCTTCGATTTGCCGGACGTGTGGTGCCGCGAAGCCGCGAAAGCCGGTGTCTTGGTGGCGATCGGCTCGGATGCGCCGTGCGCGGACGATCTCGATCGTCTCGGCGACGGCGTCGGCCACGCGCGGCGCGGCTGGCTCACGCGGCAGGACGTGCTCAACACGCGCACGCTCGCGCAATTGCGGCCGTTGCTGGCGCGCACGATGGGCGGGCACGGCGCGTCGAAGCGCGGCCACCCGAAGGGCGCGTGACGGTGCAAGTGCTCGACGGTGCGCGCGCCGCGGTCAGACCAGCACGGCCTCGGCCGGCACGTACGGCAGGCCGAGCGCGAGCGCGACCGCCTCGTACGTGATGTGGCCGTTGCAGACGTTGAGTCCCGCGCGCAGATGCGGGTCGTCGGTCATCGCGTGTTTCCAGCCCTTGTCGGCGAGCGCGAGCGCATGGCCGAGCGTCGCGTTGTTCAACGCGAACGTCGACGTGCGCGCGACCGCGCCGGGCATGTTCGCGACGCAGTAGTGCACGACGCCGTCGACGACGAAGGTCGGCTGCGCGTGCGTCGTCGCATGCGAGGTCTCGAAGCAGCCGCCCTGATCGATCGCGACGTCGACGACGACGGCGCCCGTGCGCATCGTCGCGATCATGTCGCGCGTGACGAGCCGCGGCGCCGACGCGCCCGGCACCAGCACGGCGCCGATCACGACGTCGGCGTCGCGCACGGCTTCGTCGATCGTATGGGCGTTCGAACAGACGGTCGCGATCCGGTTCGCGAAGATCAGGTCGAGCTGGCGCAGCCGGCCCACGTTTGTGTCGAGCACGGTGACGCGCGCGCCGAGGCCGACCGCCATCTGCAGCGCGCCGGTGCCCACCACGCCCGCGCCGAGCACCACGACGTGCGCGGCCGGCACGCCGGGTACGCCGGCCATCAGCACGCCGCGGCCGCCGCGCGGGCTTTCGAGGTGGGTCGCCGCGACCTGGATCGACATGCGTCCCGCGACCTCGCTCATCGGCGCGAGCAGCGGCAGCCCGCCGCCGGCGCCCGTCACGGTTTCGTACGCGATGCAGACGGCGCCGGATTTCACGAGCGCGGCGGCCTGCTCGGGATCGGGCGCGAGATGCAGGTAGGTATAGAGGATTTGCCCGCGCCGCAGCATCGCGCATTCGGCCGGCTGCGGTTCCTTGACCTTGATGATCATGTCGGCGCGCGCGAAGATGTCGCGCGGGTCGTCGCACAGCGCGGCGCCGGCGGCCGTGTAGTCGTCGTCGTGCAGGCCGATCGCGGCACCCGCGCCGTGCTGCACGAGCACGTGATGACCATGCCGCGCGAGCTCGCGTGCGCCGGCCGGGGTGAGGCCCACGCGGTATTCATGGTTCTTAATCTCTTTCGGCACGCCGATCAGCATGAGTCGCCTCCATGGGGAATCGTCATCGTTATCGCTTGTCGTGCCCGCGCGCCCTGGACGGTGCGGACGGGGGCGTTGCGCATGCATGGTCCGATTGCCGTATCGGAATAAAAGGGTAGCGGTGGCCGGAGGGAAGTCAAGCGGCGGCCCGGTGTTGCGGTGCNCCGCACCGCAACACGCCATGCGGCGCATTGCGACCGGACGTCGCAATGCATGCCGCACGCGCTTTCGGTATCGTCTTGCGTGGCGCGGAACGGGGCCGCGCGCCGGTATCGTGCCGGCCGAATCACGACAAGACTGACGGAGACACGATGAGACGGGGAGCCTTACCGACATGACCGGCGCGTACTTCAGCGTGCCGACGCTTTGTGCGATCGCACTCGTTCACGTCTACTGGGCGTTCGGCGGACAGCGCGGCAAACGTGCGGCGATTCCGGAACACGACGGCGTACCGCTGCTGCGGCCGACCGCGCTCGGCACGCTGGGCGTCGCGGTGGCGTTGCTGGCGGGCGCGTGCGCGGTGGCGTCGCGTGCCGGCTGGTGGTGGCCGAACCGGTATCCCGCCGCGATCGCGTTCGCGATCGTTGCGCTCGCATTGATCTTCGCGGTGCGGGCGGTCGGCGATTTCCGCTACGTCGGCTTCTTCAAGCGAATCCGCGGGTCGCGGTTCGCGCGAATGGATACGCTCTGTTACTCGCCGCTTTGCGCGATGCTGGCATTCGCCATTGCGTCGATGTTCCGGGCGTGACGAGCGGGGGCGCCGCATGCAGCGGCGTCGATCCGGACAACGCCTTCGGCCGTCGCGCGTGCCGGCGGCCCGCGTCGGCTGCAGAACAATCGCAGGTTTCGCGGGTGCCTTGGCCGACCGTTGCACCATCGTTGTGCATATCGGCGCCCGGATTTTTCAATTGTTGCGTTTTTCGATGCAATAAATTGCGCCGAACCCTTTGGAACTGGAACCGGTTCCATCTATAATCGGCGCCACTTTGTCGCCAGCTCCCGAATGAGGGTCGTGCACGTTGCGCTTGCCGTCGGCGGGCGCGGCATCTAAGTTGAACAGGGGTCATGGCGACGACGGGCAGAGGCGGGCCGAGTGCCTGGTTTTGTCCGACGATCAGACCCGTGAAGAGGTCGACACCGCTCAGCGCAGGAATCGGCGCCAACGCGGTTGCATGACGGCGCCGCCGCGCGTTGCGCGGCCGGCATCCGCAGCGAGCTTGTGCGCAACACAGCAAGAACAGGACGGCCGGCCGCGTGCGGCATGGCTGCCGTGTCGGGCATGCCGCATGTGGAATGCCCGCTACGCTCCCCAACGATCAACATCCGACCATGTCCACGCCACCCGACAAACCCAATTCGCGTCGCCGCTTCCTGCGCACGTCGGTCGCGCTCGTGCCGATCGCGTCGGTCGCCGGTTGCGACCTGCGCGCGCCGTCATCGTCCGCCACCACGGCCGGCAATGCCTCCAACGCGTCGGCCGGCGCCGAACGCACGCCGTACAAGCCGACCTTCTTCGATGCGAAGGAGTGGGCGTTCGTCCAGGCCGCCGTCGACCGGCTGATTCCGGCGGACGCCGAAGGCCCCGGCGCGCTCGACGCCGGCGCGCCCGAATTCATCGATCGCCAGATGGAAACCCCGTACGCGCACGGCGCGACGTGGTACATGCAGGGACCGTTCCAGCAGGGCGTGCCCGAACTCGGCTACCAGTTGAAGCTCGTGCCGCGCGACATCTACCGGCTCGGCATCGCGGCGGTCAACCGCTATTGCGAAAAGGCGCACGGCAAGGCGTTCGCCGAGCTCGACGCGCCGACCCGCGACACGGTGCTCGGCGGGCTGGAGAAGGGCAGCGTGCAGATCGACGACGTGCCGTCCACCGTGTTCTTCGGCCAGTTGCTGCAGAACACGCGCGAAGGCTACTTCTGCGATCCGGTGCATGGCGGCAATCACGACATGGCCGCGTGGAAGATGATCGGCTTTCCGGGGGCACGCGCCGACTTCATGGATTTCGTCAATCAGAACGGCAAGCCGTATCCGTACGGTCCGGTTTCAATCAACGGGGAGCGCACCTGATGGCCGCAGAAAAGAAGCCGCACGTCGATGCGGTGATCGTCGGCTTCGGCTGGACCGGCGCGATTCTCGCGAAGGAACTGACCGAAGCGGGCCTGAACGTGGTCGCGCTCGAGCGCGGCGAGTATCGCGACACCTATCCGGACGGCGCGTATCCGAACACGATCGACGAGCTGACCTACAACATCCGCAAGAAGCTGTTTCTCGACCTGTCGAAGACGACCGTGTCGATTCGCCACGGCGTGCAGGACACCGCGCTGCCGTACCGGCAACTCGCGGCGTTCCTGCCGGGCGAGGGCGTCGGCGGCGCGGGGCTGCACTGGTCGGGCGTGCACTTCCGGATCACGCCGGAAGAGCTGCGCCTGCGCAGCCACTACGAAGAGCGCTACGGCAAGAAGTTCATCCCCGAAGGGATGACGATCCAGGACACGGGCGTCAGCTACGACGAGCTCGAACCGTATTTCGACTTCGCCGAGAAGGTGTTCGGCACGTCGGGGCAGGCGTACAAGGTCGGCGGCAAGGTGGTCGGCGACGGCAACGTGTTCGAGGCGAACCGCAGCGACAACTTCCCGCTGCCCGCGCAGCTCAATACCTATTCGGCACAACGCTTCTCCGATGCCGCGAAGTCGCTCGGGCTGCATCCGTACCGGTTGCCGTCGGCGAACACGTCGGGGCCGTACACGAACCCGTACGGCGTGCAGATGGGGCCGTGCAACTTCTGCGGCTACTGCAGCGGCTACGCGTGCTACATGTACTCGAAGGCATCGCCGAACCTGAACATCCTGCCCGCGCTGAAGCAGGTGTCGAACTTCGAGCTGCGCTCGAAGTGCCACGTGCTGCGCGTGGACCTCGACGATACGAAGAAGCGCGCGACGGGCGTGACCTACGTCGACCCGGCCGGCCGTGAAGTGCATCAGCCGGCCGATCTCGTGATCGTCGCCGCGTTCCAGTATCACAACGTGCACCTGCTGCTGCTGTCGGGCATCGGCAAGCCGTACGACCTGATCTCGGGCGAAGGCGTCGTGGGCCGCAATTTCGCGTACCAGAACCTGTCGACGATCAAGGCGTTCTTCGACAAGGACACCTACACGAACCCGTTCATCGGCGCGGGCGGCAACGGCGTCGCGGTGGACGACTTCAACTCGGACAACTTCGACCACGGCCCGCTCGGCTTCGTCGGCGGCTCGCCGCTGTGGGTGAACCAGTCCGGCGTGAAGCCGATCAGCGGCATCGCGACGCCGCCGGGCACGCCGCAGTGGGGCTCGGCGTGGAAGAAGGCGGTGAAGGACAACTACGCGCACACGATCTCGATGGACGCGCACGGCACGAACATGTCGTACCGCGACGTCTACCTCGACCTCGATCCGACCTATCGCGATTCGTACGGCCAGCCGCTGTTGCGGATGACCTTCGACTGGAAGGACAACGACATCAGGATGGCGCAGTACGTGACCGGGCAGATGAAGAAGATCGCGGAGGCGATGGGGCCGAAGGCGATCGGCGTGTCGACGCGCGAGTTCGGCAAGCACTTCGATTCGCGCGCGTACCAGACGACGCACCTGGTCGGCGGCGCGATCATGGGCACCGATCCGAAGACGAGCGTGCTGAATCGCTACCTGCAGTGCTGGGACGTGCACAACGTGTTCGTGATGGGCGCCTCGGCGCTGCCGCAAGGCATCGGCTACAACCCGACCGGGATCATCGCGGCGCTGGCCTACTGGTCGGCACGCGCGATCCGCGAGCAATACCTGAAAAATCCCGCCCCGCTGGTGAACGCATGAAGAGGACGATGAACCACCACAACGCCGCGCGCTGCGTGTCCCCGCTGCGGCGCGCAGTGGCGATCGGCACGGCATGGGCGGCGTTCGGCCTCGCCGGCGGATCGGCCTTCGCGCAACCGGCAGCGCCGGCTCCGGGCCCGGCCGCGGCACCGGTCGCCCAGTCGGCCGACGCGGCCCTCGTCAAGCGCGGCGAATACCTTGCCCGCGCGGGCGACTGCATCGCGTGCCATACCGCGAGCGGCGGCAAGCCGTTCGCGGGCGGACTGAAGTTCGACACGCCGATCGGCGCGATCTACTCGACCAACATCACGCCGGACGCGAAGACGGGCCTGGGCGGCTGGACGTTCGACGACTTCACCCGCGCGGTGCGCGAGGGCGTGCGCAAGAACGGCGACACGATGTACCCGGCGATGCCGTTCCCGTCCTACGCGCGTCTGAACGACGACGACATGAAGGCGCTGTACGCGTACTTCATGCACGGCGTCGCGCCGGTCGAGCACGAGAACCGCAAGGTGGACATCGTGTGGCCGCTGTCGATGCGCTGGCCGCTGACGTTCTGGCGCAAGATGTTCGCGCCGGCGCCGAAGCCGTTCGATGCGGCGGCGTACACCGATCCGGTGGTCGCGCGCGGCGCGTACCTCGTGCAGGGTCTCGGCCATTGCGGCGCGTGCCACACGCCGCGTGCGGTGACGATGCAGGAGCGCGCGCTGACCGATGCGGGCGGCCTCGACTTCCTGGCCGGCGGCGCGGCGATCGACGGCTGGGTGCCGACGAGCCTGCGCGGCGAGCCGCGCACCGGGCTCGGCACGTGGAATGAAACCGAGATCGTGCAGTTCCTGAAGACGGGCCGCACGCTGCGCACGGCCGCGTTCGGCGGGATGACGGACGTGGTCGGCCACAGCATGCAGCACATGACCGACGGCGACCTGACCGCGATCGCGCGTTACCTGAAGACGCTGCCGCCGCGCGTGCAGGGCGAGCAGCCGCACGTGTACGACGCGGCCGCCGCGAAGGCGCTGCAGGCCGGCGACGCGAGCAAGCCCGGCGCGGCCGTCTATCGCGACAACTGCACGGCGTGCCACCGCAGCGACGGCCACGGCTATACGCGCGTGTTCCCGGCGCTCGCCGGCAACCCGGTCGTGCAGGGCGACGATCCGACGTCGCTGATCCACGTCGTGCTGGAAGGCAGCGCGCTGCAGGGCACGCGCACCGCGCCGTCGACCTTCACGATGCCGCCGTTCGGCTGGCGCCTGTCGGATCAGGAAGTCGCGGACGTGTCGAACTTCGTGCGCACGAGCTGGGGCAATACGGGTACGGCGATCACGGCCGCGCAGGTCGCGAAGGTACGCAAGAGCGTGCCGTCGACGCGGCCCGAGCCGCCGCCGGGCGCACGCTTCCCGCAGGCGTCGCGCTGATGCACGGGGCGGGGCACCAGGCTCCGCCCGTTCCGCCGCGCGGCGCCGGCCGGCCCGCGCGACGTGTCCCGTCCGACCGGGGTTGCACCCCGCAATGGCGCGCCAGGCCGTGAATTTTTCGCGGCGGCGCGCCATTTTTCCGTCTCATCCCTTATCCTTCCATTCTTGAGCCTTACTAAATAGTTACAAGAACTCGGGAGGGGGGATGCCTCATGACGTCAGCCTGATTGCGTTGCTCGCGGCCGGTTTCGGTCTCGCGATGATCTTCGGTTACCTCGCGTCGCTGCTGAAAATGCCGCCGCTCGTCGGCTATCTGCTCGCCGGGATCGTGATCGGCCCCGGCACACCCGGTTTCGTCGGCGACCTGTCGCTCGCGCAGCAGCTCGCCGAGGTCGGCGTGATGCTGCTGATGTTCGGTGTCGGCCTCCATTTCTCGCTCGGCGATCTCCTCGCGGTGCGCAAGATCGCGCTACCGGGGGCCGTCGTCCAGATCACCGTCGCGACGCTGCTCGGCGGCGGGCTTGCGCTCACGTGGGGCTGGAGCGTCGGCGCGGCACTCGTGTTCGGGCTCGCGCTGTCGGTCGCGAGCACCGTCGTGCTGTTGCGGGCGCTCGAGGGGCGCGGGCTCGTCGAGACGGTCAACGGACGCATCGCGGTCGGCTGGCTCGTCGTCGAGGATCTCGTGATGGTGCTCGTGCTCGTGCTGCTGCCGCCCGTCGCCGGGCTGCTCGGCGGCACGCCGCCCGGCGACGCGCACGCGGCGGGCGGCAGCGTGTGGGGCACGCTCGGCGTCACGATGCTGAAGGTCGCCGCGTTCATCGCGCTGATGCTCGTGGTCGGCAAGCGCGTGTTTCCGCGGATTCTGTGGCTCGTCGCCCGCACCGGCTCGCGCGAGCTGTTCACGCTGTGCATGATCGCGGCGGCGGTCGGCATCGCGTTCGGCGCGGCGAAGCTGTTCGACGTGTCGTTCGCGCTCGGCGCGTTCTTCGCCGGGATGATGATGCGCGAGTCGGAATTCAGCCGGCGCGCGGCCGACGAAACCCTGCCGTTGCGCGACGCGTTTTCGGTGCTGTTCTTCATTTCGGTCGGGATGCTGTTCGACCCGAAGGTGCTGATCGCCGAGCCGCTGCACGTGATCGAGGTCGCGGCGATCGTGCTGGTCGGCAAGACGCTCGCGGCGGTCGCGCTCGTGATCGCGTTCCGTTATCCGCTGAACACCGCGCTGACGGTCGGCGCGGGGCTCGCGCAGATCGGCGAGTTCTCGTTCATCCTCGCGGGGCTCGGTCGCGCGCTCGGGCTGCTGTCGGCCGAAGGGCAGAGCCTGATTCTCGCGGTCGCGCTGATCTCGATCGCGATGAACACGCTGCTGTTCGCGATGATCGATCCGGCGCTCGCGTGGATCCGCAAGCATTCGGCGTTCGCGCGCAAGCTCGAGGCACGCGACGATCCGCTCGCCGCGCTGCCGATGTCCACACCGCAGACCCACCTGACCGGGCAGGTCGTGATCGTCGGCTACGGCAAGGTCGGCATGCGGATCGCGCACGCGCTCGACGAGCGTGGAATCGCTTATGTCGTCGTCGAGCAGAACCGCGAGCGCGTCGAGAAGCTGCGCGCGGACGGCGTCGCGGCCGTGTCGGGCGACGCGATCGAGCCGATCGTGCTCGTGCAGGCGCATATCGCGCGCGCCGGGATGCTGGTCGTCACGCTGCCGGACGTCTTTGACGTGCGGCAGATCGTCGAGATCTCGCGCACGCTGAATCCGACGCTGGAGGTCGTGTTGTGCACGAACAGCAACGACGAGGCTGCGTTGCTGTCGAGCGAGGGTGTCGGCACCGTGTTCATGGGCGAGAGCGAACTCGCGCGCGGGATGACCGAGCACGTGCTCGACAGGATGGCGAGGCCGGTGGCGGCTGCGCATTGATGCATTGACACACTGGCGCATGCCGCGGCCCGTGGCCGGTGCATGTGGATTGACGAGCGGTTTGTGCCGGCCCTCATGAGGGTCGCACGCAACGCGCGTGCGGCGGAGCGAATACTTGGGCGCATTCCGGCGCATTCCGGCGCATTCCGGCGCATTCCGGCGCATTCCGGCGCATTCCGGCGCATTCGGACGTATTCGCGCCGAGCATCGCGCGGCGCCACCGCCTGTCGGCTTCAGCCTGCCGCCGCCTTCGTCCGTACGGCCGCGCCGGTTTGCGCGGCCGTTTTCACCGGCGTCGGTGCCTTTTGCGCGACCGCTGCCTTCGATTGCGCCGCGGCCTTCGGTGTCGCGACCGGCTTTTGCGGTGCCGCCTTGACCGGCGCATTCGGTGTCGGGTCGACCGGCGCGTCGGGCGGCACGCCGAGCAACTGCAGCGAGCCGCTCGTGACCGACGCGAACACCGGGCCGGCCACCGTGCCGCCGTAATAGCCCTTGCCGCGCGGCTCGTCGATCATCACCGCGACGATCAGGCGCGGGTCGCTCATCGGTGCCATTCCCGCGAACAACGCGCGATACTTGCCCTTCGCATAGGTTGCGCCGACCTGTTTGCGCGCCGTGCCCGTCTTGCCGCCGATCCGGTAGCCGTCGACGCGTGCCCGGCGCCCCGTGCCGCCTTCGCCGACCGCCGACTCGAGCATCGCGCGGATCGCTGCCGCGGTTTGCGGCGACGTCACGCGATGGCCGCGATGCGCATCGATCGTCTGCTGGTCGGCGCCGTTCTTCAGCAGCGACACCGGGTGCAGCGTGCCGTCGCCCGCATAGGCGGTGTAGGTCTGCGCGATCTGCAGCAGCGACATCGACAGCCCGTAGCCGTACGCCATCGTCGCCTGCTCGATCGGCCGCCAGCGCTTGTAGCCGCGCAGGCGGCCCGACGCGACGCCGGGGAAGGTCAGCTCCGGCGCGCGGCCGATCCCGTATTCCTGGTACTTGTTCCAGATCGTTTCGGCGGGGAGGTTCAGCGCCAGCTTCGCGAGCGCGACGTTGCTCGACTTCTGCAATGCCTGCGACACGGTGAGCGAGCCGTGGTTGGAGGTATCGTGGATCACGGCCGGGCCGATCTTGTAGGTGCCCGGCGACGTGTTGATGATCGTGTTCGGGGTGACCTTGCGCTCGTCGATCGACAGCGCGACGACGAGCGGCTTGATCGTCGAGCCGGGCTCGAACGTGTCGATCACCGCGCGGTTGCGCAACTGCTGGCCCGTCAGCCGCGCGCGGTCGTTCGGATCGAAGGTCGGGTAATTGGCGAGCGCGAGGATTTCGCCGTTCTGCGCGTCGAGCACGACGACGCTGCCGGCCACCGCGTTGTTCTCGAGCACCGCGGCCTTCAACTGGCTGAACGCGAGCTGCTGGATGCGCCGGTCGATTGTCAGCTCGATCGTCGCGCCGTGCTGTGCGGGAACCAGCGGGCGCGTGTCGGACACGATGCGGCCGAGCCGGTCGCGAATCACCTCGCGTTGCCCGGCGGTGCCCAGCAGCCGCGTATTCGCCGCGAGCTCGACGCCTTCCTGGCCCTTGTCCTCGACGTTGGTGAAGCCGACCACGTGCGCGGCCGATTCGCCTTCCGGATAGAAGCGTTTCGAATCGGCGATCTGCGTGATGCCGTCGATCTGGAGCTTGTCGAGCCGGCTCGCGGTGTCGGCGTCGATCTGCCGCTTGAGCAGCACGAACGTCCGGTCGCCGCGCAGGCGGCGTTTCACTTCCGCGAGCGGCATGTCGAGCAGCTTCGCGATCTGCGGATAGTCGATGTCGGCGACCTGTTTCGGGTTTGCCCAGATTTCATAGGTCGACAGGCTGACCGCGAGCATCGCGCCGTTGCGATCGACGATCCGTCCGCGCATCGCGTCGAGCTCGATCGTGCGCTGATAACGTTTCTGCCCTTGCCCGACGTAGAAATCCTGATTCGCGACCTGTATCCAGAACGCGCGTCCGATGAGTGCGGCAAAGCCGAGGGACACCATGATCACGACCAGCTTCGAGCGCCACATCGGCAGGCGTGACGCGAGCATCGGGTGCTTGGTCGCGGCGGCGTAAGGATCGGCGGGGTGGGTCTTCTTTTTCACGCTCATGCAAGGGCCGGGTCGGGCCGCCCGAGGGCAGCTGATCAGTTTGAATAATGCGATTGTAATAAATGAGTAAACATCGTGTGGGGAAAGTGTGTTTTGGCCCCTCAAAAGATGCGGAGCTTCAGGCGGGCACGCGCGGCAAGCGAGAGGGGGCTGGAACGGCGGTGCGGCGCTGGTCGCTGCCGCCGACGCACTTGGGTGGGACGCCGAGAGTCGGTGCCGCCGGCGCGGGGCGATTATCCCGACCCCGATTAATTTCGGGACCGGAAAATAAAAAGCGCCTCGGAGAGAGGCGCTGTTATTTCTGAATATCGAAATGAATATCGCGGAATTCGGAATAAACGGGAATGCCGCAAACGATTACCGTCAAAAATACCTATCGCGCGACGGAAATAAATTCGTGGTATTCCGGCTCCACCGTGGAAAGATCGACCGCCTGCAGGCGCCACGCGCCGTCAGGGTGCTCCCCGGCCAGCACCGCGGGCCCTTGTTCGCGCTTCGTCGCACTGAACGACAGGCCCTTCAGCTGGCATAGGGCATTCCCGCTGTCGGCCTCGCAGAGGGCCATCGCGCCCTCTACGTCCCGAACCTTGCCCCAGGTCGGAAGATCGATACCCTGATGTGCCTCGCGCGACCACAGCCCCTCATCGGTATCGACCCACAGCACTGCGAATGCATGTCGGGTCGCCGATTCGCTGCCATTAATCCGAATAGTGAGGCGCATTGGATCGTCTCCTGAAAAGTAGAAAATGACACGTTCAACCGTTTTGGTTTGAACAGTCTAGATAGACTGCTGTGAAACGCAAGTGATAAACCTCAATAAATCCAAATCTCTTCTATTGGTATCTCGGATGAAAGGACGTCTGACGATGCGAGCGGATTCCGGCCCCGCGCGCAAACGCAGGCGCCACCGCGATTCGCATACGGCGGGCCGGCATCGGGCTGCCCGGGAGATGCGATGACTAGGCCGGGGGCGCGTCGAAGTGTCGCGCCGAAGCGCTGGCCCGACGCGCACCGGCCGAGCTGCCATGCCCGTCTCCGCATGCTGCTCGACCGGCCGTTTCAATGGTTTGACCGCGCCGGCGGCACGACACACTCGGACATTCGCATACAAATCCACACACTTTCGCGAAACTTTCAGGACAGACTGGCGGGCGATCGGGCCCCACACTTGGCATTTCCCGATCCTGCGCCGCGGACGCCCGTTCGCGGCGCGTTGCCGCCGCCTCGTGCCGGAGACGCGATCGACGCGATCGCGGGCCGCAGCCCGATCGGGACCGCCGGGGCGAGCGTCGGCTCCGGCCCGGCCGACGGCCGTGCGTTGCCCGCGACCCGGGCGGCGGCGCCGTCCGGCCGATTCTTCGAAGGAGACTATCGTGCTGATCTGGAAAACCGCGTTGTCGCTCAACTGGCGCACGAGCCTCGTGTCGCCGGCCTGCGCGCCGGTCGCGGCGGCCAACGTCGGGCGGCTGGTGCTGACCGGTGCCACCGGTTTCATCGGCAGTACCGTGCTGACGGCGCTCGTCAATGCAGGATTGCTCGAGCGCATCGTGTGTGTCGTGCGTGCCGACAATCGCGGCCACGCGGTCGCGCGCTTGCGCGAAGCGGCGCTGCGCGCGGGGCTCGCACCGTACTGGGCGTCGCGTCTGGGCGACGCGAACGTGATCGTCGGCGCGCTCGGCGACGTATGGCAAGGCGCGGACGCGCCGCGTCTGGCCGGCGCGACGCACGTGATTCACTGCGCGGGCCATGCGTCGCCGGCCGACGGCGTGCACTTGCGGGCGGACATCGCCGATTCGGTGAGCTTCGCCGCGCGCTTCGCGCACGCGCCACGTCTGCAGCGTTTCGTGTATGTCGGCACCGCGTATGCGCACGCGGGGCGTGGCGGTATCGTCCAGGAGGAAATGGCGGGCGCGGAGGCGAGCGCCGCGGTGCAGGGCACCGACGGGCTGCCCGGCGCGGTGCTCGCGGCGGGCTATCTGCACGCGAAGGCGGAAACGGAGCAGCGGCTGCGCGAGCTGGGGCTGCCGCTCGTCGTCGTGCGTCCGTCACACGTCGTCGGTCATACCGTGCTTGGCACGCGGCCCGCGCCGAATTCGTTCTGGATGTTTCGCGTCGCGCATGCGGCGCGCCGCTTCACCGCGCGGCCGATGACGCGCATCGACATCGTGTCGGTCGACGACGTCGCGCGCGCGACGATGTTGCTGGCGGTGAAGCCGACGCTGATGCACGACGTGTACCACGTGTCGGCCGGCGACGAGGCGCCGCAGGTCGCGCAGATCGTGCGCGCGATGGACGAGGCGGCCGGCATGACGGGTGCGCCGCGCTATGCGGCATGTGCGCCGGCCGAGCTGCCGCTCGTGGTGCGCGACGTGCTCGGGCGGCGCGATCCGGCGCTCGAGCGCGTGATTGGCCGGGCATTGCAGCGTGGCGCGGAGTTCGCGACGGTCGATCGCGTGTTCGACAACCGCCGCGTGCGCGATGAAATCGATTTCGAGCCGCTGCCGTTCATCGATTACGTCGAGGAATGCATGCGCACGTCGCGCGGCATCGCGGTGACCGAGCTGATGCGCGGTGCGCTGCACTGACCGATCGCGCGAGATCCGGGGCCTGCCGGTCCGGTGCCGCCACCGCGCGTCGTGCTCCGGCGGCGACAGGCCTCAGGGCGCGTTGCCGAGTTCGATCAGCCGGTCGAGCGCCCGGTAGATATCGTCGAGGCCATCCTGGCCGAAACGTGCTTCCAGCTGACGATACTGCTCGTCGATGCGCGGGCCGATCTCGGTCACCAGCTGCTTGCTTTGCGGCGTCAGGCTGACCAGCAGCCGGCGCTGATCCTCCTGCGCGCGCGTGCGTGTAATCAGGCCGTCGCGCTGCATCCGTTCCAGCACGCCCGTGAGGCTCGGGCTCAGGATGCAGCAGCGGCGCGCGATCTGTCCTGCTTCGAGCGCCTGCGCCGGCTCGCCGTCGAGCACGCGGATGATCCGCCATTGCTGTTCGGTCAGCGCGAATTCCTTGAGAATGGGGCGGAACAGGCCCATCAGCGTTTCGCGGGCCTCGAGCAGCAGCATGGCCAGGTTGCGATGGTCGAGCGTACGGTTCATCGGGGTGGGGAATGGACGGGGACGCATCAATCTTAACAGCCGATGGTGATGAATTTCGCGTATCAGGGTAATCGAGGTTGCCAGCGTTCGATTGTTTACTTAAGATGTTAAGTATTGACGATGCGCCGCGACGCGCGGCAGGGGAATGACGCATGGAGCTGTCTTGCAGGACCGCCGCGGCGCCGCCGCTGCCGGTCGCCATCGGTACCGTCTACGGCGCGCTGCTCAATGAGCGCGCCGCACTCGCCGCGCTCGGCGATGCCGTGCACGCGCCGCCTTACGGCCGTCCGCCGCAGGCGCCGATCCTCTACATCAAGCCGGCCAACACGCATGCAGCGGACGGCGCGGCCGTCGCGGTGCCGGCGGGCGTCGATGCGCTGGAGATCGGTGCATCGGTGGCGGTCGTGTTCTCGCGGCGCGCGACGCGCGTGCCGGCCGCACAGGCGCTCGACTGCCTGCACGGCTTCACGCTCGCGAGCGACGTGTCGGTCCCGCATCCCGATTACTACCGTCCGGCCGTGCGCTTCAAGTGCCGCGACGGATTCTGCCCGCTCGGCCCGGCGATCGTGCCGGCGGCCGCGCTCGGCGACGTCGACGCGATCGGATTGACCGTGCGGATCGACGGCGAGACCGCGGTATCCGCATCGACCGCGACGCTGATTCGTCCGGTGCGCGAACTGATCGCCGACGTGACGGCCTTCATGTCGTTCGACGCGGGCGACGTGCTGCTGCTCGGCGTCCCGGGTGGCGCACCGCGCGCCCGCGCGGGCAGCACGATCGAGATCGCTGCCGCCGGCATCGGCACGTTGCGGCATGCGCTGATTGCGGAGGACGCACGATGAAGACGGCGCGCGTGATCTACAACGGCGCACTGCATGCGGCCGAACCGGCGGGCGACGGCGTGATTCGCCTCGACACGGGGCGCGTGCTCGACGAAGGCGCGGTGACGTGGCTGCCGCCCGTCGCGCCGCGCACGACGTTCGCGCTGGGCCTGAACTACGCGGACCACGCGAAGGAACTCGCGTTCAACGCGCCGAGCGAGCCGCTGATCTTCCTGAAGGGGCCGAACACGTTCATCGGCCACCGGTCGCACACCGTGCGCCCGGCGGATGCGACGCACATGCACTACGAGTGCGAGCTGGCCGTCGTGATCGGCCGCCCGGCGCGCAACGTGAGCCGCGCGCAGGCGCTCGATCACGTCGCCGGCTACACGGTCGCGAACGACTATGCGATCCGCGATTACCTCGAAAACTACTATCGCCCGAACCTGCGCGTGAAGAACCGCGACACCTGCACGCCGCTCGGGCCGTGGTTCGTCAGCCGCGACGAGATCGGCGATGCGGGCGGCCTGACGCTGCGCACGACGGTGAACGGCCAGGAGACGCAGCGCGGCAGCACGCGCGACATGATCTTCGACGTGCCGGCGCTGATCGAGCACATCAGCCGCTTCATGACGCTGTCGCCGGGCGACCTGATTTTGACCGGCACGCCCGAAGGGCTCGCCGACACGAAACCGGGCGACGAGGTCGTGACCGAAATCGAAGGGATCGGCCGGCTCGTGAACACCATCGTCGGCGAAGCAGACTACTATCGCGCCGGCTGAGCCCGTCGCCGAAGGAAGGAGAGCACATGACCATCAAGCACTGGATCGACGGCCGCGAAGTGGCGAGCCGCGAGACCTTCACGACGCTGAATCCCGCGACGGGCGACGTGATCACCGACGTCGCATCGGCCGGCGAGGCCGAAGTCGACGCGGCCGTGCGCGCGGCGAAGGCGGCGTTCCCGAAGTGGGCGAACACGCCCGCGAAGGCGCGCGCGAAGCTGATGCGCAAGCTCGGCGAACTGATCGAGAAGAACGTGCCGATGCTCGCCGCGCTCGAGACACAGGACACCGGCCTGCCGATCGCGCAGACGAGCAAGCAGCTGATTCCGCGCGCGTCCGAGAACTTCAACTTCTTCGCGGAAGTATGCGTGCAGATGAACGGCCGCACCTATCCGGTCGACGACCAGATGCTGAACTACACGCTGTACCAGCCGGTCGGCGTGTGCGCGCTGGTGTCGCCGTGGAACGTGCCGTTCATGACCGCGACGTGGAAGACGGCGCCGTGTCTCGCGCTCGGCAACACGGCCGTGCTGAAGATGTCGGAGCTGTCGCCGCTGACCGCCGACCAGCTCGGCCGGCTCGCGCTCGAAGCCGGCATTCCGCCGGGCGTGCTGAACGTCGTGCAGGGTTATGGCGCGACCGCCGGCGATGCGCTCGTGCGCCATCCGGACGTGCGCGCGGTGTCGTTCACGGGCGGCACGGTCACGGGCAAGCGGATCATGGAGCGCGCGGGCCTGAAGAAGTATTCGATGGAGCTGGGCGGCAAGTCGCCGGTGCTGATCTTCGACGATGCCGATTTCGACCGCGCGCTCGACGCGTCGCTGTTCACGATCTTCTCGATCAACGGCGAGCGCTGTACCGCGGGCTCGCGGATCTTCGTGCAACGCACGATCTACGACCGCTTCGTGCAGGAATTCGCGCGCCGCGCGAACAACCTGGTGGTCGGCGATCCGTCCGATCCGGCCACGAACCTCGGCGCGATGATCACGCGCCAGCACTGGGAGAAGGTGACGGGCTATATCCGGATCGGCGAGCAGGAAGGCGCGCGCGTGGTCGCGGGCGGCGCGGACAAGCCGGCCGGCCTCGCCGACCATCTGCGCAACGGCAATTTCGTGCGGCCGACCGTGTTCGCCGACGTCGACAACCGGATGCGCATCGCACAGGAAGAGATCTTCGGGCCGGTCGCGTGCCTGATTCCGTTCGAGGACGAGGAAGACGGGCTGCGGCTCGCGAACGACACGGCGTACGGGCTCGCGTCGTACATCTGGACCCAGGACGTCGGCAAGGTGCATCGCCTCGCGCGCGGCATCGAGGCCGGGATGGTGTTCGTGAACAGCCAGAACGTGCGCGACCTGCGCCAGCCGTTCGGCGGCGTGAAGGAATCGGGCACCGGACGCGAGGGCGGCGAATACAGCTTCGAGGTGTTCGCGGAGATCAAGAACGTGTGCATCTCGATGGGTTCGCATCACATTCCGCGCTGGGGCGTGTAACGGGCGAGGGGCGTCGCGCTGCAAGAACGTCGCCAGAACGATACGGAGACTTAACGATGGGCAAACTGTCCCTCGCCGCGAAGATCACGCACGTGCCGTCGATGTACCTGTCGGAAATGCCCGGCCGGCATCACGGCTGCCGTGATGCGGCGATCCGCGGCCACCAGCTGATCGGCGAGCGCTGCCGCGCGCTCGGCGTCGACACGATCGTCGTGTCGGACGTGCATTGGCTCGTCAATGCCGGCTATCACGTGAACTGCAATGCGCGGTTCGCGGGCACTTATACCAGCAACGAGCTGCCGCATTTCATTCGCGACATGCAGTACGCGTATCCAGGCAACCCGGCGCTCGGCCGCCTGATCGCCGAGACGGCCAGCGCGCGCGGCGTCGCGACACGTGCGCACGAGATCGACAGCCTCGAACTCGAATACGGCACGCTCGTGCCGATGCGCTACATGAACGGCGACCAGCACTTCAAGGTCGTGTCGATCGCGGGCTGGTGCATGTGGCATCAACTCGACGAAAGCCGGCGCTTCGGCGAAGCGCTGCTCGAAGCGATCGAAAAGAGCGATTCGAACGTCGCGTTCCTCGCGAGCGGGTCGCTGTCGCACCGCTTCAACGACAACGGCAGCTCCGAGGAATCGATCCACGAGATCAGCCGCGAATTTTTCCGGCAGGTCGACCTGCGCGTGGTCGAGCTGTGGAAGCAGGGCGATTTCAAGACCTTCTGCGCGATGCTGCCCGAGTACAACGTGCATTGCCACGGCGAAGGCGGCATGCACGACACGGCGATGCTGCTCGGCCTGCTCGGCTGGGATCGCTACGACAAGCCGGTCGAGATCGTCACCGACTATTTCGCGAGTTCGGGCACCGGGCAGATCAACGCGATCTTTCCGCTGGCCTGAACGCCGCATCACCTATCCGGAGCGTTGCCATGCCACACATCGTCGTCGAATACACCGCGAACATCCGCGACGACGCGCGCATTCCCGCGCTGCTGCGCACGATCAACGCAACGCTGATCGCGCAGGGCGGCGTGTTTCCGACGGGCGGCATCCGCTCGCGCGCGATCGAGCTGCAGGATTACTGCGTCGCCGACGGCACGGAGGACGATGCGTTCGTCCACGTGACGCTGAAGATCGGCGCCGGTCGCAGCGACGAAACGAAGAAAGCCGCGTGCGATGCACTGTTCGACGCGATCAAGGGGCATTTCGCGGATTTGTACGCGAAGCGCTATCTCGCGCTGTCGATGGAGCTGACCGAGTTCAGCGAAAGTGGCTCGTACAAGCACAACAACATTCACGCCCGCTACAAGCGGGCCGGCTGAACCCCATCCCGATCCGACGATGCTCGAACCCGCCATCATCGACCAGCTCGCGCAGCGTCTGCACGACGCCGAGCGCGCGCGCACGCAGATCCGCCAGATCTCGCTCGACCATCCCGACATCACGATCGACGACGCGTATGCGATCCAGCGCGCGTGGGTGGCCCTCAAGCTCGCGGAAGGCCGCACGCTGAAAGGGCACAAGATCGGCCTCACGTCGAAGGCGATGCAGAACACGTCGCAGATCGACGAGCCCGACTACGGCGCGCTGCTCGACGACATGTTCTTCGACGACGGCGGCACGATTCCGACCGGACGCTTCATCGTGCCGCGCGTCGAGGTCGAGCTCGCGTTCGTGCTCGGCAAGCGGCTCACGGGCCCGAACTGCACGATCTTCGACGTGTACGACGCGGTCGACTACGTGGTGCCGGCGCTCGAGATCATCGATGCGCGCAGCCAGTCGATCGACCCCGATACGAAGCGGCCGCGCAAGGTGTTCGACACGATCGCGGACAACGCGGCCAACGCCGGCGTCGTGATCGGCGGGCGGCCGGTGCGGCCGCAGGACGTCGACCTGCGCTGGGTCGCGGCGATCATGTCGCGCAACGGGGTGGTCGAGGAAACGGGGGTCGCGGCCGGCGTGCTGAACCATCCGGCCAATGGCGTCGCGTGGCTCGCCAACCGGCTGGCGCGTTTCGACGTCGCGCTGGAACCGGGGCAGATCGTGCTCGGCGGCTCGTTCACGCGGCCGTGCGCTGCGCGGCCCGGCGACACGTTCAGTGTTGATTACGGCCCGCTCGGGACGATCCAGTGCTACTTCGAGTGAGGAGACCAAACGATGCAGATGCCGTCGAATGACTTCAAGGCCGCGCTCGCGCGCGGCGACGCGCAAGTCGGGATGTGGCTCGGCCTGGCGAATCCGTATAGCGCCGAAGTGGTTGCGGGCGCCGGTTTCGACTGGCTGCTGATCGACGGCGAGCATGCGCCGAACACGGTGCCGACGATCCTCGCGCAGTTGCAGGCGATCGCGCCGTATCCGTCGCATCCGGTCGTGCGCGTGCCGTGGAACGATCCGGTGATCTTCAAGCAGGTGCTCGATCTCGGCGTGCAGACGCTGCTCGTGCCGATGGTGCAGAGCGCCGACGAAGCGCGCGCGGCGGTGGCCGCAACGCGTTATCCGCCGCACGGGATTCGCGGCGTCGGCAGTGCGCTTGCGCGGGCGTCGCGGTGGAATCGGGTCGGCGAGTACCTGCATCGCGCGAACGACGAGATGGCCGTGCTCGTGCAGGTCGAGACGCGGGCCGGGCTCGATGCGATCGATGCGATTGCGCGCGTCGAAGGTGTCGACGGCGTGTTCATCGGGCCGGCCGATCTCGCGGCGGATCTCGGGCATCTCGGCAATCCGGGGCATCCGGATGTGCAGGCGGCGATCGACGGTGCGATCCGGGCGATCCAGGCGGCAGGGAAGGCGCCGGGGATTCTCGGCGCGGATGAAGCGGCGGCGCGGCGGTATCTGGAAGCGGGGGCGTTGTTTGTCGCGGTGGGGGTGGATACGACGCTGCTGGCAAGGAGTGCGGAGGCGCTGGCGGCGCGGTTCAAGGGGAAGGGGGAAGCCGGGAAGAAGGGTGATGGGACGTATTGAGGAAAACGCGAGCTGCCTCGGTTCGCCCCTGGGTCCTCCGGCAAGAAGGCCTGAGCGGCGTCCGACGAAGCGGGAGAGCGACGCGCCTCAAGCAGCACGCGTCACGCTCCCCCTCGTCATATCGTGAACGTCAGAACCGCTGCTGAATCCCCGCCGTCACGCCAACCTGCGTGGTGCCATACCCGTTGAAATCCCGCGACACACCGACTTTCTGTCCATGCTGCGCGATCGCGAACGCGCCGGCTGCATACAGCACCGTGCGCTTCGACAGCGCGTAATTCGCGCGCACCGACACCAGCGTCGGATCGGCATCGCTGCCGCCCTTGATGTTCTGGTGATAGACGGCCGCGATCATCGAGAACGTCGGCGTGAACTGGTACGACCCACCCAGCCAGACCATGTCGCTCAACTGATTCGCGGCGCTCGTGTGATACGTGCGCCGATAGTTGCGATAGCCGGCCATCGTCTTCAGGTTGCCGAAGTCGTAGCTCAGGCCCGCGTGGATGCCCTGGATATAGTTGACGGTATCGGCCGGCGTGACGCTGTCGGCCGCGCCGTTCTGCCGGTCGAACGTGACGACCGCCGCGAACGGGCCGGTCTCGTAGCCGACCGCGAAGTCGTACTTCGAGCTGGTCTTCACGCTGCCGGGCACGTTGCCGAAGCCGTACAGCGCGCCGAACTTGAAGCCGCCGACCTCGCCGTCGTAGCGCACGGCGTTCGACGAACGCGTGAAGAGGCCGTCCTTGCGGCCGCCGGTCGCCATCGACGACGTCGCCCACGAGTAGTTCTGCGCGTAACCCATCGGGTCGAACGGCAGCATGTAGTCGTAGGTGACGGTGAAGTTGCGGCCGAGCGAGAGTTCGCCCCACTTGCCTTTGAGGCCGACCGTCGCGCGGCGCGCGAAGATCGAGTCGGGGCCGTCGTCGAGCGCGCCGTTCGCGAGATCGATCCCGCTTTCGAGGCGGAACACGGCCTTCAGCCCGCCACCGAGATCCTCGACGCCGCGCAAGCCCCAGCGCGACGTGTTCTTGTTCCCCGACTTCAGCTTGAACGAATTGCCGCCCTGCGGCGCCGCATGGTTCGTGTATTCGATGCCGGCGTCCATGATCCCGTACATCGTGACCGACGATTGCGCGTGCGCGGCGCCTGCCGCGAGGCCGGCGACGGCGGCCGATCCGGTCAGGACGGCGATGCGAAGGGAACGTTCTGCGCGTGACTTCATTGACGGTGTCTCCTTGGTTCTTGTGGGTTGGGTGAAACGGATACGCGGCGCGCAGCGCGTCGCGGCGAATGCCATGCGGCATCCGCCGAGCGGATTTCGATACGGGATGCGCGCCTGAATGCAGGCGCGGCGGCGCGTGAGCCGCCGCGCCCGGGTCAGCCTGCTGTCGCGAACGCCCAGCAGTCGTTGGTCGGGAATTCGATCCAGTGCTTGCCGGCCGCGCGCGGCACGTGGCCGAACGCGCGCAGGCGCATCTCGCCGCAATGGAACAGGTATTCCCAGCGATCGCCGAGGTACATCGACGTGACGAGGTCCGCCTGCAGCCGGTTCGCGCCGGGGCCGTCGGCGACCTGCACGCGTTCGAGGCGGATCACGGCCTGCGCGTCCTGGCCCGGCGCGAACGTGTCGCGGGCGAGCGCCTGCAGTTCCCAGCCGTCGCCAGCCAGCGTCACGCGTTCGCCGTCGACGGCCGCGACGCGCGCGTCGATGCGGTTGTTGCTGCCCATGAATTCGGCCGTATACAGCGAGCGCGGCGCGCCGTACAGCTCGGCCGGCGTGCCTTCCTGTTCGATGCGGCCGTTGCGCAGCAGCAGGATGCGATCGGACATCGCCATCGCCTCGGTCTGGTCGTGCGTCACGCAGAGCGCCGACAGCCCGAGCGACACGATCAGCTCGCGCAGCCACGCACGCGCTTCCTCGCGCAGCTTCGCGTCGAGGTTCGACAGCGGCTCGTCGAGCAGGATCACCGGCGGGTTGTAGACGAGCGCACGTGCAATCGCGACGCGCTGCTGCTGGCCGCCCGACAACTGGTGCGGAAAGCGTTCGGCGAGATGGCCGAGACCGAGCTGGTCGAGCGCGGTCTGCACGCGGCGCTTCTGTTCGGCCGGTGCGACGCGGCGCAGCTTGAGCCCGTAGCCGACGTTGTCGGCGACGGTGCGGTGCGGCCACAGCGCGTACGACTGGAACACGAGGCCGAGCGAACGTTGTTCGACGGGCAGGTCGACGCGCTGCGCGCCGTCGAAGAACACGCGGTCGTCGAGCTGGATGCGGCCGTCGGACGGTTGTTCGAGACCGGCCACCGCACGCAGCAGCGTGGTCTTGCCGCTGCCCGACGCGCCGAGCAGGCACACGACTTCGCCGGCCTTCAGTTCGAACGACACGCCCTTGAGGATCGGGTTGGCGCCGTAGCTGAGATGCAGGTCGTCGACGATGAGCTTATCCATGAAGTTTCACTCCGAAGCGCAGGGCCACGCCGAGACCGGCGCCGACCATCGCGATGTTGATGACAGAGAGCGCGGCGACCTGATCGACGGCGCCGGTCGCCCACAGCGACACGAGCAGCGCGCCGATCACTTCGGTGCCGGGCGACAGCAGATAGACGGCGGTCGAGTATTCGCGCTCGAAGATCATGAAGATCAGCAGCCACGCAGCGAGCAGGCCGAAGCGCACGAGCGGCAGCGTCACGTCGAGCGACACGCGGCTGCGCGTCGCGCCGACGCTGCGGCCGGCTTCCTCGAGCTCGGGGCCGACCTGCAGCAGCGCGCTCTGGATGAGCCGCATCCCGTACGCGAGCCACACGACCGTGTATGCGATCCAGATGCTCCACATCGAGTTCTTCAGCTCGCGCAGGCCCGGGACGAACAGGAAGATCCACAGGAACGCGAGACCGGCGAGCAGGCCCGGCACCGCGCGCGGCAGCAGCACGAGGTAGTCGAGCAGTTTCGTCGCCCAGTCGTTGCGGCGGTGGCCGGCGAACGCGACGAGCGAGTAGAAGCCGACCGCGAGCGCACCGCCGATCACGCCGATGCCGAGCGTGTTGACGATCGCGCGCACGAGGTTGTCCTGCTCGAACAGCTCGATGAAGTTCGACAGCGTCAGCACTTCGGTGAGCGCGACGCCTTCGCCCCAGTTGGTCACGAACGCGCGCAGCACGATGCCCGAGATCGGCACGATCACGGTCAGCATCAGCCACAGCGCGACGATCGCGAGCGCGACCCAGCGCCACACGCCGAGCGGCAGCACCGTCGCGCGGCCGGCCTTGCCCTTCACGGTGACGAAACGGTTGGCCGTCTTCAGCAGGCGGCGCTGCAGCAGCACGAGCGGGAACGTGATCGCGACGATGCACACCGCGACCGCGGCCATCAGGTGATACGACGGCACGCCGAGCTTGTTGGTCAGCTTGTACAGGTAGGTCGCGAGCACGAGGTGGCCTTCCGGATCGCCGAGCACGAGCGGCAGCCCGAACACCTCGAAGCCGAGGAAGAACACGAGCACGCCGGCGAACAGCAGCGCGGGCATCGTCATCGGCAGGCTCACGTCGAGCGCGACGCGGAACGGGCGGGCGCCCGTCACGCGCGCGGCTTCCTCGACGTCCGAGCCGAGGTTGCGCAGCGCGGCCGACGAGTACAGGTAGACGTGCGGCACGTGCGTGAGGCCGACGATCACCGTGATCGCGAAGATCGAATAGACATTCCAGGGCACGTCCTGCACCCCGAACAGTTCCTTGAACCACACCGAGTAGAAGCCGACCGGGCCGGCCGCGACCACGTAGCCGAACGCGAGCACCATCGGCGACACGAACACGGGCGTGAGCAGCAGCGGTTCGAGCCAGCGGCGGCCGGGCAGGTCGGTGCGCACCATCAGGAACGCGAGGATGCCGCCGAGCGGAATCGAGATGAACAGCATCCCGCCGGCGATGATGAACGAGTTCTTCACGGCGGACCAGAAGTCCGGATCGGTGAAGATGAAGCGGAAGCCTTCGATGCCGAGCGTCTTGTTCGCGTCGAAGAACGGCGCGGACAGCAGGCTCTGGAACAGGATGAAGCCGAGCGGCAGCGCGACCGCGACGGTGAGCACCGCGACGACGATCCAGCGCAGCATGCCGGCGAGCGGCTGCAGGCCGTTGGCCGGCAGCGCGGGAATCGCGCCGCCCTGGCCGGTGGAGGGCGGAACGGCCGGCGCCGCTCCGCGAGTGCTGGTTGAAAGCATGAGTTCACCCCTGCGGCCATCCGGATGGCCGCCTCTAGGAAGTCGGTAAGGGGAAGGGGCCGCCCGCGCGGCGTGTGGCGTGCGGCGGGCGGCTGATGGTCAGTGAATCAGCGGATCAGCGCTTGATCGACTGCTGCCATTGCTTCAGGAACGCGAGCCGCTTCGACTGGTCGAGATAGACGAGCAGGCCGGTGCCGATCTGGATCGGCTTCAGCGAATCGCCGAGTTCCTTCGTGAGGGTCGCGGCCGACGTTTCGCCGGTCACGTCCGCGCGGATCGCGTAGAGGTTCGCCTGGTTCGCGATCAGCGTCTGGCCGCGCTTCGACAGCAGGTAGTCGACCCACAGCTTCGCGGCGTTCGGGTTCTTCGCCTTCTTCGAGATCGTGGCGAGTCGGCTCACGACCTGCGTGTAGTCCTTCGGAAACACATAGCCGATCGACTTGTCCTTCTTCGCCTTCGCGTAGGCATACGAACCGATGATGTTGTAGCCGATCAGGTTCTCGCCCGACGAAATGCGCTCCATCATCGCGCCGGTGCTCGACTGCAGTTTCGGGCCGGTCGCGCCGATCGCCTTCACGAGCTCCCACGTGACCTTCTCGTTCACGTGCGCGTCCTGCGTCAGGTAGTTGAAGCCGACCCCCGACTTCTCGATGTCGTAGGTCGTGACCTTGCCCTTGAACTTGTCGGCCTGCGTGGTGAGCAGCTTGATCAGGTCGGCGCGGGTCTTCGGCACCTCGTTCTCGGGGATCAGGCGCTTGTTGTAGACGATCGCGAGCGGCTCGAACGTCGTGCCGTACGCCTGCTTCTGGTATTGCGCCCATTGCGGCACGTTCGGGCTTTCGGGCGAATCGTACGCCGCCATCAGGCCGTCGTTGACGAGCTTGACCTGCAGGTCCATCGCCGAGCTCCACAGCACGTCGGCGCTGGTGCTGCTCGCCGCGTTCTCGCTGATGTAGCGGTTGTACAGCTCGGTGCTGTTCATGTCGTTGTACTCGACCTTCACGCCGTACAGGCTTTCGAAGTCCTTGATCAGCGGGCGCACGAGGCCCGTGTCGGTGGTCGAGTAGACGATCAGCTTGCCCTCCTGCTTCGCGGCGTCGACGACACCCTGGTAGTTACCCGGATATCCGGCCGGAACCTGCGCGGCGGCGCCGCCGGCGGCGGTGCCCAGGACGATCGCCAGCGCGGCGGCGAGCTGCTTTGGTGCAAACGGCATGTCTTCCTCCAGTTCTGCGTGTGTGTTGTTCGAGTGACGCGGATGTTAATTGCGAGGCACTTTCAGCCTGCTTTCATTTCGGTTCACAATAGCGTCCTTTGTGTCATGGATTTCCCGAGGTTCCCATGCGTGTGCTGCTCGTCGAAGACAATCCGAACCTGGCGCAGTCGTTGAACGACGCGCTGAGCGCCGCGCGTTTCGCGGTCGATCACATGGCGGACGGGGAGGCGGCGGATCACGTGCTGCGTACGCAGGACTACGCGCTGGTGATCCTCGATCTCGGGCTGCCGAAGCTCGACGGGCTCGAGGTGCTGCGGCGGCTGCGCGCGCGCCGCAATCCGGTGCCGGTGCTGATCCTCACCGCGCACGGCTCGGTCGAGGACCGCGTGAAGGGGCTCGATCTCGGGGCCGACGATTACCTCGCGAAACCATTCGAGCTGACCGAGCTGGAGGCGCGCGCCCGCGCGCTGATCCGGCGCAGCCTGGGCCACGAGCATTCGCGGGTCGAAAGCGGGCCGCTGTCGTACGACAGCGTCGATCGCAGCTTCCGCCTCGCCGGCGAACCGCTGCCGCTCACGCCGCGCGAGCGCTCGGTGCTGGAGGTGCTGATCCTGCGCAACGGCCGCGCGATCAACAAGGAGACGCTGTCGGAGAAGATCTTCGGGCTCGATGAATCGGTCAACGCGGATGCGATCGAGATCTACGTGTACCGGTTGCGCAAGAAGCTGGAGAACACCGGTGTCGCGATCGTCACGCTGCGCGGGCTCGGCTACCTGCTCGAAGCGAAGGTGCAAGCATGAACGGTTGCCGTGCTCGCTTGCGTTGCATCGGGCTGCCGGATGCGCCGAAGCGCGACGCCGGATCGCGACTGTGGCTGCCGCCCGACCGGGCGCATGCGCTCCTGGGGACGTCCCGTCGGGAGCGGGACGCATGGTGATCCGCCACCCGAACCTGCGCACGCAGGTCGCGTTATGGCTGCTGCTGCCGCTGCTCGGGTTGCTCGCGCTCGATTCCTGGCTCACGTATCAGCGTGCGATGAGCGCCGCGCACGTCGCGTTCGACCGCACGTTGTCGTCGTCGCTGAAGTCGATCCGCGAAGGCGTGCGGCTCAACGAGGGCGAGATCGAGGTCGATCTGCCGTATCTCGCGCTCGAGATGTTCGAGTCGGGCGACGGCGGCAAGATCTACTACCTGATCCGCGAGGACAACGGCCACACGATCACCGGCTATCCGGACCTGCCGCTGCCGCCGGGCGATGGCGCGCTGTTCACCACGCGCTACTACGACGTCGTCTATCGCGGCGAGCGGTTGCGCATGGGCGCGCTGCGCGTGCCGGTGCACGACGTGCCGACCGCGCAGACGCGCATCGTATGGGTGATGGTCGGCGAGACGATCGAGGCGCGCCAGGCGCTCGCGCGCGAGATCCTGATGGGGTCGCTGCTGCAGGAGGGGCTGCTCGTCGTGCTCGCGCTCGGGATCGTGTGGCTCGGCGTCGGGCGCGGGCTGCGGCCGCTGAACCGGCTGTCGGCGACGGTCGCCGCGCGCAGCGACGGCGATCCGACGCCGCTCGACACCGGCGGCATGCCGAGCGAGCTCGCGCCGCTCGTCGAGTCGATCAACCAGTACATCGGCCGCACACAGCGGATGCAGGTCGCGCGGCGGCGCTTCTTCGCGGATGCCGCGCATCAGTTGAAGACGCCGCTCGCGGCCGTGCAGGCCGGCGTCGAACTGGCGTTGCGGCCGGACGAGCAGCCGCGCGTGAACGTGCATCTGCGGCGCGTGAACGGCGCGGTGCGGCAGGCCGCGAAGATCGTCCAGCAGCTGCTGTCGCTGTCCCGGCTCGATTCGGACAGCGGTCAGGCGGTCGCGCATCAGCCGGTCGCGCTGCACCGGCTCGCGCGCAGCGTGACGCTCGACTGGTCGCCGGTGGCGCGCTCGCGCGACATCGACCTCGGTTTCGAGCACGAGGCCGATGTCGACGTGCTCGGGCAGCAGGACCTGCTCGGCGAAATGATCGGCAACCTGATCGACAACGCGATCCGCTATGCGGGCGACCGCGCGGTGATGACGGTGCGCGTGTCGCGCGACGGCGAACTGGCACGGCTGGACGTGATCGACAACGGGCCGGGTATTCCGGCCGGCGAGCGCGATGCGGTGTTCGAACGCTTCCATCGCGGCAGCAAGACGCAGACGGTGGAAGGCACCGGGCTCGGGCTGTCGATCGTGCGGGAGATCGCGCGCGTGCATCAGGGCAGCGTGACGCTGGCCGATGCGGCGGGGGGCGGGTTGATCGTGACGGTGACGCTGCCGGCAGTGTGTGCGGGCGGATAGGAATCTACTTAAATATATCGCCTTGCCGTGCGATCCGGCGGCTTCGTGTTGGGGGGCCGGAGTGCAGGTTCTTCGGTGATTAATCATGAGTTGAAACAGTGATTGAGATTATATAAAAAGCGACTTTATTCAGATATTCTCGAACGCCGAATCGACGGCGGAGCTATTGCAGCGCTTCCGGCCACGCCTCTTCCCATACCCGTGAGGCAAGTGGTGGCGTTGATGTTTACATTTGTTGACGTTTTCGTTTCTAATTCATTACAAAAATAAACTCATTGTTTGTGCGATTCGCTATCATGTTGTCGAAGAATCATTTCGACATCGAGATTAATGATGAGAACCTTTTCAACTGAGCGGGTCGTCGCGTCGGCAAGCGGGCGGCCGGACCGCGAGGGCATGCGGCACATGCGTCCTATACCGACCGGCATCGACTGACGGCGCCTGAGCGGTCGTCCGATTCGATTGTGCTGCGCTCGACGGCGCGGGCTTGCCGCCCGCGTCTGCGACTCATTTTTCCTACAGCCAGCCAGCCGGCCTTCCGAACCGATGACGCGACGGCAGCACGCGAATGCCCGCGCGCCCGGCCGGCGCGTTTGAGCCTGTTCGGCAAGCAATCCGAGATTGCCAGCCAAACCGTCGTTGGCAAGCAAAAAACAAGGGGCAAGAATGGATTTGCAGGCATTGAAGATATTCAAGGCCGTTGCAGACGAGGGGGGAATCGCCCGCGCGGCTAGCGTGCTGAACTGTGTGCAATCCAATGTCTCGACGCGGTTGCGGCAGTTCGAGGCGCGGTTGGGCGTTCCGCTCTTCTACCGTGTCAATGGACGCCTCGTCATCACGAACGAAGGGTCGCAATTGCTCGGCTATGCAGAGCGGATGTTGCAACTGGCGGACGAGGCGCGCTCGATCGTCAGAGGCGGCGGCGAACCCGTCGGCAACCTTCGGATCGGCGCGACCGAGGCGACCACCGCCGCGCGCCTGCCGCGCATGCTGGCCGACTTCCATCAACGCTATCCGAAGGTCGACATGGCGATCGAAACCGGCTCGGTCGAACAGATCATGCATGGCGTGATCGGCTATCGCCTCGACATCGCACTCGTGCCTGCGCCGGTAGTGTCCGACGAACTGGCCGAGGAGGTGGCGTTCGATGAAGAACTGCTGCTGATCACCGATCACAGTCATCCGGCAGTCACGTCGGCCGAGGATCTCCGTGACTGCTGCTTCCTCGCATTTCGTTCGGACGGTACGCATCGCGCGCGCTTCGAGAGTTGGCTGGAGGGCGCAGGGCTCAAGCCGCGGATCGTGCTGGAATTCGGCGCGCTCGAGGTCATCATCGCATGCGTTGGCGCGGGCATGGGCGTATCGCTGATGCCGCAGTCGCTGATCGAGCGGCGCGACCTGGCGAACGTCATCAAGTGCCATGCCGTTGTGCCGGATGTCGCGAGAAATCAGGTGCGTTTCGTTTGGCGCAAGGACATCGCCCAGCACAGTGCGCGGGACGCCTTCATCCGCAGCTTCAAGGGGCACGGGCTCCGGGCGTCGTAGTGTGCGCCGGGCGGGGGGCCGCCGGGCGTTGTGGGTGCCTAGGCGTCGACGTGTGAGTCGGTCCGGGCGAGGAAGCTTTCTGCGAGCGCATGGTGATCGGCACGATGCCGACTGTTGGCACGCCAGATCATCATTGTCCTGGTGAAGGCGTATTTTTCCGGCAGGGGGTGGCACTGGATTTGATCGGTGAAGCCGAGATTCTCGACGACTGCGACCGGCATGATCGCTGCGCCAAGCCCTGCCGCGACGCAGCCGACGATTACCTCGGACGTGTCGAACTCGAGTGTGCGCGGCAGTGGCATACCAGCTTCCGCCATCCAGCGCTGCAGCCTGCTTCGATACGCGCATCCTTCGCGAAACCCAATAATCTTCGTATTCGCCAAGTCATTCGCAGAACGAATTGACGGATGGTCGAGATCGGTCAGTAGCACGAGTTCCTCCGCGTCGAGTTCGATCTGCCGGAGTTCGTCATCGGGATGCTGACCGGCGACGAAGCCGACGTCGAGCTCCTGCCGGAGGACGTCACGCACGATGCTGTCGGACGTCGCGACGTTGACGCGTAATTGCACTGTGGGGTACTTGCGGTGAAATTCCGTCAGCGCGTGCGGCAACTGCAGAGTGGCAGTCGTCGCGATCGCACCGATTCGCAACTCCGTGCATAGCGTCCCGCTTCCCTTCATCACCTTCCGCGCCTCGTCGGCAAGTTCTAGCAGGCGGACCGCATAGCCATGCAGCACGACACCGCGAGACGTCACCGTCAGTCGCTTGCCGGTACGTTCGAACAGGCGCGTGCCGAGCATGTCCTCCAGTTGCCTGATTCGCGTCGACACATTCGACTGCACACAGTGTAAGCGTTCGGCGGCGCGCGCGACGCCTCCCTCGTCGACCACCGCCTTGAAAATCTGCAATGCCCTCAGATCCATTCCTTCCGTCCCCGCAGTCAGCCCGCGTCATTCGTTGATCGATTTGAAATTCGGTGAATAAAGAGAATTTCTATTTGCATTGGTAGTTTCATTTATTTCAAATTGTCGGGAAACTGTTTCTTGGAAAGAGAATTGGATATAAAAAATATAAATTATCCTGCCTGATCGAGTGTTAATAGAATTTGCCGGGTGCTTGATGTCGAGGGTGGCTTTGCCCGATTCGATGCCAGTCGCGCGTTAATTGAAGACACTTGATCCCTGTGGCAATGGTCTGGCCTAGAGGCCGTCGGTCAATACAAGGTCGGCGTCGCCGATAAGCCGGCGCCAGGGGGTGATTTTGCTCTTCGATTATTGGGTGCGATTTTGATGTGGTTTATTAAATAATTGGAAAATCAATATGAATAGAATTAATGTCGTCATTGTCGGCATGGGCCAGCGCGGATTGACGCTTCTTGAGCGATTGCACGCCGTGCTTTCGGAACGCGATCTGGATGTCGGTATCGATCTGCATTTGATCGACCCGTCCACGCCGGGGCAGGGTATTCACGAATGGAGTCAGCCCGAGCATTTGCTGGTGAATACCATCGCAGCGCAGATCACGATGTACTGCGACGATTCGGTCACAGATTCCGGCCCGGTGCTGCCCGGACCGTCCTTCCTCGAATGGGCGCTCGAACGCGGTTACAGGAAGCTGGACGGCCGCTATCTCGTGTCGGACGAGGGCGAATTGGTCGACGAGAATACCTACCTGCCGCGCGCGGTGCTGGGCGAATACCTGACGTGGGTATACGACCGGCTGATCGACAGCCTGCCGGATTACGTGAACGTAATCAATCACCGTCGCAACGTGGTGGACATCGTGCCGATCGATTCGCACCGGATCGAAGTGCACCTGGACGGCGGCTTTAGGATCGACGCGAACTACGTATTCCTGACGATGGGCCACAGCCTCGGCGGCACGGACGCATTCGATCGGAAGTTCGAGAACTGGGCAGCGCATGGCAAGGCGGGCAACAGCCACCTGGCTTACTTCAAGTCGCCTTATCCGATCAATTCGATCAATTCGATCAGCCCGCAGGCGCGCGTGGCGATCTGCGGCACGGGCCTGACGGCGGCGGACGCGATTTCGGCATTGACGATCGGGCTCGGTGGCCGGTTCGAGAAGGTATCGGCCGACCGCTATCGCTACATACGCTGCGAGCGCGAGCCGAAGATCACTGTGTTCTCGCGTCAGGGCCTGCCGGCGGGCGGCCGGGCTGTGAACCAGAAAGGCACCTATGGGCAGTACAAGGCGAAGTTCTTCACGCGCGATTTCGTCGACGCATGCCGCGTGAAGAACCGCCTCGAACGCGGCAACGAGCAGCTCGATTTCGACCGCGACCTGTGGCCAACGCTGAAGAAGGAAATGGCCTACGTGTACTCGAGTTCGTCGTCGGGCGTATGGGCCGATCCTGCGACCTATCAGGTCGGGCCGGAGGTCGACGCAGCGATCGATCTGCTGATGCTGCCGGCTGCGCATCTCGAGTTCGTTGACCAGGAAGCGTACCGGACGTACGTCCGCGGCCACCTGATCGAGGACATCGAGGACTGCTTCGCCGGCAACGTCGACAACCCGCGCAAGGCGGCAGCGGACATCCTGCGCGACATCCGCGACAACATCCGGCACGCGGTCGACTACTGCAGGCTGACGCCGGAATCGCACCGTCGCTTCCTGTCGCACTGGTGTTCGATCAGCAACCGCATCGCGAGCGGGCCGCCCAAGGAGCGGAACATGGAAATGCTCGCGTTGATCGACGCGGGCGTACTGTCTTTCTTCGGTCCTAGGCCGGAGCTAGGCTACGACGAACAACACCATTGCTTCACGCTGTCGACCGACCGCTTCGGCAAGCCGGTGCAGGAGGCGTTCGACGTGTTGATCCGCGCAAAGGTCGACCTGTTTGAACCCGAGGAAAGTCCGTCGCCGCTGGTCCGGAACATGCTCGCGTCCGGCGTCATCACGCCGTTTCGCAATGGCGAGTTCAAGCCGAGCGGCATCGAGATCACGCCGGGCGTCAATGTGATCAATCGCGCCGGCGATGTGATTCCGAATATGTGGGCACTCGGCTACGTGGTGGAGGGGGCGCATTTCTATACGTACGTGTTGCCGCGTCCGTTCTCGAATTCGCGCGGCCTGCAGGACGCGGGCCGAGCCTGCATGGCGATGGTGAACGATATCGCGGCGCGTTGTGAAGCCGAGCAGGTGCTCGACGCCTAGGCCGTATAACAGGAGACCGTAACCATGAACCGACGTAACTTCAACAATGGGGCGCTCGGCCTCGCGCTAGGCGCGTTCGCGGCTCGGCAGGTCAATGCGCAGGACGCGTCGGCCACGGCACCGGCGCTATCGCCGCCGAAGGCCAAGACGTTCGTGCTCGTGCACGGCGCGTGGTACGGCGGCTGGTGCTGGAAGAAGGTCGCGGAGAAGCTGCGCGCGGCCGGGCATCACGTATCCACACCGACCTGCCCGGGTGTGGGTGAAGCAAAGCATTTGCTGTCGAAGGACATCACGCTCACGACCCACATCACGAGCATCGTCAACCACATCGAGTACGAACGCCTGAGCGACGTGATTCTCGTCGGCAGTGGCTTCTCCGGGCTCATTATCAGCGGCGTGGCCGACCGGATTCCGCAGGCACTCAGGACGCTCGTCTATCTCGATGCGCTCGTCGTCCCGAACGGTGTATCCGCGTTCGACGCGCAACCGGCGGAGATTACCCTCAAGCGGCTCGAGCAGGTGGCGCGGGAAGGCAACGGCATCGCGATTCCGCCGCCACCGCTCAGCACCTACGACATTGTCACGGAGGAAGACAAGGCGTGGGTCGGGTCGTTGCTAACGCCGCATCCGGTCGGGCCTTACCAGGAGACGTTCTACCTGAAGAACCCAATCGGCAACGGCGTGCCGCGCATCTATGTCGACTGCGTGGCCCATTCGTTTGCTCCTCTGGCGAAGCTC
Organism: Burkholderia sp. 22313; assembly: GCF_052045245.1. Lineage (NCBI taxonomy): Bacteria > Pseudomonadati > Pseudomonadota > Betaproteobacteria > Burkholderiales > Burkholderiaceae > Burkholderia > Burkholderia sp. 22313. The sequence continues at coordinate 140,841 of NZ_JBQEON010000003.1, forward strand.
AAGAAGGACATCCGTATGCAACCGGGCTGGATCTGGCGCGAGCTGGACGCGCGGCACGATCCGATGGTAACAGAGCCGCATCTGCTCAATGAATTTCTTCAGTCTATCTAGATCGATAAGGAGAACAAATATGTTGAATGGATGGAAGAATGCGAGCGCGCTGATGTTGAGCTCGATGCTGCTGCTGGCGGCAACGGCATATTCGGAGGCGCTGCCCAAGCTGGCGTCGAGCGTCGGTGTGATCGTCTGCGTTCCCCTTGCGATCCTGTGCCTGTCGAAGGAGAGCCGCAAGAAACAGACGCTCTGGTACGCGGTGGGCATCTTCGTGATCTGCATGCCGCTGCTCGCCAATTCGGTCGATGCGCCGCAGCTTCTGGCGGCGATGGGCCGGTTCTCGCCGGTGATGGCGCTGCTCGTTGGCGTGTCGTTGTTCAGGCACGGCCTGACGCGCTCGGGACTAGCCACGCTCGTCAGCCGCCGCTTGATCACACCGCCTGCCCGCGCGCAGAACTCGGTGAGGGTCGCTCTCGCGACGATGGCGCTCACGCTGTTCACGAGCCAGGGTGCGATCTCGATGATGGGCGCCGTCTGCGGGCCGCAGGTGAGGAACCGGCTCGGCATCGCGCAGATCACGATGCGTTCGCTGTGTGCGTCGATGTTCATTCTGCCGACGACGGTGGCATCGGCGTCGATCGCGGCGGCGATTCCACACCTGGATTCCGCCGCGGTGCTGATGCTCGGCCTGCCGCTCGCGCTGTTCGTCGTGGTGGGTGCGATGACGCCGCGTCTCGAAATAGACGACGGCCGCGGCAAGGCGCGCGAGGTCGACAAGCTCAAGCCGCTCGTGCTGGCAGCGATGGTGGCGTCGTTCGGCGTGATCTGCTACGTGATGACGAACAAGCTGACCTGGTCGTTTGCATTCGCGATGGTGTCCGGCTATGCGTTCGAGCTACTGGTGCTGTCCGGCAGCAAGGTGGGACCGGCGCTGGCGAAGGAAGTGCCGAAGAGCATCGACGGGGTCGCGCCTGAGCTGCTGCTGCTCGCGGCGTCGAGCTTGCTGATCTTCACGATCCAGCACGTCGATCTCGCCGCATACCTGCCGCAGGCCCTGCGCGCGCCGCTCGGCAATCCGTATGCGGTCGGCGTGCTGCTGATCGTCGCGCTGCCCGCGATCACGATGCTGGGTGTGCACCCGATGATCCTGTTCGGCATCTTCTTCCCGCTGGTGGATGCAACCGCGCTCGGGCCGACGTACGTGCAGTACCTCGCGTGGACGTCGATGTTCGTGATGTCGAACCTGCTGTCGCCCGTGTCGATCTGCTCGATCCTCGCGGCCACCAGCCTGCAGATGTCGAGCCGCGAGACCAGCTACGTGTCGAACTGGCGCTTCTGCACGCTCGGCATGGCGATTGCCTATGTCTACCTGATCGCGCTGCTGGCGATGAGCCCGTACGGCTGACGCCCGCGCGAGCGTTTCGGATGCCCGGTGTGCATCCATGACCATTACCGACCTTCCATCGGATACCACTATGAAGATATTGTTGCTAGATGTGTTGGATCAGCCGTTGCAGGACGTACTGCTTGCCGATAACGTGGTCTACCGCCCGGACCTGCTGCACAAGAGCCAGGACATGCTCGCGCGCACGCTCATCGAGGGCGGCGTCGACGCTCTGATCTCGAGCGATCCGGTTCCCCGCAAGGCGATCGACGAATGGGCCGCGGCGAGCGTGTCGCCGGTCTACGTTGTTCGCGTCGTGATCCCCGATCCGAATGCGCAGGATCTGCTCGACTACGCGCCGTCGGGCGAGATCGAGGCCGGCAACAGCCTGACCTTGCAGGTGGTCGGCAAGTCGCTCGGCGACGCCTACGTCAGCGCGTTCGAACTGCTCGAGGCACGCTGGGTCCGGCACGCGCTGCGCAGCCGTTTCGAGGGCGGCGAACCGGCGCAGCAGCCCTGCACGGTCGTCGGCAGCACGAAGGTCCTACTAGTCGGTGCGGGGCTCGTCAATCTAGTGACGGGGTACCGGCTGCAGCAGGAAGGTTATACGGTGCACTTCGTCGATGCGCGCCCGGAGCCCGGCGCGGCCCATCCGTGGACGGCTTACGGATGCAGCCATGGCGGCGACGACGCGCGGATGTTCACGCTGTCGGAGATGGACAACTACAACGACCGGCAGGTCTCGCTGACGATGAACAACCTGTTCCGGCGCCGCGTAACGGAGTTCGGCTGGAACGTCCACTGGAAGGAGACGCCGTCCGCCAACGAGCTGCGCTGGGTCAGGGAGTTCGAGGGCATTCCGGTCTGGCTGGCCGACAAGTACAACGACGACATCTTCACGCTGTCGCGCGCGAGCCACCCGAAATGGACGCGCTGGATCGACGAGGATCAGGACCTGTTCACTGCCGCGCTGATGCGCCAGGGCATCCTGCGGCTGTATTCGGACAAGACCCAGTTCGCGGCCGCAGTGCGGCGCCAGAATCGCATCGGCGCCACCGTGCAGGTGCTGACGCCGCAGGAGGTCGCGCAGCAGCATCCGGCGCTCGCCGATGCGGTGCGCGACGGCCATGTCGCGGGGGGCGTACACGTGGTCGGCTTCACGGTCAACTCGCACAAATTCGTGCGCAAGCTGCTACAGCGCTTGCGTGCGGGCGGCGCAGAGTTCACCTGGGAATGCGCGGCACAGAGCTTGGAGAGGGATGCGCACAAGCGGGTGTGCGGCGTGCGGATCGATGGTGACGTGCTCGAAGCCGACCACTACGTGCTATCGCCCGGCGTGTACGGCGACACGCTGCTGAGCGGCACCGAGACGAAGGGCAAGATCCATGGCGTGCTCGGCGCGTGGCTGCGGATCCCGAACCTCGAGCCGGATCTGCGCCATTCGCTGAAGCTGACTCGCAAGGGGCACATCACCGAGGACGCGAACATCACCGTCGCGACGGACGAGCGCGGCCGGCCGATCCTCGTGATCGGATCGGGATACGGCCACACCGGCGTCGATCCGCGCAACATCGATCTCGTGCAACTCCAGCAGATCTACCAGGGGCTCGTCGACACGGCCGCCAAGTACTTCCCCGCGTCGTACCGCGCGGCTAACGAGGCGGGCAATCTGCAGGACAGCTTCAAGTACTGCGTGCGGCCGTGGACCTCGTCGGGTCTCGGCGTGTTCGAGATCCTGCCGGGCGCACGGGGCGGCCGCTGCGTGATCACGGGCGGGCACAACACCGGCGGATTCGCGCAGGCGCCCGAGATTGCGCAGGCGGTGTTCGACGCCGTCGAGCGCCGCGATCATCCGATGCATTTCGTCTACCACCCGAACAGGCCCGGTGTGTTTCTCGGCGCCGCTGCGCCGCAGCCGCAGGCGGCCGTGTACCCGGAAGCCACGCTCGGCTGACGGGCGGGGCGCGCGGTCGGCCCGTGCGCCGCTTCATTCACTTCACCAGACCAGAACTGTTAGACCATGAAGATTTCCAACGAAAAACCGATCCGACGCGAAAGCGAACAGGACGTCCGGGCACGCGAGGCGACCGAGGAATCGCAGCGGGTCATGCGGAAAATGAAGCAGGAGACCGGCGGGCGGATTCCGCAGGCGCTGAAGGCGGGCGCCGTGGCCGCGCCGGACGTATATAGCGCGAACGAGGCCGAGGCAGTGCTGGCGGAAGGCGGCAACGCGATCGACGCCGCGGTCGCGGCGGCGTTTGTGCTGTCCGTCACCTATCCGGAAGCGGGCAACATCGGCGGCGGTGGCTTCATGAACATCCACTACGATGGCTCGCCGTACTTCCTCGACTATCGCGAATGCGCGCCGGCAAACGCGCGGCGCGACATGTACCTGGACGAAGCCGGCGAGGTCGTGCCGGGCATGTGCGTGATCGGCCGCCACTCGGTCGCCGTGCCGGGCACCGTGCGCGGGCTATGGGACGCGCACAGCCGGTTCGGCACCTTGCCGTGGCGGCAACTGGTGGCGCCCGCGATCCGCTACGCGAAGCAGGGCTTCATCGTGCATCGTCAACTGATCGAGCGCCGCGACGTCATGCTGGCCGATTTCGAGGGCAGGACGAACTTCACGCGGTTCTTCGGCGCGATGGAGGAGGGCGGGGTGTTCCGCCAGCCGGAGCTCGGCGGTACGCTCGAGCGAATCGCGCGTTTCGGTGTCGACGAGTTTTACCTCGGCGCGACGGCGGAACTGCTGTTCAGACAGTTGTCCGATCTCGACGCGCCGATCACCAAGGACGACTTGCGTCATTACTGCACGATCTGGCGCAAGCCGCTCGTCGCGCACTGGAACGGCTACGAGGTCGTGACCGCGCCGCCGCCCAGCTCGGGCGGGATCGGGCTGCTGCAGCTGCTGAAGATGAAGGACGCGCTGGGCGCCGCGTTCGCGGGCGTCGAGCACAACTCGACGCAGTACATCCACCTCGTCGCGGAAATGTCGAAGCGGGTGTTCGCGGATCGCGCCGAATACCTGGGCGATCCGGCCTTTCAGGACATGCCGGTCGACGCGCTGCTGGCGCCTGCCTACATCAGCCGCCGCACGGCCGAGGTCGATCTCGCGGTGCCGACGCGGGTGGACGCGGTGCAGCCAGGGCTGGAGGAGAGCGAGGAGACGACCCACTTCTCGATCATCGACAAGTTCGGCAACGCGGTGTCTAACACCTACACGCTGAATTCGAAGTTCGGCAGCGGCGTCGTGGTCGAGGGCGCGGGCTTCCTGCTGAACAACAACATGGACGACTTCTCCGCGAAACCGGGCGCGACCAACCGGTTCGGCCTAGTGGGCGCCGACGCGAACGCGATCGCGCCGGGCAAGCGCATGCTGTCGTCGATGACGCCCACGATCCTGACGAAGGACGGCCGGGTGTCGCTCGTGATCGGTACGCCGGGCGGGTCGCGGATCTTCGGATCGATCTTCCAGGTGATCAACAACGTGTATGCGTTCGACATGCCGCTCGCGAAGGCCGTCGCGAAGATGCGGGTCCATCATCAGCTGCTGCCCGTCGATACCGTGTACTGGGAGCCTTACGCGCCGATCGAAGGCGTGCTCGCCGACGAACTCGTCGCACGCGGCTACAACCTTCAGTCGCGCTTCACGAACGGCGACATCCAGGTGATCCGAGTCGACCGCGACACGCCGGAAGCCGCATCCGATCCGCGTGCGCGCGGCACGGTTCGCCTCGTCAACTAACCCGCTTGTGGACAGGATTCCTCATGAAAACCATCGATTTATCGCGCGGTGTTCCCGATCCGCTGTCGTTCCCGGTCGATTCGCTGCGCGCGATGGCGGCGAGCGCGCTCGCGCGCGACGCCGGCCGGATGTTGCAGTACGGGCCTGCCTTGGGCTATCCGCCGCTGCGCGAGTTCATCGCGTCGTGGTACGGCAGCGCGATGTCGAACGTGCTAGTCGGCCACGGCTCGCTTGAACTGTTCAATTTCATCTGCGACGCGTACCTGCAACCGGGCGACGTCGTGTTCGTCGAGCGCCCGACCTATGATCGCGCGATCACGACCATGCGGCAGCACAGCGTCAAGATCGTCGGCATCGACGTCGGCGCCGACGGTATCAGCATCGAGGCGTTCGAGCGCGAGCTGAAACGCCACCAGCCGAAGCTCGTCTATCTCATTCCTGACTTCCAGAACCCGACCGGCGTATGCATGAGTGTCGACGCGCGGCGCGCGATGGTCCGCTGTGCGCGCGAATACCGGTTCCTGCTTGTCGAGGACGGACCTTACGGCTCTCTCCGCTATCGTGGCACGCCGCTGCCGTCGCTGCGCAGCATGGCGCCGGACCTGACGCTGCACCTGAGTTCGTTTACGAAGCTGATCAGCCCGGGTGTCCGCACCGGGTTTTTGGTCGCACCCGAGGACGTCGTGAAGCGTGTCGCGAGCGTGGCGGAGCGGCACTACATCACGCCAAGCTTCTTCGCGCAGGGCATCGTCGCGGCATGGTGCGAGGACGGCCGCCTGCCGCCGCAGCTCGATTCGCTGAAACAGCTTTACGGGCCACGGCTCGACACTTGCGTGCGGGCGATCGAGCGCTATCTGCCCGGGCGGCTGTTCGTGCGCCCGGATGGCGGCTTCTTCGCGTCGCTGCGGCTCGGCGCGCGCATCGATGAGCAGTCGCTTCAGGCGGCGGCACGCGAGGCGGGGCTCGTGCTGTCGTCGGGGAACGCGTTCTTCGACGAGGATCCAGGCTACCGGTTCCTGCGCATACCGTTCTGCGCGCTGGACGCCGCCGACATCTCCGAGGGCGTGCGCCGCCTTGGCGACGTGGTGGACCACCTGAACACGGCGACGCGCAGCGGCAAAGCGCATGCCACGATCTGACGAGGAGGAGACGTCGTGTTGACACAAAGCGAAGCCCCTTTGTCCGATGGAGGGGCAGCGACGGTCGAGCCCGCAAGAGTCGTGAGCGCCGAATACGTGCTGGCCGCGTCTTGCCCGCCGCAGCGCGGGATGATTCATCGCGTGTCGAGCCTGCTCGCGGAACTGGGCGGCCATGTGCTGGATTCGACGCAGTACAGCGACCCGTCGTCGCAACGATTGTTCATGCGGATCGTATTCGCGGTGGACAATGGCGGCGCGACCGAGATGGCACTGCGTGCGGGCATCGGCCGGTTCGATCGCGGGGCGAACCTGGAGTGGCAGCTGTTCGCCGCGCGGCAGCGTCCCCGCGTGTTGCTGATGGCATCGAAGCTCGGCCATTGCGTGAACGACCTGCTGTTTCGCCACGCGAGCGGCACGCTGCCGGTCGACGTGTGCGGCGTCGTGTCGAATCACCGCGACCTCGCGCGGCTCGTCGACGGTTATAACTTGCCGTTCCATCATTTCCCGCTGCCGGCGCACGCGTCGGCCGACGAGCGCGCGGCGCAGGAGCGGGGCATTCTCGCGCTGGTCGCCGCGCACGACATCGAGCTGGTGGTGCTTGCGCGCTACATGCAGATCCTGTCAGCTGGGTTTTGCGATGCGCTGAATGGACGCATCATCAACATCCATCACTCGTTCCTGCCGAGTTTCAGGGGCGCGCAGCCGTACGGCCAGGCACACGCGCGCGGCGTCAAGCTGATCGGTGCGACCGCGCACTTCGTGACACCCGATCTCGACGAGGGGCCGATCATCGAGCAGGACGTTGCGCGGATAGATCACACGATGTCGCCGGAGGTGCTCGCGACGATCGGTGGGGATGCGGAGTGCGTGGTGCTGGCGCGGGCGGTGAAGTGGTTCGCGGAGCGCCGGGTCCTGCTGAACGGCAACAAGACGGTGGTGTTCCGGTAATCGGAGAAGCGGGCCATGAACGAGGCATGGCCCCGCGAAGGGGCCGTGCGTCGTTCGACGTTGCGATGTGATGCGGGCGCGGGGTTCAGCCGAATATTGTCGCGGTTTCGTCCGCAAGCGCACGCACCAACGCCGCGGCCGGGATGCCGTCGTCGCGCCGGCGGCTTAGGCCCGCTGCCTGACCGGCCCACATCGAGATTAAGCCGGTGCGGTTCTCGGCGCCTGCCGCCTTGCGGATCTCGGCGGTCAGCGCGTTCTGGATCGGATACGCGGGCACGTGCTCCTCGAACTCGGCCATGCGGAGGATGTAGTCGTTGACGATGCCGCGCGCTGGGCGCCCGGTGAAGGTGCGGCTTGTGCGCGTCGACGTGTCGGTCGATTCGCGGATGTGCGCCTTCCACTCAGGATGGATCGGCGATTCTGCGCTGGTCAGGAAGGCCGTGCCGAGTTGCGCGGCCTGCGCACCGAGCGTCAGGGCGGCGGCGATGCCGCGGCCGTCCATGATGCCGCCCGCGGCAATCACCGGCAGCGACACGGCGTCGACGATCTGCGGCACGAGCGCGAGCGTGCCGATCATGCTGGCGTCGGGATGGCCGAGGAAGGTGCCGCGATGCCCGCCGGCCTCGGCGCCCTGCGCGCAGATGATGTCCGCGCCGTTGGCTTCCCACGCGCGTGCTTCGGCGACGCTGGTGGCGGTGCCGATGACGAGGCTGCCTGCTTCGTGCAGGCGCTGGACCGACGGCACGTCGAGCAGGCCGAACGTGAAGCTTGCCACCGGCACTTTCAGTTCGATGAGCGTCTCGAGCTGCTGCCGGAAATCCTCGCAATATCGTTCAAGCGGTTGCCCTTGCGCGAGGCCGAGCTCGGCGCGGATTGGCTGCAGCCGGTCGAGCGCGTCGCGGATCTCGTCGTCGCCCGGCGCAGGCGTGTCGAGCACGAACAGGTTGATCGCGAACGGCTTCGAGGTGCCGGCGCAGATTTGCCGTGCCTGCGAGCGGATCGCGTCGGGGCCGAGGCCGGCCGCGGCGAGCGAGCCAAGGCCGCCGGCGTTGGACACTGCGACGACCATCTCGGGTGTCGAGCCGCCGTTCATCGGACCTTGCACGATCGGCAGGGTGATCCCGAGCCGTTGGGTGAGCGGAGTGGAAAGCGAGCGTGGCATGGAGTGTTCCTCGGAAATGGACAAAGAAGGCGTGGGCGGTGGATACATGCTCCGACGGCGCGCCGCCATCAGAGCCGGCCGGGCGTGTCGTCGCGCAGCCTTTGTTTCCGGCGGCGCTCGGCGGCGCGCTGGTCGGCCTGGTACAGGAGCAGCAGGAACTTGTAGAAAAACGAACACGCGACCACGACGATGCCGAAGGTAATAAGGATGCTGTCCAGCACGAAGGCGTCTCCTTGGTCGTTGGCGCGGGGCGCGATGCCGGTGGGTTGGAACATGCGCATGATATGAATTTTATTGAGCGCATGGGATGAAAAATAGAGATGCGAGGGTTTCTCTAAAAGAGAACGGCAGGCGCCCCGGCGCTCACCGCTTCGGACGGGACGTGCCCGATCACGCCGACAGGCTCGCGCGGTTTGGCGCCGCCGCGCCCGGCAATGCGCATGCCGTTGATGTTCGCGATCAGGAACTCGGCGGCCACGTCGCCTTCGCACTGCGCATCACGGACGCGGCCTGCGATTACGGCGATCAGGCTTTATGCCAGCACCGCATGGATCTCCGCGAGCTCAGGACGGACGTGCGGTATTCGTTGATCGAAATCGTGCCAAGGCAAGGCTGGGCGGCTGTCTCGACGGCGCGGCGAAGCAACGCGTCGATACCCTCGATCGCGCGTGCGCCGCTGCGGAGCGCGTCGAAGTGCGCAGCGCATTCGCCCATCCCGTAGCGGCGCAGGGCCGACAGGTCAGGCAGGCTGCATGGCGGGTCGATCAGTCGCCGAAGCCGAGCTCCGCTTCGACGGCCTGCCCGACCTCGAGCCACGCGCCCGCGCCTTCGACGACGATCGCATTGATGCCGAACGTCAGCGCGTCTTCGTAGTTCGGGTTCGCGCGATAAGTCTGCATCGTGTCGGTCGGCTCGTGCGGCCATGCCGGGTTCGGTGCGCCGGTCACCTGGTCGATCGTCGGCATCGGGCAGCGCGTGCACAGCTTCACGAGACGCAGCCGCACCGGCGTCGCGCCTTCGGCGTCGAGGTGTTCGACGAAATCCTCTTCATACGCATCGAGATCCGACACGACGATGTTCGGGCGGAAGCGGTTCATCGGAATCGCCGGTGCGCCTTTCGCGGCGAGCTTCGCGTTCAGGTCGTCGAGCGACGACTGGCCGATCACGAGCAGCGGATAGCCGTCGGCGAACTGCGTATGCGTGTCGATGTCGCCGGTCCATTTGCGGTTGCAGCCGCGGCGCGCGTCGGCGCCGAAGCGGGCGAGCTTCAGCGGCATGCCGAGGAATTCGGTGAGCCACGCGGCTGTTGCGGTGCCGGTGTCGATCGCATCGACGGTATCGCGCCAGACGGTTGCGGCCATCTTCGGCGTGGCGGGTGTCGCATCGCCGTCGAGCGGCGTGCGCAGCTCGGGCATGCCGGGCGCGTTCAGCACGAGCGCATCGCTGTCGAGCGCGGTGCGGATCAGCGCGAGACGCGGGTGCGTGCGCTGCGTGATCATCATCCCGTCCGGGGTGGTGATCAGCCAGTGGCGATCGTATGCGAGGCCCGTTTCGAGCAGTTGCGCGCGCGACAGCGCGATGCCGGCGCAGGATTTGACCGGATAGACGAAGAGTTCGGAGATGGCTGGCATGACGCTGGCTGACACACGCAGGGATGATCGAATCGCGATTGTGCCAGATCGTGCGAAAACCATTCGGGCGGTTGCGTGCCGACGGACACGCCACGCGGCCGGTCGCGTGTCATGCCGTGCCGGTACGGCATCGCTACGCTTCATGTTTGTTCAGCACGCGCTTTCGGGTGCATCATGACGATCCATCCTATTCGGCGTCATATTCGAGGAGGCAGCCGATGAGTACGCTTTCGTTGCAGCAGACGCCGCTGCGCCCGTTCGTCGACGGGCTGGGCGTGCTGCTCGCGTCCGGCGCGAACGAGGCGCGCATTCTCGACGAGGGCGGCGCGCTGCTCGCGGCACTGGTCGCGCACGACGACTGGCTGCCCGACGCGTTCGCGCAGCCGGACCCGGAGCGCTACCGTCAATACCTGCTGCATCTCGATCCCGACGAGCGGTTTTCCGTCGTCAGTTTCGTGTGGGGGCCGGGCCAGACGACGCCGATCCACAATCACACGGTGTGGGGGCTGATCGGGATGCTGCGCGGCGGCGAGTTGTCGCAGCCGTACGGGCTCGACGCGACCGGCAAGCCGGTGCCGTCGGGCGACGCGGTGCGGCTGCGGCCGGGCGAGGTCGAGGCCGTGTCGCCGCGCATCGGAGACGTGCATCGCGTGACCAACGCGTTCGCGGACCAGGTGTCGATCAGCATCCACGTGTACGGCGCGAACATCGGCAAGGTCGAGCGCGCGGTGTTCCTCGACGATGGCACCGTGAAGCCGTTCGTGTCCGGTTATTCGAACGCATGAGCGAGCAGGTGATCCCGCCTGCCGGCCACGCCCCGTTGCGAGCGCCCGTCCGCAGGCTCGAGATGCAGCCGTTTCCCGCGGGCTTGCTTCCCCGACTTCAACAGAATCCGACAGAGACATCGTGACGCAATCCGCTGATTCCACTTCCCGTTTCCCCGTCGCGTCGTACCAGGAGGTACGCGCGCGCCTGCTGGCCCGCAACGAGCTCGCGTTGATCGACGTGCGCGAGGAGGATCCTTACGCGCAAGGCCATCCGCTGTGGGCCGCCAACTTTCCGCTGTCGAAGCTCGAGCTCGACGCGTGGACACGCATTCCGCGCCGCGACACGCCGATCGTCGTGTTCGGCGAGGCCTGCGGCGAGGATCTCGCACTGCGCGCGGCCGCGAAGCTCGCGCAGCTCGGCTATACCGACGTGCGGCTGCTCGACGGCGGCCTCGCGGGCTGGCGCGCCGCGGCCGGCGAACTGTTCATCGACGTGAACGTGCCGAGCAAGTCGTTCGGCGAGTGGGTCGAGGCCGAGCGCCATACGCCGTCGCTGTCCGCGCAGGAAGTGCAGGCGCTGATCGACGCGAAGGCCGACGTCGTGATCGTCGACGCGCGCCGCTTCGACGAATACCGGACGATGAACATCCCGACGTCGACGAGCGTGCCGGGCGCGGAACTCGTGCTGCGCGTGCGCGCGCTCGCACCGAACCCGGCGACGCAGGTGGTGGTGAATTGCGCGGGCCGCACCCGCAGCATCATCGGTACGCAGTCGCTGATCAACGCCGGGCTGCCGAACCCGGTTGCCGCGTTGCGCAACGGCACGATCGGCTGGACGCTCGCCGGTCAGACGCTCGAGCGCGGCGCCGCGCGCCGTTTTCCGGACGAGATCGACGCGCAGCAGCGCGCCGACGCGCGTCATGCCGCGCGTGCGGTGGCCGAGCGTGCCGGCGTGCCGCGAATCGCGCTCGCCGACGTCGCCGCGCTCGACGAACCGGGCCGCACGCTGTACCGCTTCGACGTGCGCACGCCGGAGGAATACGAGGCCGGCCATCTGCCGGGTTTCCTGAGCACGCCGGGCGGCCAGCTCGTGCAGGAGACCGACCACCATGCGGCCGTGCGGGGCGCGCGGATCGTGCTGGCCGACGACGACGGCGTGCGCGCGGACATGAGCGCGTCGTGGCTCGCACAGATGGGCTGGGACGTGCGCGTGGTCGAGCCGGCCGGCGTGGCGGCGTTCACCGAGCGCGGCCAGCCGCCGCGCGACATGCCGGCGACGCCACCGGCGGCCGACGTGTCGCCCGCGACGCTCGCGGGCTGGCTGAAGGAGGCAGCGGCGGGCGAGATCGCGATCGTCGACGTGACGACCAGCGCGAACTACGTGAAGCGCCATATCCCCGGCGCGTGGTTCGCCGTGCGCGCGCAGCTGCGCGACGCGCTCGCCGCGATTCCGCCGGCGCGGAGCTATGTCTTCACATGCGGATCGAGCCTGCTCGCGCGTTTCGCGGCGGATGACGCGCGTGCGTTGCTGCCGGCTGACGCGGCAATCTCGGTGCTGACGGGCGGGACGGCCGCGTGGATCGACGCGGGGCTGCCGCTCGAACACGGCGAGACGCACCTCGCGTCGCCGCGCGTCGATCGCTATCGGCGTCCGTATGAAGGCACCGACAACGCGGCGGCGGCGATGCAGGCGTATCTCGACTGGGAGTACGGGCTGGTCGACCAGTTGAAGCGGGATGGCACGCATCACTTCAGCGTGATCTGATCGCTTCGCGGCAACCGGCAACCGGCAACCGGCACGGCATGTGCGGCGGCCATTACATATGTATTACTTTCGCCTTTCCGTTGTATTTGCTTCGCGGAAAGCGCCGGACAGCCGGAAAGCCCGGCAGCGAGTCGCGCGCATTCCGCCCGTCGCCGGGAGCCGGCGCGCCGGATGCACTAAACTTGCGGGACTTTTGCATCGCCGCGCCGGGCCGACGCCCGCCCGCGCATGGCGATGCGGCGACTCGCGGGCCGGCGCGGGCGTCCGGCGCAGATGTGCGTCCGGGGCCTGCGCCGGCCGATTTTTACCGACCCATGACGACTCATATCGATTCCGCCTACCTGCTCGGCGACCTGCTGAAGAACGTTTCCCGCTCCTTCTACCTGACGCTGCGCGTGCTGCCCGACGGCATGCGCGATCCGGTCGGCCTGGCCTACCTGCTCGCACGCGCGGCCGACACGATCGCCGACACGGCACTCGTCGCGCCCGATCGCCGCGCGGCGCTGCTGACCGACCTGCGCGACGAGATCGAGCGGCTCGGCGACGGCGCGGCGCTGTCGCGCTCGCTCGAGGATGTGACGCGGATGCAGACGGATTCGCACGAGCACGTGCTGCTCGGCGCGATGGAGCCGATGCTCGCGCTGCTGCGCGCGCAGCCGGACGCGGACCGCGCATCGATCCGCAAGGTCGTCGCGACGCTGACGTCGGGGATGGAGTTCGACCTGCGCACGTTCCCCGACGAGCAGTCGGGCCAGCTCGCGTCGCTGCCGACCCGCGATGCGCTCGATCGCTATACGTATCTGGTCGCCGGCTGCGTCGGCGAATTCTGGACCGACATGACCGGCGCGCACACGCGGGCCGCACGCGGCTGGGACTTGCCGGACATGCGCGAGAAGGGCATCCGCTTCGGCAAGGCGCTGCAGATGACCAACATCCTGCGCGACTGCGCGAAGGACCTGCGGATCGGCCGCTGCTATCTGCCGGACGACGTGCTGGCCGCGCACCGGATCGGCGTCGCCGACCTGACGTCGGCCGATGCGTCGGCGCGCGCACGCGGCATGCTGGTCGACCTGCTGCGCGTGACGCTCGATCAATATCGCGACGCGTGCCAGTACACGCTGGCGATTCCGCGCCGCTTCGTGCGGCTGCGGCTCGCGTGCCTGTGGCCGATCATGATCGGCCTCGAAACGCTCGAACTGCTGGCCGGCCACGACGCATGGCTCGACCCGGCCCGGCCGGCGAAGGTGCCGCGCAAGCGGATCTACCGGATCATGGCGTCGTCGCTCGCGCTCGTCGGCTCGAACGCGGCGATCCGTGCGCGGATGTACGCGCTGGTCGACGCGGTGAACGCACGAATCGCACCGCCCGCCGCGCGCTGAATCGCACGCGACGCAGCCGGCGCGACAGGCGCGACAGGCGCCGGCTTCCCGCCTTGCCTCCCGGTCCGCGTCCGCGGTCGGATTCCGTCTGATTTTCCCCACACCGGCTGAAACGTTTTCACGATTTCGTTTTGCGAAACGTGGGTGTCATGAAGGTCGGCGATCCTGCGCGGCGTGAATCGCGGCGTTGGCCGCGGTCGCGCATTCGTAGGAGGGTTCCTGCCGAAGGCGTCTGACAACATCGGACGGTCTCGATGCACCAGTAAAAATGTAAAGCTAGGGTTTTCACCGGGGAATGCCGGAGAGGCCCGCCGCGTAAGCGTTTTCAGGTGTTGTGTAACCGTTTGGTGAACCCGTGCGTTGCGTCGATCATACGATGACCGACTGTGCGTATTGGGAAACAATTGGTAATCCGTCAGAATCGCACCGGCATGTACTCGCACATGTGCATAAAACCACACCAGAAAAGAAATCATTCTTTGAGGACGGAGAATCAATGAAAAAGCGCGTCGCTTTCGCCATGACGGCAGTCGGTCTCGCAGCCGCTACCGCAGCCCACGCCCAGAGCAGCGTGACCCTGTACGGGATCGTCGATAACGCCATCGCTTGGCAGAACAACTCGTCGGCAACCGGCGCGACCACCGGTGGTCACTCGAAGGTGCAGATGGCTACCGGCATCTGGGCAGGCAGCCGCTTCGGTCTGAAGGGCAGCGAAGACCTCGGCGGCGGCACGAAGGCGATTTTCCAATTGGAAGCCGGCTTCAACGCGAACAACGGCACGTCGCAATGGGCGAACGGCATCTTCACGCGTCAGGCGTGGGTTGGCCTGACCAACCAGACGTACGGTACGCTGACGGCCGGCCGCCAGTACACCGCGTACTACACGCTGCTGTCGCCGTATAGCCCGACGACCTGGCTGACCGGTTACTACGGCGCACACCCGGGCGATATCGACTCGCTGGACACCAGCTACCGCGCGAACAACTCGCTCGTCTACATGTCGCCGAAGTTCTACGGCTTCACGGTCGGCGGTTCGTACTCGCTCGGCGGCGTGGCAGGCAGCTTCAACCGCGGCTCGACCTGGAGCGCGGCGATCCAGTACCTGAACGGCCCGGCAGGCATCGCGGTCGGCTTCCAGAAGGTCAACAACTCGACGCTCGGCGGCGGCGTGTGGGGCGACAACTCGACGGTCACGAGCGGCGGCCAGCCGGCCGTGTCGTCGATCAACAGCGGCTACCAGACGGCGCAAACGCAGCAGCGCCTCGGTGTGACGGCCGGCTACCAGTTCACGCCGGCATGGGACGTGTCCGTGTCGTACACGAACGTCCAGTACGTCCCGGGCGTCGGTTCGGCGTTCCGCAACACGGCGATCTTCAACACGGCGGGCGCCGTGCTGCACTGGAAGGCAGCGCCGCAGTGGGACTTCGCGGCAGGCTACTCGTACACGGCGGCAACGCAGTCGAACGGCATCTCGAGCGCAGCCAAGTACCACCAGTTCACGCTGTCGCAGTACTACAGCCTGTCGAAGCGCACGGGCCTGTATGCAGTCGAGGCTTACCAGCACGCGACCGGCAACACGCTGAACAAGGCTGGCGGCATCCAGACGGCAACGACGTCGATCGGCGACGGCGTGGGCGCAGGTTCGAAGCAGAACCAGATCGCTGCAGGCGTCGGCCTGATCCACCGCTTCTGATGTCGCGCGGCGCGCGAGCGCCGCTCACGGCATGCGGTATGAAAAAACCGGCCTTCGGGCCGGTTTTTTCATGGATGGCATGCTTTGCATTCCTGATGGACGACTGTCGCGGTTCGTCGCCGGTGGACAACGGACGGCGCCGGTGTTCCGGCGCCGTCTCATCCCTCACTCGGCGGAATCGTCCGTCCAGGTCCCCGCGAGCGCCTGGAACAGCGCCGCCGTGTCGGTCAGCCGGTCGGCCTGGGCGCGCGTGCGGTCGAGCGCGGCCTGCAATGCCTGCCGCTGCGCGTCGAGCAACGCGAACGTGCTGATCCCGCCTGCCGCATAGCGGTCGCCGGCAATCGCGTTGCCGGCCGCCGCTTCGCGCGCGGCCGTGTCGCGCGCCGCCAGTTCCGCCGCATCGTGTTCGACCGCGCGCATCGCGTCGGCGACCTGCTGGAGCGCCAGCAGCACCGTTTCCCGATAGCTGGCGAACGCGGCGTCGTACGCGGCTTCGGCCGCGCGCTTCCTGGCGCGCAGCTCGCCGCCGTGAAACAGCGGCTGTGTCAGGCCGAGGCCGACGTTCCACACATTGAGCCCGCTCACGATGTCCGCGATCCGCGTGCGTTCCGAACCGATTCCCGCCGACACCGAAAAGCGCGGATACAGGTTCGCGGTCGCCACCCCGACGTTCGCGCTCGCCTGATGCAGCACGGCTTCCGCCGCGCGGATGTCGGGCCGTTCGCGTGCGAGCGTGGACGGCAGCGCGACCGGCACCGTGTGTGGCAGCGCGAGCGTGTCGAGCGTGAGATCGGGCAGCGCGGCGTCGGACGGCGCCGTGCCGAGCAGGATCGCGAGCCGGTGGCCGGCCTGCGCGAAGCGAGCGGCGAGCGGCGGCAGCGAAGCTTGCGTCTGCGCGAGCAGCGCGCGTTGCGCATGCACGTCGGCCTGCGACACGCCGCCTGCCGCGAACCGCGCTTCGACGATGCGCAACTGGCGCGCCTGCGCATCGACGAGCTGCCGCGTGAGCGCGATCTGCCGCGCGAGCGACGCGCGCAGGATCGCGGTCGCGACGACGTTGCCCGCGAGCGTCAGGCGCGCGGCATCGAGCGTGTACGCCTGATAGTCGACCTGGGCGCGCAGCGCTTCGAGCGCGCGTCGGTTGCCGCCGAACACGTCGAGTACGTACGACACGCTCACCGACGCGTCATACAGCGTGAACGGCCCGGGGCCCGGCACGTTGGCGGGCAACCCGAAGGCGGCGATGTCGACCTGCTCGCGCGTGGCGGACAGGTTCGCGTCGACGCGCGGCAGCATCGTCGCGCCGGCTTCGGCCGCATGGTTCTGCCGCGCTTCGTCGAGCCGCGCGCGCGCCTCGGCGAGCGTCGGGCTGTTGTGCCATGCGGTATCGACGAGGCGGTTCAGCGGCGCTGAATCGAACCGGGTCCACCAGCGTTGCAGCGTGTGCGCGGCCGGCGCGAACGTCTGCGCGCCGTCGGCCGCGGCGGTCGTCGCGGCGGCTTCGTCGCGCGTATAGCGCTGCGTGGCCGGCGCGTCGGGCACGCGGAAATCCGGGCCGACCGCGCAGCCGCCGACGAGCAGCGCAACGGCTGCCAGCGCGCTGCGGCCGATGAAGCGAGCGGCATGGGCGGTGCGCAACGGATGGCGCGAAGCCGGCTTCATCGCGCGGCCCCTAATCGAGCGTGCGCCGGTAGAAGCGCAGCGCGACGCCCATCACGACGACGGTGAACAGCGCGACGGGCCATACGGACGGCCACAGGTCGGCCCAGCCGTTGCCTTTCAGCAGGATGCCGCGCACGAGGCGGTTGAAGTAGGTGAGCGGCAGCAGGTTGCCGATGAACTGCGCCCACTTCGGCATCCCCGCGAACGGGAACATGAAGCCCGACAGCAGGATGTTCGGCAGGAAGTAGAACACCGCGAGCTGCATCGCCTGCAACTGGTTCTGCGCGAGCGACGACAGCGT
Organism: Burkholderia sp. 22313; assembly: GCF_052045245.1. Taxonomy (NCBI): domain Bacteria; kingdom Pseudomonadati; phylum Pseudomonadota; class Betaproteobacteria; order Burkholderiales; family Burkholderiaceae; genus Burkholderia; species Burkholderia sp. 22313. The sequence continues at coordinate 158,471 of NZ_JBQEON010000003.1, forward strand.
GATGCCGACCGTCAGGTTCGCGGCGATGAAGAGCAGCGCGGACAGGTAGATCGCGGCCACGCCGCCGACGAACGGCACCTCGAACACGTACCGCGCGGCGGCGAGAATGATCGACACCTGGATCAGCCCGATGAACACGTACGGGACGATCTTGCCCGTCATCACCTCGAGCGGCCGCACGGGGGTCGCGAGCAGGTTTTCCATCGTGCCGCGCTCGCGTTCGCGGGTGATCGCGAGGCCCGTCATCATCACCATCGTCATCGTCAGGATCACGCCCATCAGGCCCGGCACGACGTTGTACTGCGTGATGCCTTCGGGGTTGTACAGGCGGTGCAGCACGACGTCGAACGCGGCCGGGCGACCGTTCAGGTGCGCGAGCGGGCCCGTCAGGTCCTTGTCCGCGACGGGCTGCACGAGACCCGGCAGCGCGCCGATCGCCGACGCGGTCGCGACGGGGTCGGTCGCGTCCGCCTCGACGAGCAGCGACGGATGTTCGCCGCGCAGCAGCCGCTTCGAGAAATCGGCCGGCACGCTCAGCACGAACTGCACGTCGCCGCGCGCGAGCGCATGCCGGCCGGCCGCTTCGTCCGGCAGCGCCGCGACGATGTCGAAGTACGCGGAATTGCGCATCGCGGCGATGAAGCTGCGTGCGAAGGGGCTCGAATCGGCGACGATCACCGCGGTCGGCAGGTGCTTCGGATCGGTATTGATCGCGAAGCCGAACAGCGCGAGCTGGATGATCGGCACGCCGACGATCATCGCGAACGTCACGCGATCGCGGCGCAGCTGCAGGAATTCCTTCAGCACGATGCTCCACCAGCGCGCGACCGAGAACGATTCGCGCAGGCCCGTCCACGCGTTCATGACGACGCTCCGCCGGGCGGCCCGGATGCCCGGCCCATCATGTAGATGAAGACATCTTCGAGCCCGGTGTCGATCGGCGCGACCTGCAGCGATGCGCGAGCGTCCGTCCGCGCGCCGGCCTGCGCCGCGACCTGCGCGAGCGTTGCGTCGAGCAGCGCCCGATCGCGGCCGCTCACGTGCAGCGCGGAGCCGAACACGACGGTCTGGTCGACCCCCGGCATCGTGCGCAGTTGCGCGGAGAGGTCGGCCAGGTGCCCGCCCGTGATCGTGCGGGTCGACAGGTGCTGCGACGCGACGATCTCCGCCGACGTGCCCTGTGCGAGCAGTGCGCCGGACGCGATGTACGCGAGCTTGTGGCAGCGCTCGGCTTCGTCCATGTAGTGCGTGCTGACGAGCACCGAGATTCCTTGCGCGGCCAGCCGGTGCAGCTCTTCCCAGAAGTCGCGGCGCGCGGCCGGATCGACGCCGGCGGTCGGTTCGTCGAGCAGCAGCAGTTCCGGCTCGTGCAGCATGCACGCGGCGAGCGCGAGGCGCTGTTTCCAGCCGCCGGACAGCGCGCCGGTGAGCTGGTCCGCACGGCTCGCGAGGCCGAGCCCGTCGAGCGCGCGCGCGACGGCCGCGCGGCGATCGGGCATCCCGTACACGCGCGCGACGAAATCGAGGTTCTCGCGGATCGACAGGTCTTCCCAGTACGAGAAGCGCTGCGTCATGTAGCCGACGCGCCGCTTGATCTGCGCGCTGTCGCGCACGATGTCGTAGCCGAGGCAGGTGCCGCTGCCCGAGTCGGGCGTCAGCAGGCCGCACATCATCCGGATCGAGGTGGTCTTGCCGCTGCCGTTCGGCCCGAGAAAGCCGAAGATTTCGCCGCGCGCGACGCGCAGCGATACGTCCTTCACGACGTGCTTGTCGCCGAACCGCTTGTTCAGGCGGTCGACATCGATCGCGTAAGCAGCGGGCGGCACGTTCATCTCACCCTCACGGCGACGGGCTGGCCTGGCTGCAGCTTCGGCGCGTCGGCGAGCGCCGGGCGCGCCTCGACCATGAACACGAGCTTGGTCCGGCTCTCGTTGCTGTAGATCACGGGCGGCGTGTACTCGGCCTCGCGCGACACGTAGGTGATGCGCGCGGGCACGTCGGCCGCGCAGCCGTCGCAGTGGATCGCGATCGTGCGCCCAGGGGCGAGCGACGCAATGGCCACCTCCGGCACGAAGAAGCGCACCTTCAGGTTCTGCGGCGGCAGCATCTGCACGACCGGATTGCCGGCCGGCACCCATTCGCCGACGCGGTACAGCGTGTCGTACACGCGCCCGGCGGCGGGTGCGGCGACGCGCTTCTGGTCGAGCTTCCATTGCGCTTCGGCCACGGCCGCCTGCGCGGCGTCGACCTGCGCGGCCTGGGCCGCGACCTGCTGCGCGCGGCCCGGCAAACGGGCGACATCGACCTGGTTCTGCAACTCGCGCATCTGCGCGGCGGTGGTCTGCGCGGACGTGCGCGTATCGTCGAGCTGCTGCCGCGACACGCCGCCGGCCGCGTACTGGCGTTCGTCGCGCGCGAGTTGCGCGGCGGCCCGGGCGGCCTGGGCGGTGGCCTGCGCGAGCTGGGCACGCGTGACCGCGACCTCCGGCGGGCGCTTGCCGGTCTGCAGGTCGGCAAGCTGCGCGCGCGCGGCCGCGAGCTGCTGCTGCGCCTGCTGCAGCGCGGCCGTTTCGCTGACGGCTTCGAGCGCGAACACCGGCGTGCCGGCCGCGACGGCCTGGCCGCGTTCGACCGACAGCTGGGTCAGCGTGCCCGCTTGCGACGACGACAGGTACACGAATTCGCCCTCGACATAGCCCTGGTAGGTCGTGCCGGTGTCTGACTGCCGGCCGCAACCGGCGAGCAGCGCGGTGGCGGCCAGCGCGAGCGGCAGCGCGCGAGCCGTGCTCACGACGGACTCCGTGGCACGCGCGAGCGCGCATCCGGCGCGATGGTGGGCGGCTGCAGGCCGGCGTCGAGCAGCGTGCGGACGTGGCGATGCAGCACGTCGCGATCGATCGGCGGCAGGCCGCGCGCGCTTTGCCACAGCTTCGCGGTCGCGAGCGGCAGCATGACCAGCGCGATGATCGAATGGAACAGGAAGGCGGGTTCGAGCGACGGGTTCAGCGTGCCGGCCTGCTGCGCGGCGCGGATGCGTTCGGCGAAACGCCCGACATGTTCGAGCGGAATGCGGCGGACCATCCGCTCGCGCAGCAGGCCGCCTTCGTGAACGATCTCGCGCAGCCAGATCGACGGCAGCCAGGGCATCCGATGCGTGACGTCGAAGAACCGGTCGACGAGCTCGGCGACGAGCGCGAACGGATCGTTTTCGATCTGCGGCGCGGTCGGTCGCCACACGAACGCGATGACCTGCGCGAGCCGCTCCTCGACGATCGCGTCGAGCAGTTGCTCGCGATTCGTGAAGTAGTAGTGGACCATCGCCGACGTGACGCCGGCAGCGGCGGCGATCTGCGCGACGGTCGTCGCGGCGATGCCGCGCTCGGCGAACAGCTGGATCGCGACGTCGAGCATGTGATCGCGCAGGTCGAAGTCCTCCACCGACGGGCGGCGCCCGCGCGGCCTGGCGACGGTGGATTTCGCGTTCATGCAGACGACGTTAATTGATGAGTTAGTTAATTTCAAGGAAGGGTTTTCGCGCGCGCCGTCGCGATCGGGCGTGCGCCGAATGGCGGTGCGGACGAGCGGGGCGGTCGAGCGGCGGAGGGCCGTGCGCGGGTGGCGGCGTGTAGGGAGCGGCTAATGAGGAAGCGGCGGAGGGGAACCCATCGAAACCGGTGAGGCATCGGCGCGGAACCGGCGGGGCATCCGGCCGGAAAGCAGGCCGGAAAGCAGGCGCGCGGTTGCCACGGCGCGCGCCTGACACAGCGATTACTGATCGATCGGCGACGTCAGCGGCTGGTGTTCGCCGGTCAACCCGAACACGACGAGTTGAGCGGGTTCGGTCGCGCTCGCGTTGCGCGACATCTGGTGGCGCGAGCCGGGCGGCTCGTACCAGCCTTCGCTGGCGCGATAGCGGTGTACCGGGCCGCCGTTCACCTGCGACAGCACTTCGCCCTTCGACACCACCGCGAACACCGAACCGAGGTGCTTGTGCGCTTCGGACGCCTGGCCGGGCGCATAGTCGACGGTCGCGACGACGACGAGCTTGCCGGGCGCTTCGGGCACGGCCTGTTGCATGATCGCGTGCACGGCGTCGCCGGCATCATGCGCGTGGGCGGCGGCCGACAGCACGGCGCCAAGCGCGAGCGTCATGCACAGAACGGCGTGGCGGAACATTGAGCTGGAACTGGAGCGGGAGCGCATCGTCGTCTCCTTACTCGGGCATCTTGCGGAACGCGATCGCGAAGCGGTTCCACGAGTTGATTGTCGCGATCAGCATCGACAGCTCGAACAGCTCCGTGTCGCTGAAGTGCGGCTTCACCGCTTCCCAGACGGAGTCGGGCACGTGGCTGTCGGCGACCAGCGTCAGCGCTTCGGTCCATTCCAGCGCCGCGCGTTCGCGTTCGGTGAAGAACGGCGTTTCGCGCCACGTGACGACGGTCGCGAGACGGCGATCGGTTTCGCCGCCCTTGCGTGCGTCGGTGGTGTGCATGTCGACGCAGAATGCGCAGCCGTTGATCTGCGACGCGCGCAGCCGGACGAGTTCGGCGAGCGGCTTTTCGATCGAGCACTTCGCGAGGAATTCCTCGGCGTTGCGCATCACCTTGATTGCGTTCGGGCTGGCGGTATAGAAATTCAGACGCGGTTGCATGGCAGGTCCTTGTTCGGTTGGGAAGCGCCCGGTGGCGCGACAGGACCCACTTTAAGCGTGTCACTGGCCTGCTTGAATGGCCAATTTCGGGAAAATCTAGGTAACCAGCAGCCCGTCGCCCAGGCTGGCCGAACCCAGCAGCGCGGCCAGTTGCGCGAGCGCGGCGTCGATGCGCAGCGCGTCGATCCCGCCATAGCCGAACAGCAGCCCCGCGCGAGCCGCCGAGCCGACGTGGAACGCCGAGATCCCGTACAGGCCGATGTCGTGCTCACGGGCCACGCGCACCAGCGCGGCCTCGTCGAGCCCCGGTTTCAGGTGGGCGGCGAGGTGAATGCCGGCCGTCGGCACGATCGTGTCGAACCACGGCGCGAGGCCGCCGCGCAGATGCGCGAGTAGCATCTTGCGGCGCGCGTCGTAGTGCTTCTGCACGCGCCGCAGATGCCGCGCGAAATCGCCTTCGAGCATGAAGCGCGCGAGCGCCGCCTGGGTCAGCGTGCAGGTATGCCAGTCGACGATCTGCTTGGCCTTCGCGAGCGCGCCGCGCAGCGCGCGCGGCGGAATCGCGTAGCCGATCCGCAACTCGGGAAAGATCGTCTTCGAAAACGTGCCGACGTACGCGACGAGGCCCGTGCGGTCAAGGCTCTTCAGCGATTCCACCGGGCGGCCCTCGAAGCGGAATTCACCGTCGTAGTCATCCTCGATGATGACCGCGCGGCGGCGCTGCGCCCATTCGAGCAGCGCGACGCGCCGGTCCAGCGTCATCGGCATGCCGAGCGGGAACTGGTGCGACGGCGTCACGTAGACGAGCCGTGCGTCGTCGGGCAGCCGCTCGATGACGAGGCCGTGCGCATCGACCGGCACGCCGATCACCGTCGCGCCGAGCGACGCGAACGCCGCGCGGGCCGGCGGGTAGCCGGGATTCTCGACCGCGACGGCGTCGCCCGGCCGCACGACCACGCGCGCGATCAGGTCGAGCGCCTGTTGCGCGCCTTGCGTGACGAGCACGTCGTCCCAGCCGCAAGCGACCGCGCGGCTGAACGCGACGTAGCGCGCGATCGCGCCGCGCAGTTGCGGATCGCCGGCCGGGTCGTGGTACTGGCCGGGGCCGCGCGCCTGCTGGCGCAGCGCGTGATGCAGGCAGCGGCGCCACGCATCGAACGGGAACAGCGTCTTGTCGGTCACGCCGCCGCGGAAGTCGAACGCGGGCGAGTCCTGGGGCGTCGGCATCGCGAGCGCGTCGGGCAGGTCGTCCCACAGCGCGCGCGCGTCGACGGCATGGAGGGGTAGCGTCGCTTCGACGAGCGACGGCGCCGAGGCCGCTGCCGCATGCGGAACCCGCGCGAGGCCGTCGGCGACGAACGTGCCGTCGCCCGCGCGCGTGTTCAGGTAGCCCTCGGCGACGAGGCGCTCGAACGCGTCGAGCGTCGTCTTGCGCGATACGCCGAGCTGCTTCGCGAGATCGCGCGTCGACGGCAGCCGGGCGCCGCCGTCGAGCCGCCCGTCGACGATCGCGGTGCGCAGTTGCCGGAAGATTTGCCCGGTCAGGTCGTGACGGCCTTCGATGCGGATCGCGATGTCCATCGAAGTGGTTACCTCAAGTGCGGGAATTTGACATTGTTCAGCATACCGGAAGTTCGTGGTCGAATGGGCCCTTGGGAGGGCGCCCAGGCGGGGTCGCGTGCGTTGTGGGGAAGGGCGTGCTGTTACGGCCATGGCGAGCGCAGCCCGCGAGCCGGTCCGGATGCACGAGATCGCCCGTCACGGGGAAGGCCGGCCCCGCATCCACCGCCCACCGGGCGCGGCGCTGTTCGATTGGACCACCGCCCGCCACTGTCTTACGATTCACGAGATCCACGAGATCCACGACAACCCCCGACCGGAGTGCCGCCATGCTGTCCGACGACGAACTCGCGCTGCTCGATGCGATCCGCGCCACCGGCAGCCTGTCGCGGGCGGCCGCGCGGCTCGGCAAGGCGCCGTCGACGGTGTCGCACGCCGCGCGGCAGCTCGAAACGCGTTTCGACGCGCTGCTGTTCGACCGGCGCGGCTACCGGCTGCAGCTCACGCCGGCTGGCCAGTTGCTGACCGACGAGGCGTCGCGTCTCGCGCTGGACGTCGCGCGGCTCACGCAGCGCGTGCGGCAGGTCGCGAGCGGCTGGGAGGACCGGCTGTGGATCGTCAGCGACGAGGTGCTGGAGTTCGATACGCTGCTGCCGGTCGTCCGCGCGTTCGATGCGCTCGATTCCGGCGTGTCGCTGCGCTTCACGCATGAGGTGCTCGGCGGTACCTGGGAAGCGCTGCGCGACGGCCGGGCGGATCTGGTCGTCGGCGCGACCAACGAGCCGCCGGCGATTCCGGGCTTCAAGTGGTTCGAGCTCGGCGCGATGGAATGGGTGTTCGCGGTATCGCCGCGGCATCCGCTTGCGTCGGCGCGTGAGCCGCTGCCCCGGGATGCAATCGGTGCGCATCGCGCGGTCGTCGTCGCCGATTCGTCGCGGCGGGCGGCCGGTCGCGCGTACGGGCTGCTCGGCGGCCAGGCGGTGCTCGCGGTGCCGTCGATGCGCGCGAAGATCCTCGCACAGCGCGACGGGCTCGGCGTCGGCTGGGTGCCGCGCCGGCGGGTCGCGTCGCTGCTTGCGCGCGGCGAACTGGTGGAAAGGCAAACGGCCGATCCGCGCGAACCGAACGTGCTGTACATCGCGTGGCGCGGCGATCGCGACGGCCGCGCGCTGCAATGGTGGCTGGAGCAACTGCGCGAACCGCGGCTCGCGCAACGGCTGCTCGACGGAATCGACGTGACGGGCTGAGGGCCACGAGGGTGAGCGCGGGGACGGGCGCGACAAACCCGTTCGAAAATTCCGAACATGTTTGCCGCGCCGGTCGTATGGCACGGCCGGGCGCCGCGCGCATCCTGTGTTCACGGTCAACTTACCGGTTCGGTTCAACAGGAGAACATCATGCAACGCTTCGAAGGAAAAACGGTACTCGTCACGGGCGGCAACAGCGGCATCGGCCTGGCGGCCGCACGGGCATTCGCGGCCGAGGGCGCGCGAGTCATCATCACCGGTCGCGACGAAGCCACGCTCGCCGCCGCCCGCGAGACGCTCGGCGACGGCGCGCTCGCGATCCGCAACGAGGCCGGCAGCGTCGCGTCGGCGCGGGCGCTGGCGGACGCGATCGCAACGTCCGGCACGCGGCTCGACGCCGTGTTCATCAACGCGGGCGTCGCGAAACTCGCGCCGTTCGCCGATATCGACGAGACGTTGTGGGACCTCGTGTTCAACACGAACGTGAAGGGCGCGTATTTCCAGATCCAGGCGCTCGTCCCGCTGCTGAACCGCGGTGCGTCGATCGTCATCAACGGATCGATCAACGCGCACATCGGGATGCCGGGGTCGTCCGTGTACGCGGCGAGCAAGGCGGCGGTCAATTCGTTCGCGAAGACGCTGTCGACCGAACTGCTGCCGCACGGCGTGCGGGTGAACGTGGTGAGCCCCGGGCCGGTCCAGACGCCGCTGTACGGCAAGCTCGGGCTCGACGCGGCGACGCTCGACGAGACCGCGGAAAAGATCAAGGGGCTCGTGCCGATCGGCCGGTTCGGCACGCCGGACGAGATCGCGTCGACGGTGCTGCACCTGAGCGCGCCGGAGTCCGCGTTCATCGTCGGCGCGGAAATCATCGCGTCGGGCGGGATGGGCTTGCTCTGAGCGTGAACCGGGGCGGGGCTGCATCGCGTGACGTCCGTAGCGACGTCGCGCCGCGCAGCCCCGCCGCCGTCAATGGGGGTCGCTAGCGCGCCCCACAATCGTCAGGGGCCGCGTCGCGCGCGTCGAGCTGCGTTACCGTCAGCCCCGAGAACGTCGCGCTGCCATGCTCGGCGAATACGGCGACGCGATCCGCATCGCGCGGCGCGAGGATCAGATCCGTGAGCACCGCGCGGCCGCCGTTTGCGAACACTTCGACCGAACCGCGGTCGACGACGATTTCGAGCGGTAACCGACCATTGTCGAGCGGCAGGTCGACGATGTGTTCGCGGCTGAACGTATCGGCGAAATCCGTTGCGCCGGAGCGCGAGCGGTCGAGCGTCAGCGTGTGTTTTGCCGCGTCGTAGACGATCCGGGTGCCGATCGCGCCATCCGCCGAGCTCCGCACGATCAAGCCCGCGCGGGCCGCATGCTGTGGCGCGAGCGTCACCGTGATGCGCTGGACGATGCCGCGCGTGGCAGCCGACAGCGCGCGCGTGCCGGAATCGACGCTCAGGTCGCCTTCGTGCACGGCCGGCCTTCCGTCGGCCCATGTGTCGAATGCGGTGGCCGGTGTCACGACGAGCGTCGGTTCGCCGCCGATCGTCTTCAGCGCGAGCTCGCGCGGCAACGTCGCCGCGCCACGCCAGGGCGCCGTCGGCACTTTCGCCGCGTAGTCCCAGTTGCTCATCCACGCAATGGCGACCGGTCGTTTGCCCGGCGAGCCGGAAAACGTGCCGGCCGCATAGAAGTCGGCGCCATGATCGACCCAGCGGAATTGCGCGGGATCGGAGCCGGCCGGCGCGACCCGATCCGGGACGAACACGCGGCCGTCGAAGTCGCCGACGAAATACATCGCGCCGGAACCGCCGGCGATCGACCACGGGTTGACGTTGACGATCATGACCCACTTGATGTGCCGCGGATCGTCGTCGACGGGCAACGGCACGAGATCGGGCATTTCCCAAAGCGCGACCGCGTGCGGCACGTCCGGCAGCGTGAAGTCGCTCAGGAACGACCAGTGGATCAGGTCGCCGGAACGGTAGAGCTTCACGACCTGCGCGTCGGCGACGACGGTCGTCATCAGCCAGTAGCCCCCCGGCGCATACCACGACACCTTGGGATCGCGGAACTGCTTCGACTCGGGATCGAGTGTGAGCACCGGATTGTGCGCATAGGGTTGCCACGTCGCGCCGTGGTCGAGGCTGTATGCGAGCGATTGTGCCTGGGTGCCCGGCGCGTGACCGGATCCGGCCCGGTAGACGCTCGTATAGAGCGCGACGAGCGGCGTTTGGCCCGGTGCGCCGAGACCGGACGTGTTGTGCGTGTCGGCGACGATCGAGCCGGAGAAAATTTCCTCCGTCGCGTTCGCGTGCAGCGCGACCGGCTGCTCGCGCCAGTGGACGAGGTCGGTGCTGGTCGCATGGCCCCACGACATGTTGCCCCAGTCGTGGCCGAGCGGGTTGTACTGGTAGAACAGGTGATAACGGCCGTTTTCATACACGAGGCCGTTCGGATCGTTCATCCAGTTGCGTTGCGGCGTGTAATGCAGCGCCGGTCGCCATTGCGGCGTACTGCCCGCGGGCGGCGCGTCGCACGCCGCGTGTGCGGTCTGCATGCCGGTCGCATACGCGAGCAGCAGGCCGGCGAGCCGGAAGGAAAGGCGGGAAAACGTCGATCTCATGCAAGGTTCCGTGCTCCGCCGTGCGAAGCGGGAAGGAAGGGGCGCAAGCCGCCTGCAACGGCGGCATGCGCGGTCGGGTCCGCGGGACGAAAAAGGCAGGCGCACACGCGACACGCGCGATGCGCGCCTGCGGAACGGGCCGGCTATGCAGCCGAGACCGTTACGGTCGGGTACCCGACCCGCCGTCGTTGTGACCGGCGCCCGTCGCCGGCAGGTTCGACGGGATGTCGCCATACCCGCCGAGACCGCCGCGTCCGTATCCGCGATCGACCGCCGTCGACGTGCCGTTGATGTTGACCTTCACCGTCGGCGCGAGCGTGCCGCCGCGACGCGGGCCGATCGCATCGATGAACGACTCGACGAGCCCGCCCGGCATCACGTAGTGCGAATACGACTGGAACTCGCGCGGGTTCTGGTTCGGGTCCTGCGAATACGGCGCGCCGGCCGGTGCGGAGAAGTCGGTCGGGTTGCCGAGCACGAGGCCGCTGCCGCCGTTCAGCGGCTGGAAGTCGCTGCGGATGCCGTTGCCGACGAAGCCATAGACGCCGTCCGGCCCGTCGACGCCCGCGGCCATCGTCGTGCGGTGGCTGATCGTGAACAGGTAGTACTTGCCGTCTTTCAGGTAGATCTGCGGACGCTCGGTCTGGTCGTCGACGCAGTTCGCCGACAGGATCGGCGGCAGGAACTTCCATTCGGTCAACTGCGGGTTGGTCGCGACCGCCAGGCCGACATTGGCCTTTTGATACACTGCGCCCGAGTTCATCACGGCGTTGAGGTCTTCCCGGTACGGATCGTTCGGCGCGTAGCCGAGATCGGCCTCGGTACAGGTACGGGCGCCGCGCTGGCCGCCCGTATTGCCTTCGAACACCATGTAGGTCTTGCCTGGATGCGCCGGATCGGTGAACACGAACGGATCGCGGAACGAGAAGTAGGTGTTCTGCTGGCCCGTCTGGTAGTAGTTGCCGTCCGGCTGCAGCAGCGCCTTGTGATCGTCGAAGCCGCTGAACCAGACGTGCTTGTCGTCGGCATGGATGTGGCCGTCGGCGCGCGTGATGATCGCCTGCGGCGGCGTGATGTCGGCGCCGCCGGGCGCGGAGCGGTTGAACGACGTCGCGGTGTAATAGAGGCTGACGTTGTCGCCGTTCGTGAGGCGCGCGGATCCCGACCATTCGGCGTTGTTGGTCATCGGCGACGTGCCGAACACCTTGGCGCTCGCACCGTCCGGGAACAGGTGGCCGCCCCAGGTCCAGCCGCCGTTCGCGGGCCGCTGCGACGCGGGAATGCCGGCACGGCGGTAGAAGAAGCCGATGCGTGCATGGACGTGGCGGTCATCGAACGTGTAGCCCGCGTGCGGATCGGCGGTGAGCGAGAAGATTACCTCCCAGCCCTTGTAGCTGAGCTGGTTCGCGCGCAGGTCCGCCAGCGGCCAGGTGTCCCACACCCACACGTTCGAGTTGATCAGCGGGAAATCCTGCGGGATGTCGGGCATCGTCAGCGCTTGCGGCAGCGAATTCCTGTCGGCGCCGGCCGTGTGCGACTGCGCGACGATCTGGCGGATGTCCGCGCGGGTCCAGCGCATCGTGAAGTTACCCTCGGGGTCATATGCCTGCTGCGTGTGCGACGTGGGTGCGGGCGCGCCGGCGGTCTGCGCGTGCGCGGCGGACGCGAAGGCGGCCAGTGCGGCGCCGGCGAGCAGCAAACGTTTGGCCGCAGTCGTGCGGCAAAAAGGAAAGTAAATCATGTCGGCGTTGTTTTCCGTTGACGGTGAAAGGGAACGGCTGACGGCGGCATCGATGTCCAAACCGGTTTGGATGCTATTTCAAACCGGTTTGGACGTCAAAAGATAAATATTTGACGGTAATAACTACCATTCGGAAAGAATTGCCGTTCAAGCGGCCTGGCCGAATGGCATGCACAACGCGAGGAGCGACGTGAAGGTGAATCTGAAGGCGTTGTCGGACGCGCTCGGGCTGTCGCGCACGACGGTCAGTCGCGCGCTGAACGGCTATGACGACGTGAGCGAGGCGACCCGCGAGCGCGTGGCGAAGGCGGCACGCGAACTCGGCTATGTCGCGGATCCGACCGCGCGGCGGCTGGCGACGGGGCGCGCCGATACGATCGGCATCGTGTATCCGTTCGGCGCCGGTGATCTCGGCGATCCGCGTTTTGGCGAAGTCGTCGCGGGCATCACCGAGCGGCTCGCCGAGCGCAGTCTCGACTTCATCATCGCGTCCGCGCGGCCCAACGCCGAACTGGACACGTACCGGCGGCTCGTCGACGGCAAGCTCGTCGACGGGCTGATCGTCGCGCGGACGCTGGTCGACGATCCGCGTCTCGCCTACCTGCGGTCGAATGCGTTTCCGTACGTCGCGTATGGCCGCACGCAAGCCGCCGAGCCTTACGCATGGTTCGATTTCGACAATGAAGCGGGCGCACGCGAGGCGGTGCGGCGTTTGATCGGCTTCGGCCATCGCCGCATTGCAATGATCAGCGCGCCCTTGTCGCTCAATTTCGCGATGCAGCGTCGCGCCGGCTATCTCGCGGCGCTGCGCGAGGCGGGCATCGCGGCCGATCCCGCGCTGCTCGTCGAATGTCCGTTTACGCGCGACGGCGGGCAGCAGGGCGCGCAGGCACTGCTCGCGCGGGCCGAACGGCCGACGGCGCTGCTGGTCGACAACAATATCGCGGGCGGCGGCGCGTTTCGGGCGCTGATCGACAGCGGCCTGCGGCTGGGGCAGGACCTGTCGTTGATCGTCTATGACGGCGTGCCGCCGGACGTCGCGCATCCGTATCGGGTAACGGCCGTGGTGCAACCGACCGGACATGCGACGGGGCGGGCGCTGGCGGAGTTGATGCTGGGGTTGCTCGCGGACGGTGTTTGCGGGCAGCGGCTTGAGATGCCGGTGATCGAGGGCGGAGACACGGATGGGCCGCTGCGCGGCTAGTTGTCCGAAAGAAACGGCGCAATCCTTTATTCCTTCGTGAATTACTCGCGGAACAAGCGCAAAAAATCGTCAAACAAACGGCCGACGAGTTCGGCCAATGTCACGTATTTGCCTTATTGCGGATAAAATCGCGCGAGCGGCAGTATTTGCGACCGCGGACCGTCCTTTTTGCCTTGCATCCTTGTGACGGTCGAACCTGAGAGACAAGGACAAGAACAGATGGCACTCGGACCGACAGATTCGGGGAGTTTGGGATACAGCGACATCTTCGATGTGATCAACCGTGGCCTCATGCAGCATGGCCGTTTGCTGACGCTGCGCACCCCGCTGGGCGATAACGTACTCACGCCCGTTCGCGCGAAAGGCTGGTCGAAGATCGGCCGTGATTATCGCTGGACTGTTGATGCGGTATCCACGCGCGACGACATCGAATTGCTTGCGCTGATGCATCAGCAAGTGTCGTTGTTGATTCAGCAATCGACAACACGCTATGCCGATGCGGAGTATCGTCCGATTCACGGCTTCGTGCATCAGATCAGGCGATTGGGGGCCGATGGTGCGCTATCGCTTTACCAGATCGAGTTCGCGTCCACCCTGTTCTTCTTGGGCGAAGGCCGTGACGATTATTATTGGCTGGACTCGAACGCCGTCCAGAGCATCAGCACCGTATTCGACAAATACCCTCAGTTGCGCGGGCACTACCGGTTCAATCTCAGCAGCCAGCCAAGTACACGCACGTACACGCGACAGAGCGAATCGGATTTGAATTTTGTTCAACGCCTGCTGGAAGACGAAGGGTGGTACTTCCATTGGGAGCATGCGCCCGTCAAGGGTAACGAACCACCGAACACCACGCTGGTGATCGTGGACAGCATCTCGGCGTTGCCGGAAGCGCACGATGTCACGTATTCCCGAAGCAACACGGGCGATGAAATCGACGGCTTGACGCAGTGGGTGATGCAGCAGACCGCACAGCCAATGGAGTTCAAGTCCACGTCGTTCGATCAGGATCGACCGGGTACCAGCTTCGCTGCGAGTAGTCTGATGGAGGCGACGACATACACGGTCCAGCATTACCGGGACAAGGAAACCCTCAGTGTTCCGGGTGTACCTGCAACCGTGTATGAACCGACGACCTTGGGCTATCCGGACTCCGACAGCGGTGGCCGCCGTGCGCGGATTCGGACGCAGGCATGGGACGCAATGGCTCGCCGCTTTATCGGCGTTGGCGGAGTGCGTTGGCTCGATGCAGGGTCGCGGTTCGTGCTGAACGACCATCCACGTCACGATGAGCGCGATCCGAAGGACCGGGAGTTTGTGGCGGTCGAGGCGCACTGGTTCATCCTGAACAACGTACCGTTCGCCCGGCAGGCGGAGGCATTTCCGTTCAGCCTGCAATCGGAGTTCGACCGCATTCAGGCGGAATACGAACAGGCGTCGGTGTCTCGGCCTCATGCGGATGACGGTTCGGTCGGCTTCTTCTTGATAAAGACCGAAGCTCAACGCGCGGATGTCGTGTACCGCAGTCCGCTTGAACACAAGAAGCCGGCGATGCAGGTTGAGCATCTGCTGGTCGGCGCACCGAACGGCGAGGAAGCGTGGACGAACAAGAACAACGAGATTCGTGGCCGATTCGCATGGGACCGGCAGAGTAAGCCGGACGAGTACAACACCTCGCCGTGGATGCGCGTCATGCAGGGCGACACAGGCGACGGCTATGGTGCGGTTCACGTTCCCCGCAAAGGTGAATGGGTTGCTATCGGTTACTGGCAAGGCGACTGTGACCGCCCATTCGTGCTGGGCCGGTTGCCCGGTGGGACCACTCAGCAGCCATGGCATTCGGATGTACTGAAGTCGGGCCAGCAGTCGCGTGGGTTCGGCAATACCGGAGCATACAACGCCCTGATCCACGACGATTCCACGCATCAGGGCGGCCAGCGGCTGACGAGCTATACCGGAGGCACCTATCACCTATTCCACCAGGGATACCTGATTGACCAGACGGGCAATACGCGTGGTGGTTATCGCGGGATTGGCTACAAACTCCATACTGATGCGTTCGGTGCGATGCGGGCGAATCAGGGGATGGCGATCAGCACGCAGCACAAGTCGCCGGACGCCGAACAATTGGACGTGCGAGAGGCGAGTCAGCAACTGTCCCGCGCGGGGAACCTGGTTGATTCGTTGTCGGAAGCCAGCAAGGGGCATCAGGCAGCAGACCTCAAGGCCGGTCACGACGCGTTGAAGCATTTCGCGGACGCACTGGAATTGCCACAGACGCCCGAGGCCAAGGGGGGGCGCACGGCGGGTGGTGGCACCGGCACCGCGAACGCTTTCAAAGAACCCATGATGCTGCTGGACAGCCCAGCGGGAATTGCGGCGTCAACGCAGCAATCGGTGCATTTCGCGGCAGACCAACTCATCAATCTCGTTAGCGGCCAGACCACGACTGTCGCGTCGGGGCAGTCGTTGATCATTGCGGCCCTCAACCTGATCAGCCTCTTTGCGCAGAACGGCGGCATGAAGGCCATCGCCGGGAAGGGCGACATCGATATTCAGGCGCATGCGGGTGTGATCGACCTGGCGGCTCAGTTGGCGTTGCATATCCGCTCGGTTACCGATGTGATCGAGGTAGCGTCCGGAAAGGAAATCCGGATCTTATGCGGTGGCGCAGTTGTCCAGATCAGCCAGGACGGCAGCATCAATATCCACTCGCCAGGCAAGATCGACTTCAAGGCAGCAAGCTATTCGTTCGCCGGCCCGGCGCGGGTCGATATCACGAACCCCGCGTTTAAGGATTCCCCAGTCCAGAAGCTGTCGCTGAACACGTTCGCGTCGCCTTCCTCGACCAGTGTTGCCCCGGTCGGAATGCCCTATAAGCTGTATGCCGATGGCGCACTGGTTAAGCAAGGCGTGTTCGATAAGTCCGGGCAGTTGCCTATCGATCACCACGTGGCGACGCAGAAATACACGCTTGAACTGGCGAATGGTGATCGGCACGACATTCCGGTGCCGGGCGAGTACCGCGACGCGGCAAACGGGGCGCTCGCGAACCGGGGCATCCAGTTCCATGAGGGACAGCCGGACACCGACACTGCAGCGGCAGACCGCGCAGCGCACCGGCAGATTTATGGCGATCTGCTCAATCCCTCTTCGGAAGCATAGTTCATGGCAAACAGTTCACCTGCTTCGGATGCCTTCGTCGCAACGACGCCCATCGCGCTGAATCACACGAACAGCGGAACCGTCACTTTCCGCTGGTTCGTGCAAAAGACCGAATACAACCCTGCTGCCGCGACCTTTCGTCCGCTTGTGAACGGTGAGGAAGCATTTGGTCACGTGTACGAGCAGATTTCGAAGGCGCGGCACTCCATCGATATCATCTGCTGGGGTTTTCAGCCCTCGATGATGTTCAAACGCGACGGCCAAGGAGTCGGCATCGGGGAACTGCTGCGCCAGAAGGGGGAAGCTGGCGTCAAGGTGCGGTTGTTGGTCTGGCGTGATCCGGCGTTCGTGTCGGAACTCAGCGAAAACAACATGCCCGGCAACGACATCGCGACGGATGTCAAACAACGGCTGCCGGATTCCGCCTACGAGAAGTTCTCGATGATGTCGCGTGACTACCAGACCGATCAGCAGCGCAAGATCGATGAGGAATGGTACCGGCGCGCGAACCTGCACAACGTTTCGCTCAACCTGCCGGCAGGGCCGCGCGATGTATATATCGCGGCCAAGGGCGCGTTGTACCAAAAGGAAGCATTCAGAAACATAGACTTTGCGACACGCGGTTTCAGTGCAGTCAATCGCGCCGAAATTGCGTGGCATACGTTCTGGCATGGAAAGGACCGGGACCGCGATGTGATGACGCGCGCGCAGAACAGTGCATCGATGGGACTGGCCGAACCGACGCATCACCAGAAAATGGTGCTTGTCGATTACGAAGACCCGGAGAATGCACGTGGCTTCGTCATGGGGCACAACATGCTCGACCAGTACTGGGACACGAACGATCACAGCTACGTGCGCAAGACGCCGACAACGGGCCGTAACGGACTTTCGCCATGGCAGGATATCTCTGCGTGGGTGACGGGACCGGTGCTACGCTACCTGAACGAGAATTTCTGTCAGGCGTGGGACGATGCAACCGGTCAGGGGCTTGCTGAGAAACGCAAGGGTTTGCACACGCGACTGAAGGTGCGAATCGATCCAGGTGGCGACACCCGGGTCATGTCGCAGATACTGCGCACGCAGTCGCAGAAGGGCAAGCGCGACATCGAGAAGCTGTATCTTCAGGCCGTCAATAACGCGACGCAGCACGTCTTCATCGAAAACCAGTATTTCCGGTGGGTGCCGCTCGCGGAGAAGATCAAGGCGGTCGCGGTGCAGCAACAGAAGTGGGGGCGGGATTCCGGCAAACACGGCATGGTGTATCTGTTCGTGATCACGAACTCCACCGATGCGGCGGTGAGTACGGGAACGCTGAACACGTATCGCATGCTGGATGCGTTGGGACAGGCGAAATCGATGCCGGGCGTGGGAGCGATCTTGCAGGAGAGCGACCGCCAAGCCGACCTGAGAAAACAATTTTCCGACGTGGTGAGCAAACAGCAGGATGCCGGGCAGGAATATCTGGGTGCGCTTCAGATGCAAGGCATGGCGAACACACCAGCGACCACGCAGGCAGTTGCGCAGGCGAAGCAAAAAGTCGCTCAACTCAAGGCGCAGCGTGCCGGGATCGAGTCGCAGATGAAAGGACCGGCGCACCCGGTGATGAACCGCGACTACCCGGGGCTCAAGGTACATGTCTGTACGTTGGTTGCGCCGGATTCGCCGCCCGGAAAATGGGAGCCGGTGTACGTACATGCCAAGCTGATGACGGTTGACGACACGTTCACAACCATCGGTTCGGCGAACATCAACACGCGTAGCATGGAAGCGGACAGCGAACTCAACATTTGCCATGAACATGGCGATGTGACGAAGCGACTGCGGCAACAGTTGTGGAATCTGCACACTGGTGGGAAGGGAGCGCAGGATGATCCCCAAGAAGCGTTTAAGAATTGGGAACTTCTCATAAACAACAACGCCGATTTTCAGAGGGCTGGCGACCAGTCCCCCGCTGCATCTCTAATCGGCTTTATGCGAACCTCGAACAAGATTACCCGTTCCGACTGATTCATGAACCGATATGCCATCATCATTGCGCTTGCTCTAGTAGCCTGCGCTTGCACGAAAAAGGAAGCGCCAGTGACATCATTGCCAGATATGAGCGCCGTGCGTGCGAATCTCGCTTTTACCTGCACGCATCAGGCCGATCACTTGCCGTCGCTTGATCCGCAGGCAGACAGTCTGTTCCGCTACGCGCGTTATTTGGAAAAGCGGGACGGTCCGAAAGATTTCAACGAGGTTGCGCGCTATTACCGGATCGCGGCGGCGCACGGGCACTACAAGGCCAACCAAAACCTTCAGTCGCTGATTTCTGACGGTTTGGCGGACTCGCCCGATGCACCGAAGGAAACGGTGGCGCTTGCTGTGCGATTGATCCAACAAGGCATCCCATCGGGCTATTACGACATCGGCCACTATCTCGAAACGGGGTACGGACTGGGGCAGGATGCCGAGATGGCGCTGCGGTATTTCCGGAAGGCCGCCGATCTCGGAAACCCGGAAGCGCAGACATATGTTGCGGAGTTGCTGGCCCCTCATGACAAGGCCCCGGATATTGCGCGCCAGATGCGTCGGTGTGCGACTGACCAAGGGTACGGTGAGGCAGCCAACGCGCTGGGAATTAATTTAAAAAATAACGCATCGTATAGCGATGCGGTCGATGCCTTTCAGAAGGGGGTAGCGGCAGGCAGCACCCAAGCGGCTTTGGCGCTCGAAAATGGGTTCAAGGCGCCCCCTCAGTCTGATCGACTTTCATATCTGTCTCTTCCAAATGATATGGAGCGGACACGCCGATACGCGTTGATCGGTAAGTTCATCGACAGTAACGACGGACGCAATCCCAAGGTTCCGGACATCGACAAGATCGTGCCCCTTCCTCCCGCAAAACTTCCGCCTTGGGATGGCACGTTCCAATGGCAGAAGGAGCAGGACGCCGCTGTCCCGCCGCAGAAGCCGTCGGACGAGATGGTCAATGAGATGGCGAAGGCTCAAAATCTCGATCCGAAAACTGGTTTGCCGCTCGAAGGGAAGACCGAGAAGATTTCGCAACAAGATCAGCCACAGACCCTTGCGGCACGTCTGCCGTTAGGGACCGTTGCGCGCACCGGCCAGCAGTGCCCGGAAGACGGCGTATGGTGCGCAAAACTCGATGCTGGTCAGATCGGCGATGCGACACGCCGGTTTCTCAAAGGCGACTCATTGCCGTCCGTCATCGTCCATGAACCGCGTCGGCTGCCAGTTCTCGACAGCATGATGGGTACGCGGCAGCACATGGTATCGGTCGCATGGGAACTCGTTGCCTACCTCGACCACGCTTGATTTTGAATACACCACGTAAATCATGACTCGATACCTGATCCTCGACGGTGATCACACGACCGTGGCCGGAACAGTCCGGGCAAAGGCGGCGCCGTTCATACTGGACGGTAAGCATATCGCCCACGAAAACGACGACGTGGTTTGTCCGGCCTGCAAATCGATCGGCAAGATTCAATGCGAAGGCCCGCGACTTCCGATGACAGGACCAGACGGCAGGCGGGTCGCGCTGAGCGACGATCTGTGTATTTGCAAGTGCCCGGCGCCGCCGAAGCTCGTCGCATCGCAGCAGGTCATGTCGGTGGATGTGTGATGCCGTGATCTATCGGCAACTGTCGACGGCGATGGAGCGCCAGGCTAGGGCCTGTTCACGCTAATAACGGGCTTGCGAACGTGCCTTTCCGCCCGCAGGGCAAGGAGAGAGGAGGCGCAATAGCCGTAGCTATTGCAACGACGAACGACGCCGCAATGCGGGCGGAAAGGCACGTTCCCCTGTTTGGAAGAAAATCATTCGTGGGGCTGCCCCCCAGAAGGGCCGATCGCCGCGTCATGCTCCTCGCTAATACGTCGAGTATTCGCTTCGTCGCATTCCTTGCGCTCGGCCCTTCTGGGGGGCAGCGCAAGCCCGTTATTAGCGTGAACAGGCCCTAGCAGTGAGACGAGATTTCGAAAAGCCATGACAGTTGGAGGGATGAAGGATTGTTCGCTAGACGACCGGTCTAATCCAGGGCTATCATCCAGCCTCATGAATGCGACGTCGTCCCCGGCGTGCGGCGCAGACGCGAAAATGCCATATCGCGCTGCGATGCTGACCGTGCAGGGGAGGTCGTCGTTTTTTTGAGGTTTAAACTAGACGACTGGTCTAATAGTCGCGAGCGACAAACATTTTCGACACGCGGCCGGCACGTTGACGCGCGCCAGCGGCCTAACGGGCAGGCGCGCCGTCGTCGTCGGCACGCGGCGTGCGTCATGCTGGCCGCCACGACGCGGCCCCGTTCCCCATTTCGAAGGAGTGTCCGATCATGAAGATTCTGGTAGTCCTGACCTCGCACGACACGCTTGGCGACACCGGCAAGAAAACCGGCTTCTGGCTCGAGGAACTGGCCGCGCCGTACTACGCGTTCAAGGATGCGGGCGTCGAGCTGACGCTCGCGTCGCCGAAGGGTGGCCAGCCGCCCCTCGACCCGAAAAGCAGCGATCCGGCCGCGCAGACCGACGCGACGCGCCGCTTCGACGCCGATCCGGCGGCCAAGGCCGAGCTCGCGGCCACCCACAAGCTGGCCGACGTGTCGATCGACGATTACGACGCGGTGTTCTATCCGGGCGGCCATGGCCCGTTGTGGGATCTCGCCGAGGATCTGCATTCGATCGGCCTGATCGAGCGCGCGCTGTCGGCCGGCAAGCCGGTCGCGGCCGTGTGCCATGCGCCGGGCGTGCTGCGCCACGTGAAGGATCCGAAGACCGGCGAGTCGGTCGTGCGCGGCAAGCGTGTGACGGGCTTCACCAACAGCGAGGAAGCGGCCGTCGAGTTGACGGAAGTGGTGCCGTTCCTCGTCGAGGACATGCTGAAGACCAACGGCGCGCAGTTCGAGCGCAGTGCCGACTGGGCGCCGCATGTCGTCACCGACGGGCGGCTGATCACGGGGCAGAACCCCGCGTCGTCGGAGCCCGCGGCCGAGGCACTGCTCGCGCAGCTCGGCCGTCAGTAAGCCGGCCTGGCGCCGGCATGACCGGCGCCAGGCTGTTTCCGCCGCCTGGCACGACCTGCCCGGCGGCGGCCCGAATCGTTCCGCCGTGCGCATCGCGCGGTGGATCATCCAGTCGTTTCGCAGAACCAAGCAAAGGAGTGGTGGATGTCTGCCTTGTTCGAACCGTTCAAACTCAAGGATGTCACGCTGCGCAACCGCATCGCGGTGCCGCCGATGTGCCAGTACGTCGCCGAAGACGGCGTCGTCAACGACTGGCATCACGTGCATCTGGCCGGCATCGCGCGCGGCGGCGCGGGCCTCGTGATCGCGGAGGCGACGGCCGTGTCACCGGAAGGGCGCATCACGCCGGGCTGCGCCGGGCTGTGGACCGATGCGCAGGCCGAGGCGTTCGCGCCGTCGGTCGCGGCGATCAAGGCGGCCGGCGCGGTGCCGGGCATCCAGATCGCGCATGCCGGCCGCAAGGCGAGCGCGAACCGTCCGTGGGAAGGCGACGATCACATCGCCGACGGCGATCCGCGCGGCTGGCAGACCATCGCGCCGTCGGCGCTGCCGTTCGGCGCGCACCTGCCGAAGACGCCGCGCGCGATGACGCACGACGACATCGCCCGCGCCGCGTGCAGGCCGACTTCGTCGCATCGGCGAAGCGCGCCCGCGATCTCGGCTTCGAATGGCTCGAGCTGCACTTCGCGCACGGCTATCTCGGCCAGAGCTTCTTCTCCGTGCATTCGAACCAGCGCGACGACGCGTACGGCGGTTCGGCCGAGAACCGCGGCCGTTTCCTGGTCGACACGCTGAAGGCCGTCCGCCAGGTGTGGCCGGAGCATCTGCCGCTGACCGCGCGTCTCGGCGTGATCGAATACGACGGCCGCGATGAAGCGACGCTCGCCGAGTCGATCGCACTGACGCAGCGGATGAAGCGGGAAGGGCTCGACATGCTGAGCGTGTCGGTCGGGTTCTCGACGCCCGACGCGCAGATTCCGTGGGGCCCGGCGTTTCTCGCACCGGTCGCGGAACGCGTGCGCCGCGAGGCCGGCTTGCCGGTGTCGTCCGCATGGGGCATCGACACGCCGCAACTCGCCGAGCGCGTCGTCGCCGAACAGCAGCTCGACCTCGTGATGGTCGGCCGCGCGCACCTGGCCGATCCGCACTGGCCGTACTACGCGGCCAGGCAGCTCGGCGTCGAGCGTCCGTCGTGGATGCTGCCCGCGCCGTATGCGCACTGGCTCGAACGCTATCGCGTCGCGGACAAGGTAGCCTGAGTACGCGTTGCCGCGGGTCGCGGCGTTCGCGGCTCGTATTTGACCCGGTGCGCGACAAGCCCCGCCGTTCATGGCGGGGAAGGATAGCGCGGACTGCGTAGCCGTCCTTGGTTTTTCAGTGCAGTGTCTGCTGTTGCTCGACGTACTGGAGCACGACGGAAATCGACGCACGGCCGCAGCTTGAGGCGAAGTAGGACGGCGACCACAGCACGCCCTTCCAGTAGCGTTTCTGGATGTCCGGTCGTTCCTTGCGCAGCAGGCGGCTGAACACGCCCTTGAGGCTGTTCACCAGGTATGATCGAGCCATGCAACGACTTCAAGCCTTCAAATACGAACTGATGCCAGACGGCCGGCAGGAGCGGCAAATGCGCCGCTTCGCTGGCTCATGCCGGTTTGTGTTCAACAAGGCACTGGCGTTGCAGAAGGAACGCTACGAGCGAGGCGAGAAGAAGCTCGGCTACGCCGGGCTGTGCAAGCAGCTCACCGAATGGCGCAACGGCACGGAAACGCCGTGGCTGGCCGATGCCCCGACGCACCCGCTGCAACAGTCGCTCAAGGATTTGGAGCGCGCCTACACCAACTTTTTCGCCAAGCGGGCCGACTTTCCGCGCTTCAAGAAGAAAAGTCAGTCCGACAGCTTTCGCTATCCCGACCCGAAGCAGATCAAGCTCGATCAGGCCAACAGCCGAATCTTCCTGCCCAAGCTTGGCTGGTTGCGCTACCGCAATAGCCGGGAAGTGTTGGGCGAGGTAAAGAACGTCATCGTCAGCCTGGCGGGCGGCAAGTGGTCTGTGTCGATTCAGAGCGAACGCGAGGTCGCGCAGCGGATTCCAAGCGGTGGCGCGGTCGGCATTGACATGGGCATCGCCCGCTTCGCGACGCTTTCGGACGGCACGTTTTACGCACCACTCAACAGCTTCAGGCGGCACGAGACGGCATTGCGCAAAGCGCAGCAGGCGTTGAGCCGCAAGACGAAATTCAGCAGCAACTGGAAGAAGGTGAAAGCCCGCGTCCAGCGCATTCATTCCCGCATTGGCAACGCCCGCCGCGACTACCTGCATAAGACCACGACCACGATCAGCCAAAATCACGCGATGGTGTGTATCGAGGACTTGCAGGTGCGGAACATGTCCAAGTCGGCGGCGGGTACGATCGGGCAGCCGGGCAGAAATGTTCGGGCCAAGTCTGGCCTGAACAAATCCATTCTGGATCAGGGCTGGTTCGAGTTCCGCCGCCAACTGGATTACAAGCTGGTGTGGAACGGCGGGCATCTTGTCGCCGTACCTCCGCAGAACACGAGCCGGACGTGTCCGTGCTGCGGCCATGTGTCGAAAGACAACCGCCAGACGCAAGTCCAGTTCGAGTGTGTGGAATGCGGATTCGAGGAAAACGCCGATGTGGTCGGCGCGATCAATGTTCTCAGGGCGGGACACGCCCGTTGCGCCTGTGTAGTGAGCGGTGCGGTAAGGCCGCCAGCAGCAGGAACTCACCGAAGCGACCCAGGGGCAGCCCAATGCCGCGCCTGAGCGCCGTAGGAATCTCCGGCCTTCAGGCCGGGGAGGATGTCAAGATGCTTGGCACTGCGTGTGCGTGCCATGGCGGCGCCGATGGATAGAATGGCGGTTCGTACAGGCTTCCGGCCTGCGCGAACCGCCATTTTTCATTTCGACAGAGGTGTCATGGGCGCACACGTCCCGCCGTCTCACGATTCCGCCGCGCGGCCGCGCGTGCAGCAGGTTGCCCGCGCCGGGTTGTACGCGGTGCTGCTGGTGCTCGCGCTGTGGGTCATCCGCGACTTTCTTCCCGCCATCGCGTGGGCCTGCGTGATCGCGATCGCGCTGTGGCCGCTGTTGAAGCGCTTCGAATCCGACCGCTGGTTTCGCGACCGGCCGACCCTGATCGCAACCGTGATCACCACGGGGGTGTCGCTGCTGGTCGTGCTGCCCGTCGCGATCGCGCTGGGGCAGGCGATCTCGCAGGAGCACGACCTGAGCCTCTGGCTGCATTCGATCCAGGACAACGGCATTGCGCTGCCGGACGTCGTCAGCCGCTTGCCTTACGGCTCCGCGCAGATCACCGAATGGTGGCAGGCCAATCTCGGTCATCCGCTGCATGCGGGCACCGCAATGCATGGCGCGAGCGGCGAGAAGGTCATCGCGTTCGGCCGCCAGTTCGGCACGAAGCTCGCGCATGCGCTGTTCGAGTTCGGCTTCATGCTCGTGACGCTGTTCGTGATCATGCGGGCCGGTCACAAGTTGTCGGGCGCGTTGCTGCAGGGGGCGCGGCGCGCGTTCGGCCGCGGCGGCGGCGAGCTGATCGAGCGGATGGTCGCGGCCGTGTACGGCACGGTGACGGGGCTCGTCGTCGTCGGGCTCGGCGAGGGCGCGATTCTCGGGATCGCGTATGCGCTCGCGGGGGTGCCGCATGCGGCGCTGCTCGGCCTTGTCACGGCGGTCGCCGCGATGCTGCCGTTCTGCGCGCCGATCGTGTTCTGCGGCGCGGCGCTCTGGCTGTTCGTGCAGGGCGCGACCATGTGGGCCGTGGTGGTGCTGGTGATCGGCTTCGTGGTGGTGTTCGTCGCCGAGCATTTCGTGCGACCGGTGCTGATCGGCAGCTCGACCCGCTTGCCGTTCCTGCTCGTGCTGTTCGGCATCCTCGGCGGTGCGGAGACGTTCGGGCTGATCGGGCTGTTCGTCGGCCCCGCGCTGATGACGGTGCTGACGATGCTGTGGGCCGAATGGGTCGCATGACGATGCCGGTCGTCGCGCCGGTTCGAAATATCGATGCATGGGCATCGATGCGTGTGCGAGCCGACGCGGTGCCGCAACGGTTCGTGACGATTGGACGCGCACCGAACGACGTCGAACCGGGCAGTCGGACACAAGTCTCTACATTTCTTTTCGATCCGGACCCAAAGGTCGAGTAGCATGAGGCTTTCGATCACGCCGGCATGGCGCAGCAGACTCTCCCAAGCATGCGATTGATTCCGATGTCCCGTCCCGCGGCGACGCTGTCCCTGGCGGCAAGCTGCCTGATGCTGCACGGCTGCGCGTGGTTCGACTCGTGGCTGCCGTTCTCGTATTCACGCACGCCGCTGGCGCGGGCCGCGTCGCGGCATGGCGCGACGCGCGCCGATATCGTCCGTGCGGGCGGCAACCCGCGCAGCGTCTGGATGGTGCGCAACGGCAGCGGCGTCTGCTACAACTACTTCATCGAGCACGGCAACGATCACCGGCCGTACTTCGTCGTGTTCGACAAGGCCGGCGCCGTCACGCAACACGGCTTCGATACCTGCATGGACGCCGACCGCAAAAGCACGCTTCAGCCGGGCAAGGCCGCTTCCCGATAGCGCGGCGGCCCGTTGCCGCGCCCATCGTCCGGGCCATCCGCGCGATCAGGCGATCGTATCGAGCACGCCCCCGTCGGCACGCAGCGCGGCGCCCGTCGTCGCCGACGCCTGCGGCGAGCACACGTACACCACGAGATTCGCGATTTCCTCCGGCTGCGCCGGCCGCCGGATGATCGACATCGCGCGCTCGCTGCGCACGAAATCCACCGCGACATCGTCGACGCTGCGGCCCGATTCGTCGGCCGTCGCCTTCAGCATCGCGCGCACGCCTTCCGACATCGTCGGCCCCGGCAGCACCGAATTGACCGTCACGTCGGTGCCGGCCGCGAGCTTCGCGAGGCCGCGCGCGATCGCCAGCTGGGCCGTTTTCGTGAACCCGTAGTGAATCATGTCGACCGGGATGTTCAAGCCCGATTCCGACGAAATGAACACGATGCGGCCGGTGTTGCGCGCGAGCATGCTCTTCAGGTAGTGCCGCGCCAGACGCACGCCGGACATCACGTTCACCTGGAAGTAATGGGCCCATTCGTCGTCGTCGATGTCGAAGAATTCCTTCAGCCCATAGATGCCCGCGTTGTTGACGAGGATGTCGGCGTCGGGCGTGTGCTCCGCGATGCGGGCGGCACCGGCGGCGTCGGACAGGTCGGCGGCGACGCCGTCGATGTCCGCGTCGGGCACCGCCGTGCGTAGCAGCGCGAGCGCGGACTCGACCGACTTGTCGCTGCGTCCGTTGACGACGACGCGCGCGCCTGCGAGCGCGAGCCCTTCGGCGATCGCCAGCCCGATGCCGGCGGTGGAAGCGGTGACGACCGCGGTCTTGCCTGTCAGATCGATGTGCATGAGCGTATCGGTGTGAAAAAGGGTAAGTGGGGAACGGGGATCGGACCCGCCGCGTCGGCCGCGGCGGCCGGAATTCAAAGCTTAGGCGATCCGGCCGCGAAGCGTCGGATCGCGGTTGCATCGCGCCGCGCAGTCTTGTACGGTGTGCGTTCACCGTCCGATCCGGGAGCCTGTCGCGTGAGCCGTTCCGCCAATACCGTTGCCGCGCCGTCGCCGTTCTGGCGCGACGCCGCGCTGCCGTTCATCGAGGCGCGCACCGTCGACGACGGGCGGACGATCTGCTACGCGAAGCACACGCACGACACGTTTTCGCTCGGCGCGATCGTCGGCGGCACGAGTACCTACCTGAACGGGGCGACGAAGGAACACGTCGGGCGCGGCGTGCTCGTGATGATCGATCCGGAGCAAGTGCATGCCTGCAATCCGTACGGCGCTGACGCATGGGCGTACCGGATGGTCTATGTGGACGTGCCGTGGCTCGCGCGCCTCCAGCATTCGCTGGGGCGCGATCCGAATCGCGATTTTCACGGGTTTTCGCCGAAGTTGACGGAGCGGCGCGACCTGTTCGCACAGTTCGGCGGCTTTTACCGCACGCTCGTCGCACCCTCTGTGGATCCGCTCGGCAAGGAAAGCGCGGCGGTCGAATTCTTCACGCGGCTGCACGGCGCGCTCGATCGCGCGCTACCCGACGACGCGCGGCGCGGGGCCGACAACGCGAGGCTTTCTCGCGCGGCCGACTACATCGCCGCGCATTGCCGTCAGGCCGTCACGCTCGATGCGATCTGCGCGGCGGCCGACCTGTCGCCGTCGTACCTGATCCGCGCGTTCAACGCGCGCTACGGGATGACGCCGCATGCGTTCCTGATCGATCGGCGCGTGCAGTACGGTCGGGCGGAGTTGCGCCGCGGCAGGCCGATCGCCGACGTCGCGCTCGATGCGGGCTTCGCGGACCAGGCGCATTTCCAGCGCGCGTTCCGGCGTATTGCGGCCGCCACGCCGGGGCAATATCGAAGCGCCGCGAGCTGAACGGTGAACGTTGGGCGGTGCCGGCACCGCTTGCCGCCATCGACCACCGGCGGCATCCGCCGCGACCTCGCACACCGAAGCAACGACACTAGATATCGAGCAAATAAAGCGCGCTGCCTGCAAGCAGCAGCGCCATCGCGCGGTTGAACAGCCGCATCCGCCGCGCATTCGCGAGCCGGTGCCGCAGCGACGCACCCGCATACGCCCAGCACGCGATCGACGCAAAGCAGATCACCAGATATAGCGCCGCGAACTGCCACACCTGCGCGCGGTCGCCGTCGGCCGCATACGCGCCCATCGCTGCCACGCACGCGAGCCACGCTTTCGGATTCAGCCATTGCATCGCCGCACCGGCCGTGGCCGACGGGCCGGCCGCATTCCGTGCGCCGGATTCGGTCGACAGCCGGCCGTCGTCGAGCGCGAGCCGCAACGCAAGGTAGAGCAGGAAGGCGATTCCCGACCACTGGGTAGCCGTGGTCAGCATCGGCCAGCGTGCGAGCGCCGCGTGCAGCCCAAGGCCGATCAGCAGGAACAGCGCGACGAAGCCGAGCGTCGCGCCGGCCGCATAGCGCAGGCTTGCGCCGAGACCGTGGCGCGCGCCCGCGCTCAGCGCGACGATATTGACGGGACCGGGCGTGATCGACGACGCCAGCGCGAACGCCGCCATCGAAACCAGCATGCTCATCAGATGTCTCCATGCGAATGTCAAAGTCGCATCGAGACTAAAGCAGCCGCGCGTGCCCGTATTGAAGAAAACTGCCCTCGGCGGTGGGGCCGCCGTCAGTGCATGGCGCCTGGCGCCGACGCCGGTCGCAGCGCGTGCGGGTCACCGGCATCGGCCGTCCGCGGCGTGCCGCTGCTGCACGGTTGCGTCGACACCGAGAAGCCGAACGTATTGACGCCGCCCGAACACGCGACGAACACGCTGCCGCCGTGCATTTCCGCGACGGCCTTGACGATCGACAGCCCGAGCCCGTGGTTCTCCTTGCTGTTCGCACGCGCTTCCTCGAGCCGGTAGAAGCGCTCGAACAACTGCGAGCGCTGCACGGGGTCGATCGGCTCGCCCGGGTTCGCGACCGACACGTCGACGAGCGTATCGCGCGGCGTGATCGTCACGTTCAGCGTCTCGCCGGGCGCCGAATGCTGGATCGCGTTGATCAGCAGGTTGGTCATCGCGCGGCGGAACAGCGACGGATCGACGGTCGCGCGCGCATCGCCGTGCAGTTCCGCGCGCAGTTGCGCTTCATCGAGCGGGATCTCGAGGAAGTCGAGCATGCGCCGCACTTCGTCGGCGAGCGACACGCGCTTCAGGTCGGTCGCGCGTTCGCCGCGATCGCTGCGCGACAGGAACAGCATGTCGTTGATGATCACGCGCAGCCGTTCGAACTCCTCGAGGTTCGACTGCAGCGTCTGGCGCATCCGGTCGACCGAGCGGTCGCGGCTCGTCAGCGCGACCTGGGTCTGGCCGATCAGGATGCTGATCGGCGTGCGCAGCTCGTGCGCGACATCCGCATTGAATGCCTCGAGCCGCCCATAGGTCTGCTGGATGCGCGCGAGCGCGCCGTTGAACGACGCGGCGAGCTCGCGCAATTCGGTCGGCAGTGCGGCGGTCTGCAGCCGCTGGCCGCGGTGGGTGGCGCTGATGGCCGCCGCATCCTGCGACAGCCGTTCCAGCGGCGCGAGCCCGAAGCGGGCGACCGCGCGGCCCAGCAGCAGCGTGATGACGGTGGCGATCGCGATCAGCGCGGCGAGCGTCCACACGAAATGGCGCAGCATCCGCTGCGTGCGCTCGCACGACGACGCGACGATCAGCTTCAGGTCAGGGCGCTCGCCGCTGCCCGCGATCGGGACGGTCTTCGTCATCACGTCGTAACTGCTGTGGTTGAGCGCGTACTGCTGGAACGCGCCGAACGGTTCGCCGACGGGCACGCCGTCGATGGGATGGCCGAAGCGGAAGTTGGCGTCGGGGCTGTCGACCTGGTAGCGTGTCGATCCGTCGGGTGGCTCGAGGTCGGCGAGCTTTTCCTGCATCACGCGGCCGCGCGCGGCCGTGGTCGCATGCGACACGATCATCTGCGCGACCTTCGCGCGCGTGTCGATCGTCGCGCGCAGTTCGGCGAACAGCTGGCGCTCCATCATCACGAACAGCCCGCAGCCGACCAGCGTGAACACGAGCAGCGACACGATGCCGAACATCGCGGACAGACGCAGGGTGATCGAGCGTTTCATGCGTGCCGCTCCGCGTCGCCGTCCTCGCGCGCCTCGAGCACGTAGCCCATCCCGCGGATCGTGTGCAGCAGCTTCTCCGCGAACGGGCCGTCGAGCTTCGCGCGCAGGCGCTTGATCGCCGTCTCGACGACGTTCGCGTTGCTGTCGAAGTTCACGTCCCACACGAGCTCGGCGATCGTCGTCTTCGACAGCACCTCGCCGCTGCGCCGCGCGAGCACGCCGAGCAGCTGGAATTCCTGCGCGGTCAGGTCGAGGCGCGTGCCGTCGCGGGTCGCGCGGCGGCCGATCAGGTCCACGCGCAGATCGCCGATCGAGATCAGCGTCGATTCCTGCACGCGCGCGCGGCGCGTGAGCGCGCGCAGCCGCTCGATCAGTTCGAGGAACGAGAACGGCTTGGTCAGGTAGTCGTCGGCGCCGCCGCGCAGCCCGCGCACGCGGTCGTCGACGCGGTCGCGCGCGGTCAGCATGATGACGGGCGTCTGCTTCTGCGCGCGCAACGCACGCAGCACGCCGAAGCCGTCGAGCTTCGGCAGCATCACGTCGAGCACGACCACGTCGTAGTCGAATTCGACGGCTTTCCACGCGCCATCCTCGCCGTCGAGCGCGGTGTCGACGACCCAGCCTTCCTCGGTCAGGCCGCTCTTCAGGTATTCGACGACTTTCGGTTCGTCTTCGACGATCAGGACTTTCATGGGCTTGTTCGTGTAACCGGGTTAGGGGCCGATGGCCGCGGCAGGCTGCGGGCCGGCTGCCGCGATGTCGGTCGGCGCGGCGCCGCCCGTCGCGCCGCCGTCCCAGCCGCCGCCGAGCGCCTTCGCAAGAAACACCACGAGCGCCGCGCGCTGGCCCTGGATCTGCACGGCCTGGCGCTCGCTCGTCAGCAGTTGCTGCTGGGCCGTCAGCACGTCGATGAACGGCGTCAGGCCGCCCGCGTAGCGATCCTGCGCGAGCGACACGAGCTTGCGCGCGTCGTCGACGGCCGCCGATGCCTGTTGCGCGGCCTGCGCGAGCACCGACAGGCCCGTCACCGCATTCTGCACCTCCTGGAACGCGGTGAGCACCGTTTGCCGGTAATCGGCCTGCGCGGCCACGTAGCCGGCCTGCGCGAAATCGACGCCGGCCTTCAGCTTGCCGCCCGCGAACAACGGCTGGCTGACCGACGCGCCGATCGACCACAGCAGCGCCGGCACGGTAAACAGCCCGGAGAAGCGCGTCGCGTCCCAGCCGATGTCCGGCGACAGCGCAATGCGCGGGAAATACGCGGCGCGCGCAACGCCGATCTGCGCGTTCGCGGCAGCCATCGCGCGCTCGGCCGACGCGACGTCGGGCCGCCGTTGCAGCAGGTCGCTCGGCATCCCGGTCGGCAGCGCGGGCGCGTTGATCGGCACCACGCGCGGCGGCAGCGAGAACGCGGGGGCCGGCGTGCCGACCAGCGTCGCGATCGCCGTCTCGACCTGCGCGCGCTGCTGGATCAGCAGTTGCGCCTGCGTGCGCGTCGCGTCGAGCTGCGCGCGTTGCTGGAGCAAGTCGAGGCCGGACACCGCGCCGAGGTCGTGACGCGCGCTGACGTAGTCGAGCGCTTTCTGCTGCAGGTCGGCCGAACGCTGGACGACGTCGATCTCGGTGTCGAGTTCGCGCAGCGCGAAGTAGCTCGACGCGAGATTGGCGGTCAGCACCAGCCGGGCGTTCGCGAAATCGTCACGCGCCTGCTCGGAACTGGCCTGCGCGGATTCGACGCTGCGCCGCACGCGGCCGAACAGGTCGAGTTCATAGCTCACGCTTGCGCCGACCTGGATCTCGTTCTGCACGGTCGACGTGCTCTTCGTCGCGTAGTTGGTCTGCGGGCGAGCGGCGGAAATCTTGAAGCGCTGGCCGCTCGCGTTCAGGCCGACGGCCGGATACTGCGCGGACGCGACCGACGCAAGCGTCGCTTTCGCCTGGTCGTAGCGCGCGGCGACGGCCTTGAGGTTCTGGTTGTTGCGCAATGCGTCGGTTTCGAGCGCGTCGAGCTGCGCGTCGCCGAATGCAGTCCACCAGGCCGGATCGAGCGGCGCGCGGGCCGGCGCGGCCGGGTGCCAGTACGCATCGGCCGGATCGAGCCGCCACGTGGCCGGCGTGTCGACGGCAGGGCGCCGGTAGTCGGGGCCGACCGTGCAGCCGGCGAGGGCCGCGACCGTGACGACGGCCACGGCCGCGGCGGGACGCAGGCGCGGGCGAATGCGCATTGCGTTCACGACTTCGCTCCCGCGGCGGCGGAGGCCGGCTTCACGGCCGGCGGCGCCTGCACGATCACCGGGTCGCCGTTCGCGAGCGCGTCGCTCGGATTCGCGACGAGGCGGTCGGTCGGCGTGAGCGGGCCGTCGACCTCGAGCGTCTGCCCGATCGTGCGCACGACCGTCACCGCCTTCAGGCGCACCTGGCCGTTCGCGTCGACGGTCGCGACCGTCGGCCCTTCGGCGCGGAACAGCAGCGTACTGGCCGGAATCTGCAGGCGGCCGACCGGCGTCATCGGCAGGGTCGCCTGCACGTAGGCGCCGGGCAGCAGCCGCCCGTCCGGGTTCGGCAGCGTGATCTCGCTCTGCAGCGAGCGCGTCGCGACGTC
This sequence comes from Burkholderia sp. 22313, assembly GCF_052045245.1. Lineage (NCBI taxonomy): Bacteria > Pseudomonadati > Pseudomonadota > Betaproteobacteria > Burkholderiales > Burkholderiaceae > Burkholderia > Burkholderia sp. 22313. Next base: position 190,991 of record NZ_JBQEON010000003.1, read on the forward strand.
GATCGCCTTCGACGTGCGCGTGATCGTGCCGTCGAAGGTCTGGCCGGGCAGTTCGGCCTGCGCGACGCTCACGTGCTGGCCGACCTTCACCTGCTGCGCGTAAGCCTGCGGCACCTGCACGTACAGGCGCAGCCGGTCGGCCTGCACGACCGTGAACAGCGCGCGGCCCGCGTTGCCGGAGCTGACGAGGTCGCCGACGTCGACGTTGCGCTGCGTGACGATCCCGTCGATCGGCGCGACGATCCGCTGGAAGCCCTTCAGCTCGGTGAGCCGGCGCATGTTCGCCTCGGCCGCCGCGAGGTTCGCGGTGCCCTGGTTGAACGCGCCTTGCCGGTCGTCGAGTTCCTGCTGCGACACCGCATCGCGCTGGCGCAGCTGCTGCGCGCGGTCGAACGACGTCTTCGCGAGCGCGAGCGCGGCCTGCGCCTGCTGCCGCTGCGCGGTGGCCTGCGCGAGCTCCTGGTTCAGCTCGGGCGTGTCGAGTTCGGCGAGCAGCTGGCCCTGCTTCACGTGCGCGCCGATGTCGGCCTGCCAGCGCAGCACGTAGCCGCTCGCGCGCGCATAGATCGGCGCCTCGACGTAGCCGCGCAGCGTGCCGGGCAGCGTCAGCTTGCCGCCGGTGGCCGCATCGACCGGGTGGACGACGTTCACGTACTGGCGGGTGTTCTGCTCGGCCACCGCGTCGAGGTGATGGCGGTTCAGCACGTTGACGACGATCGTGCGCGCGGCGCCCGCGGCCAGCAGCACGCCGATCACGATCAGGACGATGCGCGCGCGCCGCGACACCGACGTGCGCGTCGGCAGGTGCATGCCGTGTTCGTCCACCTGGATGCCGACGGAGCTGTGATGTTTCTCTTCCATGAATTGACCGGGTCTATAGGCTAGGGGCGAAAGTCAGTGTCGGGCCTGGCGCGCGCGCCGGCGGGCCAGCCGCGCATGCACGCCGCCGAACACGAGCGGCACGAACAGCAGCGTCGAAACGGTGGCGAACAGCAGGCCGCCGATCACCGCGCGGCCGAGCGGCGCGTTCTGCTCGGCACCTTCGCCGAGACCGAGCGCCATCGGCACCATCCCGATGATCATCGCGAGGGCGGTCATCAGCACCGGGCGGATCCGCGTCGCGCCGGCCTCCAGCGCGGCCGTGAGCGGCGGCGCGCCGGCCGCGAGGCGCTGGCGCGCGAACGACACGACCAGGATACTGTTCGCGGTCGCGACGCCCACCGTCATGATCGCGCCCGTCAGCGCGGGCACGCTCAGGTGCGTGCCGGTGATGAACAGCATCCAGGCGATGCCGGCGAGCGCGGCCGGCATCGCGCTGATGATGATCAGCGGATCGAGCCACGACTGGAAATTCACGACGATCAGCAGGTAGACCAGCACGATCGCCATCGCGACGCCTGCACCGAGGCCGAGGTACGACGTGCGCATCGTCTCGACCTGGCCGCGCACCGACAGGTCGGTGCCGCGCGGCAGCGTCGCGCGCGCGTCGGACACGATCCGGTCGATCTCGCTCGCGACCGAGCCGAGGTCGCGGCCCTCGACGCTCACGTACAGGTCGATCGCCGGCCGGATGTTGTAGTGCGTGATCACGGCCGGGCTCGCGACCGGATGGATCTGCACGAGGTTGCCGAGCAGTTGCAGAGGCATGCCGGTGCGGCCGCTCGCGGACACCGGCGTGCCGAGCAGGTCGTCGATCGACGCGAGGCTGTATTGCGGGGTCTGGATCTGCAGCGGGTACTGGACGCCGGTGCGCGGATTGATCCAGAACGACGGCGTGGTCTGGGAACTGCCGGACAGCGAGATCAGCATGTTCTGCGCGACGTTCTGCGCGGAGAGGCTGAGCTGCTGCATGCGCGTACGGTCCATGTCGGCCACCAGGGTCGGTTCGTCGTTGCGCTGCAGCACGTGCACGTCGACGGCGCCGGGGATTTGCCTGACCTTCTTCATCAGGCTGCTCGCGATGACCATGTTACTCGCGAGATCGTTGCCGAGCACCTGCACGTCGATCGCGGCCGGCTGGCCGAAGTTGAGGATCTGCGTGATGATGTCAGACGGCTGGAAGAAGAACTCGACGCCGGGGAAGCGCTGCGGCAGCAGCGTGCGCAGCACCTGCACGTAGTGCTCGGTCGCGCGGTGGCCGGGCTTCAGCGCGATCAGCAGTTCGCCGTCGAGCGAGCCGATCGTGCCGCTGTTGCTGTACGACAGGTTGATGCCGCTGATCGGCAGCCCGAGGTTGTCGACGATCGCGCCGAGCTCGTCGGGCGGCACGGCTTCGCGGATCACGCGCTCGACCTGGTCGGCGAGGCGCGCGGTTTCCTCGATCCGGTAGCCGGTCGGCGCGCGCATGTGCAGCCGGATGTTGCCGGCATCCGCGTTCGGGAAGAAGTCGCGGCCGAGCATGAACACGAGGCCGGTCGACAGCACGCAGAAGCCGAGGAAGCACATTGCGTAGAAGCGACGGCGCACCAGCAGCATGCTGAGCAGCACGATGTACCACGCGCGCAGCCGCTCGAACGCATCGTTGAACGTGTGGTGGATGCGCGCGAAACGCGACGTCGAATGATCGGGGCCGCTGGTGGCCTGTTGCGGGCGGAACAGCAGCATCGCGAGCGTCGGCACCAGCGTGCGCGACAGCACGTAGGACGCGAGCATCGCGAACACCACCGCCTCGGCGAGCGGCACGAACAGGAAGCGCGCGACGCCCGTCAGGAAGAACATCGGCACGAACACGATGCAGATGCACAGCGTCGAGACGAACGCAGGCACCGCGATCTCGCCCGCGCCTTCGAGGATCGCCTCGTGCAGATCGGTTCCGAGATGCAGGTGCCGCTCGATGTTCTCGATCGTGACGGTCGCGTCGTCGACCAGGATCCCGACCGCGAGCGCGAGCCCGCCGAGCGTCATGATGTTGATGGTCTCGCCGAGCGCGGACAGCGCGATCAGCGACGTGAAGATCGACAGCGGGATCGAGATCGCGATGATCAGCGTGCTGCGCCAGTTGCCGAGGAACAGCAGGATCATCATCGCGGTCAGCACGGCGGCGATCAGCGCCTCGTGGATCACGCCCTGCACGGCGGCATTGACGAACACCGACTGGTCGAACAGCGGCGTGATCGTGAGCCCTTCGGGCAGCGTCGGGATCACCTTCGGCAGCAGCGCCTTCAGGTCGGACACGACCTTCAGCGTCGACGCGTCGCCGGTCTTCAGGATCGAGATCAGCACGCCGCGCTGGCCGTTCTGGCGCACGACGTTGGTTTGCGGCGCGAAGCCGTCGCGCACCGATGCGACTTCGCGCAGGTAGGTCGTCGCGCCGTTGACGGTCTGGATCGGCAGGTTGTTGATGTCGGCGATCGTGTCGGCCGACGCGTTCGTGTCGATCCGGTATTCGCTCTGGCCCATCTTCGCGGTGCCGGTCGGCAGCACGAGAGTCTGCGTGTTGACCGCATTGACGATGTCGGCCGGCGTGAGGCCCTTCGCGAGCAGCGCCTGCGGGTCGAGGTCGATCGCGACGACGCGCGTGCGGCCGCCGTATGGGAACGGGATCTGCGCGCCGCGGACGGTGATCAGTTGCGGGCGCAGGAAGTTGAGCGCGATGTCGCCGAGCGACTGTTCGCTGAGCGTCTTGCTCGACAGCCCGAGCTGGATCACCGGGATGCTCGACGCCGAATAGGTGATCACGAGCGGCGGCGTCGCGCCCTGCGGCATCTGGCGCACGATCGCCTGCGCGGACGAGACCGTCTGCGCGATGGCCGTCTGCACGTTCGCGCCCGGCTGCAGGAACACCTTCACGACCGCGATGCCGGGCAGCGACGTCGACTCGATGTGCTCGATGTTGTTGACGGTTGTCGTCAGGATCCGCTCATGAACGGCCGTGATCCGGTTGGTCATCTCCTGCGCGGAGAAGCCGTTGTAATTCCAGATCACGCTGATGACGGGAATGTTGACCGCGGGCAGCACGTCGACGGGCGTGCGCATCAGCGCAAGCGGGGTGGCCAGCACGATCATGATGGCCATCACGATGAACGTGTAGGGGCGCCTGAGCGCGAGATTGACGATCCACATGGAGGCGGCGGGACGGGCGGTGATCAGGCGTCGGTGAAGGGAATCCGAATGATAGGCGTCGGGGCTAAACGGGTTACTGACGCGAAACTGGCGGAATTGTCAGGTTGGGGCGCGGCGATGGCAAGGCGATTGATCGGATGAAACGCGCGCGGGCGCCGGTGCCCGGCAACGCCTGCCGTGCCGGAGGCGCACGCCACGTCGATGACGCTTCCGTTCATCGGGCGTCGCTCAGATCTGTTCCATCCCGACCCGCGCGAGCGCGGCCAGATCGACGACCTCGATCTGGTTGTACGCGAGCCGCAACACGCCGAGCTTCTCGAGCTGCTGCAGCGCCTGGTTGATCCGCTGCCGCGACACGCCGACGAGCATGCCCAGTTCCTCCTGCGAGATCGCGAGCGACGGGCCGGTGTCCGGATACAGGTCGGGGTTGAACAGCTGCGCGAGCGCCTGCGCGACGCGCGCGTCGACATCGAGCAGCCGGCTGTTCTGGATCGACGCGATGAACTCGCCCATCCGGTTGTTCAGCTGGTGGATCACGAAGCGTGTAAACGGCAGGCTCGTGTCGAGCAGCGCATGGAACGTGTCGACCGGCACGAACAGCACGGTCGAGCGCTGAACCGCGACGACTTCATATTTGCGCAGCTCGCGCTTGATGACGCTGCCTTCGCCGAACCAGCCGCCCGACGGCACGCCGGAAAACGTGCAGCCGCGCCCGGACGCGTTGAAGATCGCCAGCTTCAGCAACCCGCGATGCACGCCGATCCAGTATTCGGACGGCGCGAGCCGCTGAGCGATCACGTCGCCGGCCTCGCGCTGCTCGGCGCGCGACTGCGCGAGCACGAGCGCCTGGTGTTCCGGCGCCAGCGCGCGGAACCACGCGCACTGGCCGAACAGCACCGACAGGGCGGGCAACGGGCCCGGTTCGGCAGGGATGGCGGCCGCGTCGGGCGGCGCTACGAGGTGGTCGTGCATGGATGCGGGTTTGCGAGGATAGGGATAACGCGCGGCGTTCGCGGGGCACTCTGTCGTTTCGATGACAGACGGCTCACAATAGCGCCCGTTAGGCTGTCGGCAATTGAACCACATCAAAACGAATCGGGGTGCATGCACTCCGGCTGGATACGTGACCGAAGCGTGCGCCGCGGCGTCGACGCACGCGCCGGTCGACAGAACACGGGAGACAGGATCATGACGCAGATGTTCGAGGCCGGACTCGGCCGCCGCGACGCCAACTACGTGCCGCTTACGCCGATCGATTTTCTGATCCGCGCGGCTGAAGTCTATGGCGAGCGCCTCGCGATCGTGCACGGCGACGTGCGGCGCACGTGGGGCGAGACCTGCACGCGGGCGAAGCAGCTCGCGAGCGCGCTCGCGCAGGCCGGCGTGGCGCGCGGCGACACGGTCGCGGCGCTGCTGCCGAATATTCCGGCGATGGTCGAGGCGCACTTCGGCGTGCCGATGGCCGGCGCCGTGCTCAACACGATCAACACGCGGCTCGACATCGCGTCGGTGCTGTTCATGCTGCGTCACGGCGAAGCGAAGGTGCTGATCGTCGATACCGAATATGCGGATCTCGCGCAGCGCGCGGCGCTCGAACTGCCCGGCCTGAAGATCGTCAGCGTCGCCGACGCGATGCCGGCCGACCCCGCGCGCTTCGCGGGCGCGACCGACTACGAAGCGTTCGTGGCGGGCGGCGATCCCGACTACGCATGGACGCCGCCCGCCGACGAATGGGAGGCGATCGCGCTGAACTACACGTCGGGCACGACGGGCGACCCGAAGGGAGTCGTCTATCACCATCGCGGCGCGCATCTCGCGGCGATCAGCAACATCCTCGAATGGGACATGCCGAAGCACGCCGTGTATCTGTGGACGCTGCCGATGTTCCACTGCAACGGCTGGTGCTTCCCGTGGGCGGTCGCGGCGCGCGCGGGCGTGAACGTGTGCCTGCGCAAGTTCGACGCGAAGACGGTGTTCGACCTGATCCGCCGCGAACGCATCACGCATTACTGCGGCGCGCCGATCGTGCAGAGCGCGATCGCGAACGCGCCGGCCGAGTTCCGCGCCGGCATCGACCACACGGTGCACGCGATGGTCGCGGGCGCGGCGCCGGCGCCGGCCGTGATCGCGAAGATGAAGGAGATCGGCTTCGACCTGCTGCACGTGTACGGGCTGACCGAGGTCTATGGCCCGGCGACCGTGTGCGCGAAGCAGGCGCACTGGGACGACCTGCCCGACGACGAACGCGCGCGGCTCAACGCGCGGCAGGGCGTGCGCTATCACCTGGAGGCGGGCGCGACGGTGCTCGATCCGGACACGATGGCGCCGGTGCCGGCCGACGGCGAGACGCTCGGCGAGATCATGTTCCGCGGCAACATCTGCATGAAGGGGTATCTGAAGAACCCGAAGGCGACCGACGAGGCGTTCCACGGCGGCTGGTTCCATACGGGCGATCTCGGCGTGCTGACGCCGGACGGCTATATCCGCATCAAGGATCGCCGCAAGGACATCATCATTTCCGGCGGCGAGAACATCTCGAGCATCGAGGTCGAGGATGCGCTGTACCGGCATCCGGCCGTCGCGGTCGCGGCGGTCGTCGCGATGCCGGACCCGAAGTGGGGCGAGGTGCCGTGCGCGTTCGTCGAGCTGCGCGACGGCGCGAGCGCGACCGAGGAGGAGATCGTCGCGCACTGCAAGCAGCTGCTCGCCGGGTTCAAGGTGCCGAAGGCCGTGCGGTTCGGCGAGTTGCCGAAGACGTCGACCGGCAAGATCCAGAAATTCCAGCTGCGCCACGCGGTCGGATCGGACAAGGCGATCGATCTGGCGGGGGACAAGAAGTAACGGCGATGGCGCGCGTCGTGCATTGATGCGTCAATGCACGACGAGCCAGGCAATCACCAGATACCGCCCGACCTTCGCGATCGTCACGATCGCGAGGAACGTCGGCAGCGGCTCGCGCAGCACGCCGGCGATCATCGTCAGCGGATCGCCGATCACCGGTGCCCAGCTCAGCAGCAGCGACCAGCGGCCGTAGCGCCTATACCAGCCCTCTGCGCGCGCAAGGGCGGCCGGCTTGACCGGAAACCAGCGGCGCTCGCGGAAGTGCTCGATGCCGCGGCCGAGCACCCAGTTGATGAGCGAGCCCGCGACATTGCCGACGCTCGCGACGAGCACCAGCGCCCACACGGGCTCGCGCCCGGCGAGCAGCAGGCCGGCGAGCACGGCTTCGGACTGGAGCGGAAACAGGGTCGCGGCGACCATCGACACGGCGAACAGGCCGCCGTAGGTGAGCAGTTCGGACATCGCGCGATTGTACCGGCCGCATGCGGGCCGGCACCGGTCACGCGGCGTCGGCGGTGCCGAACAGCAGGTGCGAGATCACCGACTTGTCGACCGGCTCGTCGTTGAGCGTGCTGGCGAGCAGTTCGCCCGCGAGCTGCTGCGGCGAGAACACCATGTCCGGCTTCAGCAGGCGCAGCCGCTCGAGGTTGCGCTGCTGGTTCACGAGCGCGACGGTGCGCACCGTCGGCGCGATCTCGCGGATCGCCAGGATGATGAATGCGTTCTCGGCATCGTCGGAGCGCAGCGCGAGCACCGCGCGCGCCGTGGCCGCGCCGGCGCTTTCGAGCACCGCGTGGTCCGTGGCGTCGCCGACGATCAGGTCGGTCGCGCTCGCATAGTTGTGCTCGACGCCGGCCGGCACGATGACGGTCACCGCGTAGCCGCGCTTGCGCAGCCCGTCGTGCACCGCATGCGCGACAGGCGTCGCGCCGACGATCAGGAAATGATGCTTGCGGATCACGTTCGACAGGCCTCCCTTGACGATCCGTTTCAGATTGCCGCCGATCACGGGCCCGACGACCGCGCTGATCGACGTCGCGAACACCGTGATGCCGAGCACGATCACCGACGCGGTAAACAGGCGCGCGGTGGGCGCGTGCGGGACGATGTCGCCATAGCCGACCGTCGACATCGACACGATCGAGAAGTAGACGGCGGTGGCGAGGTCGTGGACCGGCGGCGTGAATTCGTCGCCGAGATACAGCACGCCGAAGGTCGCGTAGATCAGCAGCGACACGATGCTGAGCAGCGCGAACAGGCTGCTCGCGGCGACGCTCGCGCGATCGAAGTGCCGCCAGTAGTAGATCAGCGCGACGGCCAGCACGGCCGTGTACACGAACACCGCATTGCTGCGGTAGCCGCCGAGGATGCTGATCGCGGCGGCCGCGACCAGCAGCAGGATCGACAGCACCCACGCGACGCGGGCGCGCAGCACGATGCCGATGGCCATCGTCGCGAGCCCGGCCGCGACGACCACCTGCGGCAGCACGACGAGGCCGGCATTGTCGACGAGGTTCAGCGCATCGCTGAGCCACGCATGATGGACGCCGAGCTTCGCGTGCGCGACGACGGGGCGCAGCACCATCAGTGCATCGAGCGCGAGGAGGAGAGCGAGATACCAGTGCAGGCCGATCGGCGCGAACAGGCGCCGCAGGCGGGTAGTGACGTGCTTCATGCAGTCGCCCGGGCGGGCCGGGCTGTCCAACGAACCAGCCGCTACCCTAAAGCATTCGGCGCCCGGCTGCTTTTTCGAGGGGGCGGCGGGCGACGCGGCACCCGCGTGCACCGCCGCCCGGCCTCAGTTCCAGCCGACCATGATCGCGCCCATTCCGACCAGCAGCCCGCCCGTCACGCGGTTCATCGCGCGCATCCGCGCCGGGCGCTGCAACGCCCGGCTCAGCCGATGCGAGAACAGCGCCATCGAGGCGACACCGCCGGCGAACAGCAGCGCGAAGGTGGTCGCGAGCAGCAGGAACTGCGCGTTCAGGCTCCAGTCGTCGTTCGGGACGATGAATTGCGGAAAGAACGACGGAAAGAACAGCAACGTTTTCGGGTTCAGCCCGGACGTGGCGACGCCGCGCCAGAACAGCGCGCGTCCGGAGTCGGCAGCGGATTCGATGTCGCGGGTTTCCGCCGATACCGACGCCGATGCTGCGGCTGCGGCCGCGGGTGCCGCGACCGGCGCGCGGCTGAGCCATTGCTTGCAGCCGAGCCACACGAGGTACGCGGCGCCGGCCCAGCGCAGCACGGTCAGCGCGTGCTCGTCGAGATGGACCAGCGAATTCAGGCACAGCGCGGTCAGCGCGAGCTGCAGCAGCACGGCCAGCGTGCCGCCCCACACGCACGGCAGCGCACGGCGCCAGCCGGCGCGCAAAGCCTGGTTCATCGTGAGAAGGTTGACGGGGCCGGGAGCGTAGATGAGGACGGCGGAGGCTGCGAGGAACGACAGATAAAGCCTGAACGACATGACGGGATGGTACGGGAACAGGGGTTGGGCGCCGCCCGGCGGCCGGATAGGCCGCACGGGAGGCGGGGAATCGCATGCCTGTGTGTCCGGCGCCGCAACTCGTGATTGCGGCCACGCGTCCCGGTGCGAAGGGTTTGTCGCGGGGAGCGTGCCGGGCAACAGGCATGGAGAAAATGTATCAAGCGGGCCGGTTAAAAGGCTTCCTGTTTTCCAGCAAAATGGGCCGGAAAACGGAATCATGTTCATATAGAATGCGAATTTTCAGTAGAAGATTCTTTCTGTCATGGCTACCCGCGAACGCACGCCGAAAAACCTCGACAACCAGGACCTCAAGATCCTCGGTGCACTGCAAAAAAATGCGCGTCTGTCGAACGCGGAACTGGCCGAGCAGATCGGCATGTCGACCACCGCCTGCTGGAACCGCACGCGGCAACTCGAACTCGATGGCTACATCGACGGTTACGTCGCGCTGGTCAACCAGCGGATGCTCGGCTACGCGGACATCGTGATCCTCGAAGTCACGCTCGATCGCCACGAGGACGACGCGCTGGCGCGCTTCGGCGCCGAACTCGCGGCGCTGCCCGAAGTGCTCGAGGCGTACCTGGTGTCGGGCGAATACGACTACTGGATCAAGGTCGCGGTGGATGGTACGGCCGGGTACGAGCGTTTCCTGCGCGAAAAGCTCTACCGGATTTCGAGCATCCGCCACAGCCGCTCGATGTTCGCACTGCGGTGCATGAAAGACGTGCCGTCGATTCAGGTTTGACGACGGGGCGGCGAGCCGCGCGGCGTCATGACGACGCGGTTCGCGGCTGCGTCCAGGAAAGGCGGGGAATCGGGCTGTCGGCGCCCGTGCGCGCGGCTTGGCGCCGGATACGGGTGGGACACGCCAGTGGGGCAGGAAAACGGATGAATCTTCCGTGTCGACCCGGCGCGACGCGCAGCGATCGCGCATGGCATTCGCAACAACCGGGCGCGCCGCCAAGCGGCAATCGACACCGTGCTGCCACGCGCGGCACCGGCATTCGGCGCACGACAGCTCACGTTGCGTGGGCCCCGTTCGGTCAACGAGGGCTATTCGGCCCCATTTTTCGCGATATTCGTTCGGCGTTCCGGCAAGCGGGTCAGTCGGGTATCGTGCCGCCGGGAGGCGGCCGGTCGCGACGCTTAGTGCGGCAGGCGTGCGTGCGCTTCAGCGATGACTTCGCAGTTCTCGAGGTGCAGTGCCCAGGCTTCCGCGATCAGTTCGCCGACACGCGAGAGCCAGCCAGCGGATTCAGTGGAACGGTTCGAGACATTGGACGTTTGCATGGCGAAACCCCAGATAGGTGGTGAGTTAGGGATAACCCTAATCATAAAGAAACTTCACCGCCTTGTGAAATGCGATTTCGTTATATGAGAATTACTGGCCATTCATGTTGCTCCCGCGCAACATGAATGGCGATCGCGCGCGTCTTTGCGTGGCAGACAGGCGCGACGAGGCCGTGGCGGGCACGGCCCCGCATGGAAGGGGCGAAAACGGAGATGAGCCGGGAAGAACGGCTGGCAGCGGCGTGACGATTACCCGCCGATCCACCCGAAGCGCCACGACAGCCGGCGCGTCGCGGCGAGCAGCGTATGGGCCAGATCGCTGTCCGGCCCGCGCGGGAAGCCGCGCGACGAGCCGATGATCGCGATCACGAGCCGGATGCTGCCGGTGTGATCGAACACCGGTGCGGCGATCGTCCCGATGCCCGGCACCGGCGCATCGAACGCGAAATCGAGTTCGTCGGCACGGATCGTCGCGAGCCGCGCGTCGAACGCGTCGTCGACCTGCGTCGCGCCGCCGGCGAGGCGCACCGGCTCGTCCGCGAGCAGCCCGGCCAGCACGTCGCCGGACATGCCGGCCGCGAAGATCCGCCCGATCGCCGTATTCACCAGCGACATCACGGTGCCGACTTGCAGGCTCACGTGCTGCGGCCGCGCGGACTCCTCGAGGCGGATCACGGTCGGCCCGAGCGGCCCGAGCGTCGCCGCGGCCACGCTCATGTCGGTCGCGGCCGCCAGCGCGACGATTTCGGCTTCGGCATCGCGCGTCGGCGACACGCGCTGCATCGCGATCAGCCCGAGCGCCTGGCCGAGCGGGCCGCCCCCGAAGCAGCCCGCGTCGTCGCGGCTCAGCAGGCCGATCTTCTGCAGGCTCACCAGGTGCGGAAACGCCTTCGCGGCCGGCATGCCGGCCGCCGTCGCGAGATCGCGCAGCGGCAGCGCGCGGCCCGCCGACACGAGCGCGAGCAGCAGCTCGCCCGTGCTGTCGAGCGCATTGATGCCGCGCTGCGTTTTCGTGTCGTCGGCGAGCGCGGGCGGCATGCGCTGCGCGGTGGCGGTCGGCGCCGACGGCGGTGCGACCGGCCGCGCGTCGCGGCCTGCGTCGAGCGAGGCGGTGGCCTGCCGCGCCGCATCGCGCAGCGCCGTCGCGATCGGGCCGTCCCAGTCGACATCGATCGAGCCGGTCGACCCGATCACCGTCAACGCGAGTTGCAGGCGCTCGTCCGCGTCCAGCACCGGCACGCACATCGCGCTGACGCCGGGGCTCGGCCGGTCCACGCCGCGCTCGATCCCGCGTGTGCGAATGGCCTCGAGTTCGGCCTGCCGCGCGCGGGCATCGGACGTCGGCTGCTCGTCTTCCGCGCCCGCGAGCGACTCGCCGGCACCGGCCTGGCTGGCCGCCATCGCGTCGAGCTGCGCGGCGTCGCCGAACGCGCGGAATACACGCCCGGTGGCCGTCGTGTCGAGCGACATCACCGAGCCGACGTGCAGGTTCACGTGCAACGGATAGCCGCCGTGCTCGATCCGCACGATCGTCGGCCCGAGCGCGCCCGGCACCGACAGCGCGACGCTCAGGCCGACCGTTTCCGCGAGCCGCGCCGCGTGCGGCAGCGCCGCGCGATAGGCCGGCTGCCGTTCGATCGACATCAGCCCGAGCCTCAGCGATAGCGGCCCCGGCTCGTAGTTGCCGGTGAGCGCGTCGCGTTTCACGAGCGCGAGCCGCGTCAGGCTGACGAGATAGGTATGCGCCTGCGCGGTCGACAAGTCGGCCGCGGCTGCCAGCTCCGACAGCCCGAGCGGCTTGCGCCGGCGCGCGAGCGCATCGAGCAGCCGGCCGCCGACCTCGACACTCTGGATCCCGCGCTGCGCCTTGGGCGGCGCGTCGTCCGCGCTGACTTCGTGGTTCTGCACGCGATGATTCTTCCGTTGACGAAACCCCGCATGGTATCCGACGCCATTTCACGCGCCAGCCCGCAGGTTTACCCGTATTAAACAATAACAAGCGACTTCGTCATTGACAAATAATCGGTGCAGGTCGATGATCCGCTCACTCCCCTCAACACATGGCTCGCAGCCACGGAACGCAACATGGCCAAAGCATTCGCCTCCCAAGCCGATCTGGAAGAGAAGAAAGTCACCTGGACGAAGCTGTCCGAGAACGCGTACGCCTACACAGCCGAAGGCGACCCGAATTCGGGCGTGATCATCGGCGACGACAGCGTGCTGATCGTCGACACGACCGCGACGCCCGCGATGGCGCAGGACCTGATCGCGAAGATCCGCAGCGTGACCGACAAGCCGATCAAGCACGTCGTGCTGTCGCACTACCACGCGGTGCGCGTGCTCGGCGCGTCCGCGTATTTCGACGAAGGCGCGCAGCACGTGATCGCGAGCCGCGGCACGTACGAGATGATCGTCGAGCGCGGCGAGGCCGACATGAAGTCGGAGATCGAGCGCTTCCCGCGCCTGTTCGCGGGCGTCGAGACGGTGCCGGGCCTGACCTGGCCGACGCTCGTGTTCGAGCGCGAGATCACGCTGTTCCTCGGCAAGCTCGAAGTGAAGATCATGCACGTCGGCTCGGGCCACACGAAGGGCGACACGATCGTCTGGATTCCGTCGCAGAAGGTGCTGTTCTCGGGCGACCTGGTCGAATACGACGCAGCCTGCTATTGCGGCGACGCGCAGCTCGAACAGTGGCCGGCCACGCTCGAGGCGCTGCGCGCGCTCGGCGCGGAAAAGCTCGTGCCGGGCCGCGGCCCCGCGTTGCTGAATCCGGCTGAAGTGAACAAGGGCCTCGATTACACGAAGGATTTCGTGACGACGCTGCTCGCGCAGGGCCGCAAGGCGGTCGAGCGCAAGCTCGACCTGAAGGCGTCGATGGCGCTCACGCGCGAAGCGATGGATCCGAAGTTCGGCCACGTGTTCATCTACGAGCACTGCTTGCCGTTCGACGTGTCGCGCGCATTCGACGAGGCGAGCGGCATCACGCATCCGCGCATCTGGACCGCGCAGCGCGACAAGGACATGTGGGACGCGCTGCAGGACTGAGCGCGTCGCGACGGCGGGGTGTCCGGGCGGACGTCCCGCCGTGTTCCTGACGGCCCCTGAACGGCGGCGGCGTTACGCCGCGGTTCAGGGAGCCGAGTTCCGATCTCACAAGAAAGCAGGGCGCATGCACGCCCTCGGAGACTGCTGCGCGCTCGAAAACGCGCGGCCCGTTTGGAGACAGACATGCCCCGATCGCTTCCCGCCGAAGCGACGATCGCGCACGCCAGTGCCGCGTCGTCGGCTTCGACCTACGAATCCGTATCCGCATCCGGCGATGCGCTGCTGTTCCGCAAGATCGCATGGCGGATCGTGCCGTTCCTGTTCCTCTGTTACGTCGTATCGTTCCTCGATCGCATCAACATCGGCTTCGCGCAGCTGCAGATGAAGCACGATCTCGGCTTCAGCGATGCGATGTACGGCCTCGGCGCCGCGGTGTTCTACGTCGGCTACGTGTTCTGCGAGGTGCCGAGCAACATGCTGCTCGCGCGCTTCGGCGCGCGCCGCACGTTCACGCGGATCATGCTGCTGTGGGGCATTGCGTCGACCGGGATGATGTTCGTGTCGCAGCCGTCGCATTTCTACGTGCTGCGCTTCATGCTCGGCGTGTTCGAGGCCGGCTTCTTCCCCGGCATCGTGCTGTACCTGACCTACTGGTTCCCGGCGAATCGGCGCGCGGCGGCGATCTCGGTGTTCTTCGCGGGCGTCGCGGTCGCGGGCGTGCTCGGCGGGCTGATGTCGGGCTGGATCATGCGCGACATGAGCGGCCTGCTGGGGCTGCACGGCTGGCAGTGGATGTTCGCGATCGAAGGCGCGCCCGCGATCGTGCTCGCGTTTTTCGCGTTCACGTATCTGGTCGACCGTCCGCAGGACGCCACGTGGCTCACGTCCGACGACAAGGCGCGCGTCGCCGCGCTGTGCGGCGACAGCCGGCCGCACGGCGCCGCGCATGGCGCGCACGACAAACACAGCCTGGTGGCCGCACTCGCGAACCCGCGTGTCTACCTGTTCGCGTTCATCTACTTCTCGCTGACCTGCGCATCGCTGACGCTCAATTTCTGGATGCCGCTGATGATCCGCGACTTCGGCGTGACCGACGTCGTGGCCGTGAGCCTCTACACGGTCGTGCCGAATGCGGTCGGCGCGGTCGGGCTGATCCTGATCGCGCGCCATTCGGATCGCACCGGCGAGCGCCGCAAGCACTTCGCGTGCTGCACGATCGGCGGCGGGCTCGCACTCGCGGCGTTGACGCTGCACCTGCACAGCTTCGCGGCGATGCTCGCGTGCCTGTCGATCGCGGCGACGCTGATCTTCGCGGCGCTGCCGATCTTCTGGGCCGTGCCGACGCGCTATCTGTCGGGTAACGCGGCCGCGGCCGGGATCGCGCTGATCAGCAGCATCGGGATCACGAGCGGCATCGTCAGCCCGTGGGTGATCGGGATGATCCGCACGCGCACCGGCAACATGGATCTCGCCGTGTACCTGCTGGCCGCACTGCTCGTGCTGAGCGGCGCCGCGTTGATGCTCGGCGTGAAGGGCGAAGCCGCGCCGCGCGCCTGAGCCACGGCCGGTCGCTGCCGGCGGGCGGCGGCGACCGGCGTTGCGTTTCGTGCCCGTCCCGACCTTGCATCCGTCGAGGAGACGATCGATGTCAGCCCATCTTCTGAAATCAAGTAATGCGCCGTTTCTTCGGGACCGTAGGATTCGGGTTTGCTGGCGTCGCTAGTGTTGTCATATGGACGCTGATTGACAGCTATTTATGCTCGGTCTTTTCGAGCCTCTGCACCCCGCGCGTGGGCGAGTGTGGCGGCGGCGTGGACGCTTGCGCCATAACGATACAGAGCACAATCAAACTGTTCTCATACGTCTTTGTCCCGATGATTCTCTTTGCGGCGCTAGGTTTCCACCTGTTTGCACGACGCCGCCCGCCGCTCGTCATTGCCGGATATCTCGTTGGCGTGGTCGCCGCCCATTGGTTCTTGGCGTTCCTGTGCGTGCGCATAGTGCACATCTGACCCGAAATCAAGCGTATGGATTTCGCGGCTCCAGGCTTTGTGTGGGGGATCCCCTGCAACCGTGGATGTTCCGCCAAGGGGCGCCAAACGCTGGCCGAGCCGCGCACCTGTCTGTTCGCGTTCACCTGTTTTCGATTCGATCGCGCCGCGCCCCGGCATCGCGGGCGCGGCGCGGATACGACCCGACTAGGGCGCAGCCGCATAGCGCGGCGCCGGCGCATCCGTCGACAAATGCGGCGTCATCGTGCGGCGCGCGGTCTCATACGCGTCCCATTCGTCAGCCGCGTGCAGCGACGGAATCGTCACGAGCTCGCCGCGCTCGAAGCCGACCAGCGCCGCGTCGACCAGGTCCGACGCCGGCATCACGATTTCCTTCGGCAGATGGTCGAGCGGCAGGCCGCCGGTCTGCCAGAAGTCGGTGGCCGTCGCGCCGGGCAGCACGGCCTGCACCTGCACGCCGTGATCCGCGAGTTCGTGATGCAGCGACTGGCTGAACGCGAGCACGAATGCCTTGCTGGCGCCATAGACACCATTGAGCGTTTCCGGCGAGATCGCGACGATCGACGAGATGTTGATCACGGCGCCGCGGCCGCCGCGCGCTCGGTCGCGCACAAGCTCGTGATGCACCAACGCCGCGCGGGCGGGCAGTCGCAGCATTCGGAGATGCTGGATCTCGCGCCGAAATCGGACCGGATCCAGAGCGCGCTGAACTATGCGCGGCAGAATCTTGGCCGTGCGCCGACCGTCGAGGACCTGGCCGACGCGGTCCACCTGAGTCCGCGCCAGTTCAGTCGCGTGTTTACGCTCGAAACCGGCCAGTCGCCGGCGAAGGCGATCGAGCGGCTGCGGCTCGAGGCCGCGCGGCTGATGATCGAGCAGAGCCGGCATTCACTCGACGTGATTGCGAAGGAGAACGGTTTCCGTGACCGGCGGCACCTGCGCGACGCGTTCGTGCGCGGTTTCGGCGTGCCGCCGCAGGCGATTCGGCGCGATGCCCGGGGGCGATGAGCCGGGGATCAGCGAGAAACGGGCCGAGACCGCTGGCGGTCAGTGCGTGACGAACGCCGTGGCGTCTTGCGGTGCCGTGCGCGCATGCTTGCGCTGGCGCAGCAGCGCGACGCGGCAATTCTCGCGCGCGGTCTCGCGGCCGTCGTCGTCGAGCAGCACCAGGTCGCCGCGCATCACGTTGAGCGTGATCACGTCTTCGCCGGGCGCGCCGAGCGTTTCCGGCGTGTGCACCGAGCCGGCCGGCTCCAGCACCGTCGAGCCGGCGTGTGCGACCCACTCGTACTCGCGGTAGCGCCACGCACCCCGCAGCGTATGGACGAACACCTCGCCGTCATGACGGTGGCGCGGCAGCGTGCCGCCGGCCGGCATCTTCAGCAGCGCGGTCAGCGTGTCTTCCGCCGCATTGATGTGCAGATACTTGATCGCAAGCCCCGGCAGGTCGGCGCTCATCGGCAGCCACGGCAGCGCGTCGCCGGGCAGGCACGAGATCGGCGGCAGGTCGGTGGGGAGCGGGGCGGACGGCTGCGTCATGGCGGAAGGCGGAGCGGAAACGGGAAGCCGGCATTATCGCAGAGCCGGATCGGGCGGTAGGACGGGGGCGGAACGCCGGCCACGCCGCGCGATCGGTGAAGCATGCTTCATGCACGGATATCTACAGTCAAACTGTACAGTTTTGCTGTCGATCTGCTATCTTGAATTCATGAACACGCCCTCTTCGTCTCCCGACGCGCCGCACCTGGCCGGTCTCGCCGGCGAACTCCGCATCTCGGTCGCCAAGCTGATGCGGCGGATGCGCGAGCAAACCCGCCCGAACGACCTCACGTCCTCGCAGAAATCGGTGCTGCTGCGGCTCGATCGCGACGGCCCCGCGACCGT
Source organism: Burkholderia sp. 22313 (assembly GCF_052045245.1). Classification (NCBI taxonomy): domain Bacteria; kingdom Pseudomonadati; phylum Pseudomonadota; class Betaproteobacteria; order Burkholderiales; family Burkholderiaceae; genus Burkholderia; species Burkholderia sp. 22313. Next base: position 208,613 of record NZ_JBQEON010000003.1, read on the forward strand.
CTCCGCGCTCGCGCGTGCCGAAAGCGTGCGCCCGCAGTCGATGCGCATGACGGTGGCGACGCTCGAAGCGCTGGGCGCCGTCAGCGGCGCGCCGGATCCGACCGACGGCCGGCAGACGCTGATCGCGCTCACGCCCGCCTTCCGCAAGCGCCTGCAGGCGAACCGCGCGGCCAAGGACGACTGGCTGTTCCGCGCGCTGCATGCGCAGCTGTCGGCGCGGGAGCAGGCCGAACTCGCGTCGGCCGTGCAGTTGCTGCAGCGGCTCGCCGAATTCCAGGACGCCGCGCGCCCGGAGCGGCCATGAGCGTGCCGGCCGCGGGCGTGTTCCGCTCGCTCCGCAGTTTCAACTATCGCGTGTGGGCAGCCGGCGCGCTGGTGTCCAACGTCGGCACGTGGATCCAGCGCACCGCGCAGGACTGGCTGGTGCTCACGCAGCTCACGCATCACGATGCGTCGGCGGTCGGCATCGTGATGTCGCTGCAGTTCGGCCCGCAGTTGCTGCTGCTGCCGTGGACGGGTTATGCGGCCGACCGTTTCGACCAGCGCCGGCTGCTGATGACCACGCAGGCGCTGATGGGCGGTCTCGCGCTCGCGCTGGGGCTGCTGACGGTCACGGGCGTCGTGCAGCTGTGGCACGTCTATCTGTTCGCGTTCCTGTTCGGTTGCGCGTCGGCGTTCGATGCGCCGGTGCGGCAGACCTTCGTCGCGGAACTGGTCGGCGACCGCGAGCTCGCGAACGCGGTCGCGCTCAATTCGACGTCGTTCAATGCGGCGCGCATGATGGGGCCGGCGGCGGCCGGCTTCATCATCGCGTCGGTCGGCACCGGCTGGGCGTTCCTGCTCAACGGCGTGAGCTTCGTCGCGGTGCTCGCATCGCTGTCGCTGCTGCGCGCCGACGAGCTGCGCGAGAACGCGCGCGCCGGCCATACGCGGGGCAGCCTGCTCGACGGGTTCCGCTATGTATGGCATCGCGCCGACTTGAAGGCGACGCTCGCGATGCTGTTCCTGATCGGCACGTTCGGGCTGAATTTCCCGCTGTTCATCTCGACGATGGCAGCCGGCGTATTCCACGTCGATGCACGCGGCTTCGGCATCCTGTCGTCGATGATGGCGGTCGGCACGATCACGGGCGCACTGCTCGCGGCACGCCGCGAACGGCCGCTGTTCCGGCACTTGTGGATCGGCGCGACGGTGTTCGGCATCGGCTGCACGCTCGGCGCGATCGCGCCGAGCTACTGGCTGTTCGCGGCGGCGCTGGTGCTGACCGGGATCGCCGCGATGACGTTCACCACGTCGACCAATGCGCTGATGCAACTGTCGACCGAGCCGGCGATGCGCGGCCGCGTGATGGCGCTGCGCCTCGCGGTCGCGTTCGGCGGCACGCCGATCGGCGCACCCGTCGCGGGGTGGGTGGCGAACCACCTCGGCCCGCGCTGGGCACTCGGTGTCGGTGCGGCGTCCGGGTTCGCGGCCGCGCTGGTCGCCGTGTATTTCCGGATGCAGATGCGGCGCGAGCCGCAATCCGGCGGCGATGCCGGCGAACGCTGAGCCGAGCGGCTAGGCGTCGGCGCTGCCCGGTCGTGCCGCCGCATGCGCGGCTTCGAGGCACGACTGGAACAGCAGCGCCGCCCGTGACGGCCTGGGCGAGCGCCGCAGCAGGCTCACGAACCGGCAGCGGTAGTTGAACCGGTGCGGCGCGATCGGCTGCATCAGCCCCTTGTTTTCGAAACTCTCCGCGTAATGGTCGGGCAGGAAACCAAGATAGCGGCCCGACAGGATCAGCGTCGCGATCGATTCCTGGTCGGACGCGGTCGCGCTGCGCGTGAGCTTTGCGCGATGGCTCAGCTCCATGTTCGGCGAATGGAAGCCGAGCCCGGCGAACGCGTGGTTGCGGATCGTTGTCCACGTGAGCTTGCCGTGCGGCGCGTCGAACAGCGGATGCTCGCGGCCGCAATACAGCAGCATCCGCTCGTCGAACAGTTCCGAATACACGAGGCTGCCCGAGCTGCGGTGCGCGGGAATGATCCCGACCTGATAGCTGCCGTCGATGATCCCGCGCTCGACCTCGTTGATCGACGCGACATGCAGGTTCAGCGCGACATCGGGGGCTTCGTCCGCGAACTGGCGGATCGCATCGCCGAGCCGCGCGTTGGCGTTGGTGGCTGTCTTGTCGAACACCGCGACGTGCAGTTCTCCGCCCATCTTGTCGTGAATGCCATCAATCCTGCTGCGAAATGCTTCCATCGACGCAAGTAGCCGCAGCGTTTCCTCGTACACCGTCTGCCCCTCGACGGTCAGCGTGAAACCGGCGCGGCCACGCCGGCACAGCACGAGGCCGAGGCGCGTTTCCAGATCCTTCACGTGGCGGCTGATCGTCGAGATGCCGATATTCAGCTCGAGTTCGGCCGCCGCCATCCCGCCGCACTGCACGACGCCCTTGAAGACCCGCAGCAGGCGGAGATCCATGTCGCTGAGCTGCCCGAGCAGCGCGCGGCTCTTCGGTTTCTTTGCTTGCATAATTGCGCAAGTGAACATTGATATTGCGATATTCAAAAGACTAATTGGCGTCCCGACAATGCGCAACATCAACATAAGGAGGAGGGGCGCGCCGCGCCGACCGACATGACCGATACGACCATCGCCAAACAGCACGACGAGACGCATCTCCGCACCGACGCCGCGTGGCTCGACGCCCACTGGATGCCGTTCACGGCGAACCGCCAGTTCAAGTCCGACCCGCGCATGATCGTGTCGGCGAAGGACGCGTATTACACGGATGGCGAAGGCCGCAAGATATTCGACGGCCTGTCGGGCCTGTGGTGCACGGGCCTCGGTCACGGCCGCGCCGAAATCACGGAGGCCGTGAGCCGCCAGGTCGCGCAACTCGATTACGCGCCGGCATTCCAGTTCGGCCATCCGAAGTCGTTCGAACTCGCAAACAAGATCAAGGACCTGACGCCGGCCGGCCTCGACTACGTGTTCTTCACCGGCTCGGGCTCGGAAGCGGCCGACACGTCGCTGAAGATGGCTCGCGCTTACTGGCGCGCGAAGGGCAAGGGCACGAAGACGCGCCTGATCGGCCGCGAGAAGGGCTATCACGGCGTGAACTTCGGCGGGATCTCGGTCGGCGGGATCGGCGCGAACCGCAAGCTGTTCGGCCAGGGTCTCGACGCCGATTTCCTGCCGCACACGCAGCTCGCCGAGAACAAGTTCTCGCGCGGGATGCCCGAGAACGGCGTCGAGCTGGCCGATCGCCTGCTCGACCTGATCACGCTGCACGACGCATCGAACATCGCGGCCGTGATCGTCGAGCCGTTCTCCGGTTCGGCGGGCGTGGTCATCCCGCCGAAGGGCTATCTGAAGCGCCTGCGCGACATCTGTACCGCGCACGACATCCTGCTGATCTTCGACGAAGTCATCACGGGCTTCGGTCGTGCCGGCGCGATGACGGGCGCCGACGCATTCGGCGTGGTGCCGGACATCATGAACTTCGCGAAACAGGTGACGAACGGCGTGCAGCCGCTCGGCGGCGTGATCGCGACGAAGGAAATCTACGACACGTTCATGGCCGCGGGCGGCCCCGAGTACATGCTCGAGTTCCCGCACGGCTACACGTATTCGGCGCATCCGGTGGCGTGCGCGGCCGGTGTCGCGGCGCTCGACCTGCTCGTGAAGGACGACGCGGTGGCCCGCGTGCGCGATCTCGCGCCGCATTTCGAGGCGGCCGTGCACGGGTTGAAGGGCCAGCGCCACATCGCCGACATCCGCAACTACGGGCTGGCCGCCGGCCTGACGATCGCGGCGCTGCCGGGCGAGCCGGCACGGCGTCCGTACGAGATCGCGATGCGCTGCTGGGCGAAGGGTTTCTACGTGCGCTACGGCGGCGACACGATCCAGCTCGCGCCGCCGTTCATCTCCGAGAAGCGCGAGATCGACAATCTGGTCAACGCGCTGTCCGACGCACTGAACGAAGTGGATTGAGCCGCCGCTCGTCCCCCGCGATAACCGAATTCACGAAAGAGCCTCAACGATGAAACACGACAGCAACGTAACCTCCACCATTGGTCACCTGATCGACGGCAAGCGCGTCGACGGCGGCAGCCGCGTCCAGCCGGTATTCGATCCGGCCACCGGCGAATCGGACAAGAGCGTCGCGCTCGCCGACAAGCTGACCGTCGAAGCCGCGATCGCATCCGCGCAGGCCGCGTTCCCGGCGTGGCGCAACACGCCGCCGCTGAAGCGCGCCCGCGTGATGAGCCGCTTCAAGACGCTGCTCGAGGCGCATGCGGAAGAACTCTGCGCGCTGATCACCGCCGAGCACGGCAAGGTGCTCGCCGACGCGATGGGCGAGCTGCAGCGCGGGATCGAGAACGTCGAATACGCGACCTACGTGCCCGAGCTGCTGAAGGGCGAGCACAGCAAGAACGTCGGCCCCGCGATCGATTCGTGGAGCGAATTCCAGGCGCTGGGCGTCGCCGCCGGCATCACGCCGTTCAACTTCCCGGTGATGGTGCCGCTGTGGATGTGGCCGATGGCCGTCGCGTGCGGCAACACGTTCGTGCTGAAGCCGTCCGAGCGCACGCCGTCGTCGACGCTGCGCATGGCCGAGCTCGCGCTCGAAGCCGGCCTGCCGCCGGGCGTGCTGAACGTCGTGAATGGCGACAAGGAAGCGGTCGACACGATCCTGACCGACCCGCGCGTGAAGGCGGTGAGCTTCGTCGGCTCGACGCCGATCGCCGAATACATCTACTCGACCGGCTGCGCGCACGGCAAGCGCGTGCAGGCGCTCGGCGGCGCGAAGAACTTCGCGGTCGTGATGCCCGACGCCGACATCGGCAATGCGGTGAACGCGCTGATGGGCGCCGCGTACGGTTCGTGCGGCGAGCGCTGCATGGCGATCCCGCTGGTCGTCGCGATCGGCGATGAAACGGGCGACAAGGTGGTCGAAGGGTTGAAGGCCGAGATCGCGAAGATGAAGGTCGGTCCGGGCAACGGCGCCGGCGTCGACATGGGGCCGCTCGTCACGAAGCAGCATTTCGAGAAGGTGACGCGCTTCGTCGAAGCGGGTGTGGAAGCGGGGGCCACGCTCGTCGTCGATGGCCGCGGCGTGAAGGTCGACGGCCACGACGGCGGTTATTACCTCGGCCCGTGCCTGTTCGACAACGTGAAGCCCGGCATGCCGATCTATCAGCACGAGATCTTCGGGCCGGTGCTCGGCGTGATCCGCCTGAAGTCGCTCGACGACGCAATGGCGCTGATCGACGCGCACGAATACGGCAACGGCACGTGCCTGTTCACGCGCGACGGCGAAGCGGCGCGCTACTTCGGCGACAACATCCAGATCGGCATGGTGGGCATCAACGTGCCGCTGCCGGTGCCGGTCGCGTACCACTCGTTCGGCGGCTGGAAGCGCTCGCTGTTCGGCGACCTGCACGCGTACGGCCCGGATGCGGTGCGCTTCTACACGAAGCGCAAGACGATCACGCAGCGCTGGCCGTCGGCCGGCGTGCGCGAAGGCACGATGTTCAGCTTCCCGTCGAACCGCTGACGCGTGCGCCGGCCGCGGGCGCCGCAGCGCCGGCGCCGGGACCCACAGGCCCGCCCCGATCGGCGATCGAGGCGGGCCTTTTTACGCGTGCGGCGGCCGTGCCGGCGCGCAAGATGGGGAGGGAACGTTTACGGCGCGACGACGTGCCACACATTCCTGAAGTTGTCGCCGTTGCGGTCGCCCTGTTTCATGTCCTTCGAGAAGAAGTACAGGGGCTTGCCCTTGTACGCCCATTGCGGGCTGCCGTCGTCGCGCTTGACGATCGTGTACGGGCCCACCGGGACGTCGGTCGCGCTGGCCTTGTAGGGCGGCCAGAGGGATTCGCACTGACCCGAACATGCGCTGGTGCCAGCGTTGGGCTTGTCTTTGTCGAAGGCGTAGACGGTCATCCCGTTCGCGGCGACGAGCGCGCCGTTTTCGACTTTGGTGATCGAGCCTTGCGCCGAGGCCGAAACGGACGCCATGGCGAGCACGGCGGAACTGACGAGCAGCACGGCTTTCATGGATACCTCCTGGTAGTCCGGTGGGCGGCACAGTCGCGCGCACGGCCGGGCATGCGTGCGATTGCGAGGAATGGGGCCGGAACGCGGCGCCGGGGCCGCCGGTGCGGGCGACGCGAAGTCGATGGGCGGCGGAACGGGCCCGCATCATTCACCATAGGCGGTTTTTGGCGGGGCTGCTGGAAGAACCGGGGGCGTATCGGCGATGCGTATGTGTCGCGCAACGACATGGCAGCACGCCGAACACCGGCACCAGGTTGGTGAACACGGCGGCGCGCGACGGGCGGATTCAGGCCGGCTCGACGGCGTGACGGTGACGGTGGCGATCGAGCAGGCGTGCCGGGCCGTCAGCGAAACACCGGTGCCGACGCAAGCGTCGTCAGCACGACCGGCATCGCGAGCGCGGCCGCGATCGTCTGGAACGCGGTGATGCCGGCCATCAGCGGCGCGTCGCCACCAAGCTGGCGCGCCATGATGTACGACGAGGACGACGTCGGCAGCGCCTGGAACAGCAATGCGATGGTCAGCGCCGCATCGCCGAGCCCGAACAGGCGGCCGGCCGCGAGCGTGACGAGCGGCATCGCCATGAACTTGAACGCCGATGCGATGCACATCGGCTGCATCCATCCGCGTGCCGCGTCGAACTTCAGCGCCGCGCCCACGCACAGCAGGCCGAGCGGCATCGACGCCGCGCCCAGCGCGTGCACGGCCGGCTCGACGGCAGCCGGAAACGCCACGCCGGCGGCCTGCATCGCAATCCCGAGCGCACACCCGACGACGAGCGGATTCGACAGGATCTGACGCATGAGCGCCCAGGCGCCGAGCCGCGTGTCGCCGTAGCGGGCGAACACCAGCACGCACATCAGGTTCACGGTCGGCACGATCGCCGCGACGCACACGGCCGCGAGCGCGATCCCGTGCGCGCCGAACAGGCCGGCGGCGAGCGCCGTGCCGACATAGTTGTTGAAGCGCACCGCGCCCTGGAACACCGACGTGAAGCCGGCGCCGTCGACCGGCACGAAGCGGCGCACCAGCAGAAGCAGCGCTGCGACGAGCACGGTCGAACCGACCAGCGCCGCCGCCAGCGGTAAAACGGGCAGCGCGTGCAGCCGCGCATTCGCGAGACCGTCCGCGAACAGCGCGGGCAGCAGCACGTAGTAGCAGAGCCGCTCGGCGTGCGGCCAGAATGCCTCGGCGATGAAGCCCGTGCGCCGCAGGCCGTGGCCGAACGCGACCAGCAGCGCGACCGGCGCGAGCGCGAGCAGGATCGGGCCGATCATCGGCGCGCCGTCAGGTGGACCGGGCGTGGTGGTCGAGCCGGTCGGGAGGGCCGGCGGGCGAAGCAGCGGAACGACATGGCGGCACGCAATCGAAAGAGTGACGATGCCGCCAAGTTAACACGCTGATGCAGCAGGAATAATTGTTAATTATCGGGCATTCAATGAGAAATTCTCATTGATGACGCGGTGACTTCGGCGGCCAGCGCATGCGCGAAACGCTCGGCCGGACGCGACTGGTGTTCGAGCAGCACGACCGCGCGGCCCATTTGCGGCTGGCCGAACGGCAAGCGCGTGACGGGCGGCAGCCGCGCGAGCGTCGAGTCGGGGAGTGCGACGATCGCCGCGCCGAGTCCGCGCGCGACCATCCGTGCGATCGTCTCCGCGCTGTCGAGCACCATCTCCTCGCGCACCCGCACGCCGATGCGGCGCAGTTCGGCGGCGATCATCCGCCCGGCCCACGCCTGCGCGTCGAAGCGGATGAACGGCAGCGCTTCCAGCAACGTGCCCGCGTCGCGCCCCGCGTATTGCGGCGGCGCGAGCAGCCAGAAGCGGTCTTCGTACAGCGTGGTCCAGGTTAATTCGGCCGGATGCGGGCGCACCGGGCGCGTCGTGATTGCCGCGTCCAGTTCGCCGGCCGCGACGCGGTTCGCCAATTCGGCCGACATGCCGGCCGATACGTGCACGCGCAACGACGGATGCGCATCGCGCAGCGCGAGCAGCGCATCGGGCAGCGGGCCGGACAGCGCGGTCTGGATCGCGCCGATCCGCAAGCGGCCGACGAGCTTCTTCTCGTCGCTGAGCGCATCGGGAATCCGGTCGACCATCGCGAGCACCTGCTCGGCCTGCGCGACGAGGATGTTGCCGGCTTCCGTGAGCACCGGCTGCCGACGCGAACGGTCGAACAGCTGGACGTTGTATTCGCTTTCGAGCGCCTTGATCTGCAGGCTCACGGCGGACTGCGTGAGCCCGATCGCTTCGCCGGCGCGGGCGAAGGTCCGGTATCGGGCGATCGCGACCAGCGTTCTGAATGCGCGTAATGACATGGGCTCGATGAAGTGGGCGAACGGGCCGGCACGCGGATTGCTCGACGATGCCGGGGCGGCGCGGCGACGGCATGCCGTTCGGGGCATCGATGCGCGCCGAAGCGCACGCGTGCCGCGGCACGCTGGCGGACATCATGCCCGCGCATGCGGAAACGGGCAACCGCGGGACCGGGTGCCTGCGGCGGAACGCGCCGAGCGGCGCAGGCGGATTGTCGGCGCGGGTTTTCATGAATGGCACCGGGCCGCACGCACGCGCATATCTTGCGAACGCGGGATCGCGTGGTTGCGGCTCGTGCCGCACGTTCCTGTTCCCGTTTCAACGATGTCCCGGGACGACGCCGGCCGGCGTGTTCGTCCCGGTGCTTCGCGGAGGTAACGACGATGGCTGACGACCCCGGTGAAGTCGCGCGCGCGAGCTATCGCGCGTATGTCGACAAGGACCGCGATGCGATCGAAGCGCTGATCGCGCCGGACTTCCATTTCACGAGCCCGCTCGACAACCGGCTCGACCGCGCCGCGTATCTGGCGCGTTGCTGGCCGAACAGCGCGATGCTCGCAGGCTTCGAGTTCGTCGACGTTGTGGTGCACGGCGAATACGTGTTTGTCGTGTACGAAGCCGAAACGACGGCCGGCAGGCGGTTCCGGAACGCCGAGCGGTTGTGCGTGCGGGATGGTCGGCTCGTCGAGGCCGAGGTGTATTTCGGCTGGTACGTGCCGCACCCGGCGCCCGATGGCGGGTTCGTCGAAGCGGGCGGGTGAATGCACCGCCTGCATCGACGCGCTCAGCCCGCCGCATCTTCCCCCAGCGCCTGGATGAACCGAGAAAACAGCTCCGGCTGCGACGCAATCCCGAGCTTCGCGTAAAGATGCCGGCGATGCACCTTCACCGTCTCCGGTGAAATCGCCAGCCGCTCCGCGATCGCCTTCGACGAATTGCCGCGCAGCACCATTCTCGCGATCGACATCTCGCGATCGGTCAGCACGCCCGCACCGAAGCGCGCGAGCGCCTGCTCGACGCGCGCGCCGAGATCGTCGTCGGGCGTCGCGCGCGCGGTATCGCCCACCAGCCGCCAGTGCTGCCGGATCGCCGCGAGCACCCACGGCATCGCCGCCGTCAGCTTGCCGAGCGGCTCGACGTCGAAGCGCGTGGCCGCGCCGAGCGACAGCGACAGCAACAGGTCGGGGTTCGGCCGCAGCAGGATCTGGATTTCGTCGTCGCCGACCGCATCGCGGAAATAGCTCAGGAAATACTCGCTCTGCCGGAACAGGTCGGGCGCGACTTCCTCGAGCCGGTAGCAGCCGTCGGCGAGCCCGTCGTGCGCGGCCTGCAGAAACGGATCGAGCAGATATAACCCATTGAGGTAAAGCGGCACCGGCGACGCGCTGTCGGTGCCGCCCGTGTCGTACTCGTCGAGCACGAGCGGCACGCCGTCGCGGCCGATCGCGGTCGCGAGCGCGTTGTCGAACGGCACCATCTCGTTGAGCAGCAGCACCAGGAAGCGCCAGAAGCGCGGCTGGCCGAGATGATCGATCGCGCGGCCGAGCGCCTGGTGCATCGCGATTTCGGAGAAGAGTCGATCCATACCACCACCGGAAGGCGTAACACGAAGGGGGAATAGCGGTCCTGAATTTGGCTTCCTAGACTGCCACGCAATGATTCGGGCCCGAGTATGGGCGTTCAAAAAACCGCAGCAAAGGAGCACAGGAGAACGAAATGGCGATGATGTCGGAATCGACGGGCACGCTGCAAGCGGCACCTGTCACGGAAGACGCGCCGCGCGCGTTGTCGCGGACGCTCAGCGTGCGCGACGCGGTGATGATCACCGTGTCGGGCGTGACGCCCGCGAGCTCGATCTTCGTGATCGCGCCGTTCGCGATCCAGCAGGCCGGCAGCGGCGCGGTGCTGTCGTTCGTGCTCGGCGGCGTGCTCGCACTCGCGTTCGCGCTCTGCTACGCGGAACTCAGCGCCGCGCATCGCAGCGCGGGCGGCGAATACGTGATGGCCAAGCGCGTGTTCGGCACGCTGCCCGGCTATCTGACCTTCATCACGGTGCTGTCCGTCAGCGTGTTCATCCCGGCCGTGCTCGCGAGCGGTGCCGCGCCGTACCTGAACAACGCGCTCGGCACGCACTTCGGCAACCCGTCGGTCGCGCTGGCGATCGTGCTGCTCGGCTACGTGCTCGGGATGCTGAACATCAAGACGAACGCGTGGATCACGGGCGCGTTCCTCGTCGTCGAGATCGGCGTGCTGATGCTGATCGCGGGGCTCGGCTTCGGCTCCCCGCATCGCGGCGCCGACGTGCTGGTCGCGCCCGTCGTCGCGAGCGGCAATGCACTGGTGCCGGCCACGCTCGCGGCGATCGTGCCGGCGATCGGCACCGCGATCTTCTGCTACAACGGCTTCGGCTCCGCCGCGTATCTGGCGGAAGATCTGCGCGGCGGCAACCGCAACGTCGCGAAGGCGGTGATCTATTCGCTGCTGTTGATCCTCGTCGTCGAGCTGGTGCCGCTGACCGCGATCGTGCTCGGCGCGCCGTCGCTGACGGAACTCACGAAAAGCGCCGACCCGATCGGCTATGTCGTGCGGTCGCTGAGCAACCCGGTGATCTCGCGCGTGGTCAGCGGCGGGATCTTCCTGTCGGTGTTCAACGCGATCATCGCGATCGTGATCACGATGGGACGCCTGCTGTACAGCAGCGGCCGGCATGCGCTCTGGTCGCGACCCTGCAACCGCGCGTTCTCGACGATCCACCCGCGCTTCGAATCGCCGTGGCTCGCGACGCTCGCGCTGGCGGTGCCGTCCGCGGGGCTGGTGTTCGTGTCGAGCCTCGACGAGCTGACCGCGTTCACGGTCGACCTGCTGCTGCTGATCTACCTGGTCGTCGGGCTGGCCGCGCTGGCCAGCCGGCGCGTGCGTCGCGACGTCGAACATCACTACCGGATGCCGCTGTGGCCCGTGACGCCGCTCGTCGCGGTCGCGGGCGCCGCGTACACGCTCTACACGACGCTGGCGACGGCGACGAAGTCCACCGACCTGATCATCATCGGCGGGCTGCTGGTGGCCGCGCTCGTGATGTATCTGGCCTGGGCGCGCCACAGCGAAGCGTTCCGCGCGCTTTGAACGCCGCACCGACACCCTGCCATACCGAAACACCGAACCATTGAAGGACGGGAGGAACTGCATCATGCGCACGAGGGATCTCGGCATCCGCATCGGGCTCGGCACGCCGGGCCGCTTCAACGCGATCACGGACGTACCGGGCGTGCGGGTCGGCCATTGCACGCTGAACGTCGAGAACGGCGACGCGTCGATCCGCACCGGCGTCACCGTGATCGAGCCGCGCGCGGGCACCGCGCACGATTCGCCGTGCTTCGCGGGCGTTCACGTGCTGAACGGCAATGGCGACGCGACCGGGCTTGAATGGATCCGCGAAGCCGGCCTGCTGACGACACCGATCGCCTATACGAACACGCACAGCGTCGGCGCGGTGCGCGATGCGCTGGTCGCGAACGAACGCGAAGCGGCGGCCGGCCGCGTGTACTGGTGCATGCCGGTCGTGATGGAAACCTACGACGGCCTGCTCAACGACATCTGGGGGCAGCACGTGAGCGCCGCGCACGTGCAGCGCGCGCTGGCCGCCGCGCAGTCGGGGCCGGTCGCGGAAGGCGGCGTCGGCGGCGGCACGGGCATGATCTGCCACGAGTTCAAGGGCGGTATCGGCACCGCGTCGCGGGTAGTCGCGGCCGACGCGGGCGGCTGGACCGTCGGCGCGCTCGTGCAGGCGAACCACGGCGTGCGCGAGATGCTGCGCGTGGCCGGCTACCCGGTCGGTGAAGTGTTGCGGCACGTGCATTCGCCGTTTCGCGCGGCCGCGGCGCAAGGCGAGGCCGGGATGGGCTCGATCGTCGTCACGCTCGCGACCGACGCGCCGCTGCTGCCGCATCAATGCACGCGCCTCGCGCAGCGTGCGAGCGTCGGGCTGGCCCGCGTCGGCGGCGGCACCGAGGATTCGAGCGGCGACATCTTCCTGGCGTTCGCTACCGGCAACGACAGGCTGCCGGCCGCGAACTACGGCAGCAAGGGCGTGCCGACGACCGGCGTGAAGATGGTCAACAACGACCATATCTCCGCGCTGTTCGTCGCGGCGGCGGAAGCGGTGGAGGAAGCGATCGTCAATGCGCTGGTCGCGGGGGGCGAGGTCGCATCGCGCGGCGCGCGGGTCGAAGGGCTGGGGCAGGCGCGCTTGCTGGATGCGTTGCGCGAAGTGGGGTGGCGGCCGGGGCGCGGCGCCTGAAACGGCATGCGCCGCTTCACTCGAAGCGGCGTGGCGGGCAGTGTCGTTGCGGCGAGCGGCCGGCGCGTCGGGCGCGTGCGCATGCGATGCGGGCGATGCGCGCGCGTCGGGCCTGGCCGTGACGACGCGGTGTCATGCTCAGTTGCCGAAGTAGACGTTGCAGAAGCTGACGGGGCCGACGCATGCGTTCGGTTCGTCCTGCTTCGATTGCGAACGATCGACGCGGCCGGCTGCCTGGACGGCTTCGGCGCGGTTCGCCGGTTGTTGCGCGAGGTCGGCAGGTGCGGACTGGGCGTGCGCGACAGCGGCGGCGAGCGACAGGGCAACGAGGGCGAGGTGCAGCGGCTTCATTTCGGTTTCTCCTGGGTCAGTGCCAGTCTCGCTGGCAGTGAGGAAACTATAGGTGCGCACTGCTTAAAGATTAATCATCGCGGGTGCAGAGCTTATTTCCAATCGGAACAAGGATCACGTTGCGTACGCATCGATCCGGATCGATCGCCGTCGACGAGTCAATGCCGGTGACGATTGAACGGCGCGTCCTTGTCGAGCAGCGCGCTGCGGATGAAGTGCAGGCAGCCGACGATGCGCTGCATGCGGTGGCGCGCATCGGGCACGGCGTACCACGCGTGCAGCGCGTGCTGCGCGGCGCGGATCGCCAGGTTCACGGATTTCAGCGCGCGTGCGTGGTGGACGGGCGTCGGATCGTCGAAGAAGCGCGGCAGCGCGCGCAGCACCGCATCGATCGAGGTCGTCCAGTGCAGTGTCTGCGGCGGCTTCGATTCGGCGAAGCCGTGCAGCTCGTCGCGCAGGTCGATCACCGCATGACCGACCTCGAGCGTCGACAGCATCCAGCGCAGCGCGTCGCGATGCTGTCGCGTGCGCTTGACGAGCAGCGTGCGCAACTGTGCCATCAGATCGTGCGTGCTCGACTGGAAGCGCGCCGAGAGGCCCTCGCGCGCGCCTTCGCACGCGAGCGTGACCTGGCGGCGCAGATCGTGCGCGATACGCGACGTGAGCCAGGGCATGTGGGTCGGAAACACCACGGCGAACACGATCGAGCACGCGAACATCGCGACGACGATGGCGAAACCGTTGTTGACGAGCACCTCGGGCGTATACGCGATCGCGTTGTCGGGGCCCGCGAGCAGGCAGAAGAACACCGCGAAGCCGATCCCGTAGCCGGACAGGCCCGGGCGCATCGCGAGAAACGCGCCGAGGCCGAGCACCGGCGCGAGCGCCGCGCACAGCAGCGGAAAGCCGTCGATGTTTGGATACACGTAGCACAGGAACACATAGCCGACCGCCGTCGCGAACGTCGCGCCGACGCCCATCTGCGCAACGAACTTCGGCGCGCGCGGCGACGTCGAGCTCAGCGCGCACGCGATCGCGGTGGCGATCACGGCGAGCGAGCCGCTCGGCCATTCGGACGCGAGCCAGAACGCGCTCATCGCACCGACGGCGACGAGCGTGCGCAGGAACGCGAAGCCGACGAAGAACGCATTGGTTTTCACCGCGTAGTGCGTGACCGAGCGCTCGAACGCGTGATCGTCGCGGTCGAGCGACGCGAACGTGTCGGCATAGCCGACATACTCGCCGATGAAGCGATACACCAGCTCGATCGCGGTGTCGAAGTCGAGCAGGCCGCCGGCCGCATGAGCCTCGATCGCGTGGCGCGACGCGCGCGCGGCCTTCGGCAACGCGGTGTGAAAGCGGCGCAGGTCGAGCAGCGCGCCGGTGGTCGACGCGATCCCGCGCTGCCGCTCGTCGCGCAACGCGGTGACCCGCCGGGCGAGCCCGTCGAGGTGCGGCGCGAGCGCGTCGAGCACGGCGTCCGAGCGGTTTTCGCGCAGGCGCTTGACGAGCTGGTGCAGTGCATGCAGGCGCGTGCAGGCGTTCATGAACTCGCTGTTCAGCCGGGCGAGCCGGCGGCTGCGCACACGAATGTGCGGATCCTCGAACGACGCGAACGCACGATTGGCCTCGAAGCCGACGATCTCGTCGACGAAATCGGCGAAGCGCCGTTCGAAATCGCCGCGCGCGACGTCGCCCGACAGCGCGCCGGCCGCGAAGGCCGGGAACTTCACATGGCGGGCGGTCAGCGAGCGCATCAGCGCCTTCGCGGAGCTGAGCGGCAGGATCAGCGCGCTGACGGCGCCGGAACACGCGATGCCCAGCGCGACTTCCACGGCACGCGTCAGCGCGGACTGGAACAGCGTCTGCGGCGTCATGACCGCCGGCAGGCCGATCAGCGCGGCCGTGTAGCCGGCGAGCACGAAGCCGTACCAGCGGAAGTGACGGTTGCGCACCGCGAGCGCGATGCAGGTGCCGATCCACAGCGTGATGCCGGCCATGTACAGCTCCGGTTGCTGCGCGAACAGCCCGCCGAGCGCGAGCGCCGCGACGAGGCCGGCCGCCGTGCCGAGCACGCGGTAGAAGCTCTTCGCGAACACCATGCCCGACAGCGGCTGCATCAGCACGAACACGGTCGTCATCGCCGTGCGCGGCTGCGGCATCTCCAGCCGCATCGCGATGCCCATCGCGAGCAGCGCGGCGAGCACCGTCTTCGCGAGGTGCAGCCAGATCAGCCCGTCGCTCGCGGCCCAGTCGCGCGCGGCGCGGCCGAGCGGATCGAGCCAGGGTCTCCATCGTGCCGGTTCGATGGAAGGTCGCTCGATCGCAGGTTGTGGCTTCATGAAAAAAGAGGGGCGCGCGCGTGCGGGGCCGCGGCGCGTCCGGACGGGTCCGTTCGACTGGTGAGGCGCCGATTGTAGGAGCGCGGCGCGCGGGCATTAACGCAGCCACGGGGAAACGATAGTTGCAGGGTGCGCAACAATCTGCGTCGGCCTCTGGAGGAAAATATCGGCTCCGCTACAGGTGGCTCACAGGAATGGATACCCTACAAAACATGCGAGTGTTTACGCGCGTCGTCGAGACGGGCAGTTTCACCGCGGCCGCGCAATCGCTGAATTCGACCACGGGCGCGATGTCGCGCGCGGTGTCGGAGCTCGAGGCGCGCCTGCGCACTCGTCTGATGAATCGCTCGACGCGCCGTCTCGCGCTGACGTCGGCCGGCGAAAGCTATCTGCGGCGCTGCCGCCAGATCCTCGCCGACGTCGACCGTGCGGAAGAAGAGGCGAGCTGCGCGCACGAGCGGCCGGCCGGCGTGCTGCGCATGCACAGCTTCGCGAGCGTCGGCCATCACTACGTGATGCCCGCGCTGACGCGCTATCACACGCAGTTTCCCGACGTGTCCATCGAACTGTCCTTGTCGCAGCGCATGCCGGACCTGTTCGACGGCACGAGCGACATGGCGGTCGTGACCGCGTCGTCGCTGCCCGATTCGGAACTCGTGTCGCACCTGCTCGGCTCGACCTTCAGCATCCTGTGCGCGTCGCCCGACTACGTGAAGCGCCATGGTGCGCCGGCGCGCCCGCAGGATCTCGGCGCGCACGCGTGCCTGACGCTCTGCACGCCGGCGTTCCCGACTCATGAATGGGTACTCGAAGGAGCCGAAGGCGTCGAGCAGATCCATGTCGCCGGGCCGGTGCAGACCAATACGGCCGAGTCGCTCGCGCTCGCGATCCGCGACGGCATCGGAATCGGCATGCTGCCGCTGTATTCGGCGATCGACGCGCTGCACGACGGCACGCTCGTGCGCGTGCTGCCGGGGCACATCCTGCAGAAGATGAACGTGTATGCGCTGTATCCGTCGCGCCGCTTCGTCGATGCGAAGGTCCGCACGTGGGTCGAGATGCTGCGTGCGCAGGTGCCGGGGATGATCGCCCACGACGTCGAGATGCTCAACGCGATCGGCCGCGAAGCGCAGGCCGCCTGACGGCGATCGATTCACCGGCACGCCGCGGGCAGGGCGGCACGCTGACCGGTCGAATCGTCACCGGCCCGTCGTCATCGGCCATTGCCGCAATGGAAACCGCGCCCGCACGACACGTGTCATGCGGGCGCGGCGTTGCGTGATGCATTCACAGCGGCATTCACAGCGGGGGATTCGCGGTCACGCCCGATTCGGTTGCGCCCGCACCGGCCGGGCCATAGGCGGCTTGCGCGGCCTTGTGCTCGGCGAGGCGCTTGGCTGCCAGGCGTGCCTGCGCGGCCATGAGGTCGTCCGGATAGTTGCCGGCGTCGCCGAGCGACGGGTTGTAGCCGACCGATTCGAGGTCGTAGAGCTCTTGCAGCACTTGCGCGCGCGTAACGGGCGACTTGGCGGACTGAGCGAACGACAGCGCCGGAGCGGCAAGCAGGACGGCAGCGGCGGCGGTGACGACGAGCGATTTCACGATGTTCTCCTGTAGACGGGGGTGAGGCCGGTTCGGCGATCGATCCGCGATCGGAACCGTCAATGCCAGTCTATTCAGCGCGCCTCGTCACAAAAACCCCGATTCCAGGCAGGCAGCTTTCCAGATGGAACAACATTGGCGCGCGTCGCCCGTATCGACCGAACCCGTTTGCAGCGGCGGGGCTTCGGCCGGCGGGCGACGCGTCGTGATGTCACGCGGATCGGCGCTTAGAACCGCGTGCGCATGCCGATCGTGCCGACGACCTGGTTCGCGGTGCTCGACGCGCCGCCCGACGTGTTGATGAACGCCTGGTAACCGCGTCCCGATGCGTGCTGATACATCGCTTCCGCGTACAGGTCGGTGCGGCGCGACAGCTTGTACACCGCCTGCAGGTCGACCTGGTGCCACTTCGGATCGGTGCCGTGCTTGCTGTCCGGGTTCGACACGCTGGCGTCCGTGTACACGTAGGCCGCGCCGAGGCTGACGGCCGGCGTCACCGTATAGCGCACGTTCACGTCGTAGTTGTTGAACGCGACCTGGCCGGTGGAGCCGAACGAGCCCGTGTTGTCGTACTGCGAGCGCGTATAGACGAAGCCGACCGTCGCCGGACCGAACACGTAGCTGACGCCGCCGCCGTACGTGCGCATGCGGTCCGCGCCCACCGACCAGCCGCCCTGGCTCACGCCCTTCGCTTCGGCCACGTCGGACGCGCCCGGGCTCGCGCTGGTCGAGCCCTTCGTGCCGTTCATCTGCAGGTACGCGCCGGCCAGCTTCAGCGGGCCGTTCGTGTAGCTCGCCGCGACGCTGTACGCGCGGTTGCCGGCGAAGTTCGTCGAGTTCGAGAAGCCGTACAGCGCGCCGACCTTGAAGCCCGCGATCGAGTCGCTCGTGTACTTGACCGCGTTGTTGACGCGTACCGAATGGTTCAGGTTGTCGTTGTCGAACGGATGCGCGAAGCCCGTATCGCCGAAGTCGCCGGCCGTCGCGGACAGCGGCGCGACGAAGTCGACCATCGAATCGTACTGGCGGCCGAGCGTCAGCGTGCCGTAGCCGGCGCGGCTCAGGCCGAAGTACGCATGCCGGCCGAACAGCTTGCCGTCCTGGCCGAGCGAGCCGTTGTTCGTGTTGAAGCCGTTCTCGAGCAGGAACAGCGCCTTCAGGCCGCCGCCGAGGTCTTCACTGCCGCGCAGGCCGAAACGGCTGCCGTTGATCGTGCCGGTGGCCATCCGCCATTGGGAACCGCCGCCCACGTTGTTGGTGTAGGCGATGCCGGCATCGATCAGGCCGTACAGCGTGACCGAGCTCTGCGCGTGCGCGAGCGGGGCGAACAGCGCGGCGGTGCATGCGCCGGCAACGAGGGTTTTGTTCATGCGATGACTCCTGCGTGTGGGACTGGGTAAGCAAAGTTCGGCGCAAGTGTAGGGGCGCGCCCGCCCGATTCCTGCGGCAGGCGCGCGAGGGCTCCTTTGCACGCCGCGCAAGAGTGCGTCACACGGCGTTCACAAACCGGTGTGGCGGCCGAATGGCGTGCGTCCTTGGCAAGGGCGCGGTGCGTGATGCGGGGTTGCGGCGCATGCCGTGTCGCGCATTGACAACACGCGCGCCGCCGGCGACGGGAGTTGATCGGCGCGCCACGCGCGTGGAGAATGGGGTGGTCCCATGCCGGGAAACGGAGACATCGATGACCGAACCTCACCGTCCGTCCTTCAGTGCCGCGCTATGCTACCGCGATCCGAAAGCCGCGCTCGCGACCCGGGCCGGCACGTGTGGACCTTCGGCAAGCACGTGCGCGACGTGACGAACGACGAAATGCGCGCGGCGACCGGCTTGACGATCGAGGATTTCAAATAAAGCGCGGCACGCATTGCCGCAGCCCGATTCCCCCTGCGCGGCGCGTTGACGCCGCTTGATGCCTGGAGCGACATGAACCTCTTCAATGCACGCCTGCGCGGCCGCGACGGGCTGTTCACGATCGGTATCGACGGCGACCGGATTGCGCGGATCGACGCGCAAACGGCGCCGATCGCACCGGCTGCACCGGTTGGCGCCGACGAGATCGACGCGGGCGGCCGCCTCGCGATTGCGCCGCTCGTCGAACCGCATATCCACCTCGATGCCGTGCTCACGGCCGGCGAGCCGGCCTGGAACATGAGCGGCACGCTGTTCGAGGGCATCGAGCGCTGGTCCGAGCGCAAGGCGACGATCACGCACGACGACACGAAAACGCGTGCGCACGCGGCGATCGGCATGCTGCGCGATCACGGCATCCAGCACGTGCGCACCCATGTCGACGTCACCGATCCGACGCTCGCCGCGCTGAAGGCGATGCTCGAAGTGAAGGACGAGGCGCGCGGGCTGATCGACCTGCAGATCGTCGCGTTTCCGCAGGAAGGCATCGAGTCGTTCGACGGCGGCCGCGCGCTGATGGCGCAGGCGATCGAGCTCGGCGCGGACGTCGTCGGCGGGATTCCGCATTTCGAGAACACGCGCGAGCAGGGCGTCAGCTCGATCCGTTTCCTGATGGACCTGGCCGAGCGCACCGGCTGCCTCGTCGACGTGCACTGCGACGAGACCGACGATCCGCATTCGCGTTTCCTGGAAGTGCTGGCGGAAGAAGCGCGCGTGCGCGGGATGGGCGCGCGCGTGACGGCCAGCCACACGACCGCGATGGGCTCGTACGACAACGCGTATTGCTCGAAGCTGTTCCGGCTGCTGAAGCGCGCGGGCCTGAACTTCATCTCGTGCCCGACCGAAAGCATCCATCTGCAGGGGCGCTTCGACACGTTTCCGAAGCGGCGCGGCGTCACGCGCGTCGCGGAACTCGACCGCGCGGGCCTGAACGTGTGCTTCGGACAGGATTCGATCAAGGATCCGTGGTATCCGCTCGGCAACGGCAACATCCTGCGCGTGCTCGATGCGGGGCTCCACATCTGCCACATGATGGGCTACCAGGACCTGCAGCGCTGCCTCGACTTCGTGACCGACCACAGCGCGACGACGATGCATCTCGGCGACGGTTACGGGATCGCGGTCGGCCGGCCCGCGAACCTGGTCGTGCTCGATGCGGACAGCGACTACGAAGCGGTGCGCCGGCAGGTGAAGGCCACGCTGTCGGTGCGCCACGGGAAGGTGATCATGCGGCGCGAGCCGGAGCGCGTCACGTATCCGGCGTGACGCGTGCGCGCGGCGGGCGGCTCGCCCGTTCGCGCGGATGGCGGTCGTCACGATCCTGACGGGTGTCGGTGCGGGCTGCGGCGGGATGCTGCTCGCGCTGCTGCCGCATGCGAGCCAGCACGTCGCCTACGGTTACAGCCTCGCGCACGGGGTCGGCAGCGAGAGCTTCCTCACGGGCGTGACCCAGGCCGATCCGCTGCGCTTGTCGTCTGCGGGCGGCGGCTGGTGGGCGCTGTACCGGTACGGCGGCCGCTCGTCAGCATCCGCCGGGCGATTCGCGCGGCCGATCCGCGGGTGCCGTTCGTCAACACGATCGTTCACGCGTTGCTACAGATCGTCACCGTCGCGCTCGGTTCCAGAAGCCGGAACCCCACGTGCACTTGAAGCGCTTCTTCTGGGTGGAGAGAGTGCCTATATCGATCGCACGCTAATTCTTCTTTATAGTGATTAATGTGGGATTTTCATCGATAAGACACAATATTGCAGAATTATATGCCTTGAGTTCATCGGGTCTATAATTCTATAATATTGTGAGTTACATACCGTAAAGCGCCATAAGACCCACTATGATGGAATTAAGCTTTCGCAAGCCTGATGAAATCGTCGCCCTGATTTGCGAGCGGCTTCGCACGGAGCGGTTGGCGTTGCAACTGACGCAGACCGATGTGGCCGCGCGTGCTGGCGTCGGCGCCAATACCGTGTCCAACCTGGAAGCCGGGCGCAATGTAGGCCTCGAGACGGTCATCCGTGTCGCCATGGTTCTCGGGCGAAGCAAGGAACTCGAAGCGCTGTTCCTGCCGAAGCTCGATAGCCTGGACGATGTTCACCGGTATGAAAAGAGCGCCAAACGCCAGCGCGTCAAGAGGACGACCAGACATGATTGAGCGGGTCGATGTTTACTACGACGGTTGGGGAGAGCACTGGCTGTGGGGATCGATGGTCTCCACGACGGCCATCACGGGGCGCCCGTTGATCGTGTTCGAATATAGCGATGACGCGCGCAAGAGGGGGCTGGAACTGTCGTCTTATGCACTCCCGTTGCATGGGGCCAAACTGCGCAAGGACTTTCCGTCCCACCAGATGGGACTGCCCGGACCGGTCTATGACGCGCTGCCCGACGGATGGGGCATGTTGCTGATGGATCGCTTGTTCAAACGCCGCGGCCTCAACGCCGCACGCATCGGGCCGCTCGAGCGGTTGGCTTACATTGGCAACCACGCGATGGGGGCCATGTCGTTCGAGCCCGTTGCGCCCGAGGTCCAGGAAGCGCAGCCGAATATCCCTCTGGATCGACTCGCGGCCGAGGTGCAGGAAGTCCTTAATGGTGAAGGTGGGGCGTTCCTTCATCAGTTGCTGCAGGTCGGCGGTTCTCCGCAAGGCGCCAGGCCGAAGGCGCTGGTCTACCGTGATCCGCGGTCCGGCGCTTTTACGACGGCGGCCACGGCGGGTTTCGAAGCGTGGTTGATCAAGTTCCCGGCTCGGCAGGAACATCCTGAAGTGTGTGCCATCGAGATGGTCTACGCCGAGTGCTTGCGCACGTGCGGCATCGAGACCGCGGACACGTTGCATTTCAATTTGCCTGACGGGATGGCGGCCTTCGCGTCCCGGCGCTTTGACCGACGGGACGGTCTGCGCGTGCCCATGCAAAGCGTCGCCGCGTTTACCGGTGCCGATTACAAAACGCCCGGTGCGCTGGATTACGTGAATTTCCTGCGTGCGACTCACATGTGCACCAATGATGTCCGGGAGAAGGCGCGGGCGTTTGAACGGGCTGTCTTCAATGTCGCGTTCAACAATCGGGACGATCATCCCAAGAACTTCGCGTACGTCATGTCGAGATCCGGCGAGTGGAAACTCGCGCCGGCCTACGACGTGACATTCTGTGAAGGGCCCGGCGGTTACCACCAGATGGATGTAATGGGCGAGGCCCTGCAGATCGACCGGACGGCCTTGCTCGGGCTGGCAAACGAGGCGGAGATTTCCGCCACCGCCGCCGGCGACATGATCGACCGAATGTGCGGCGTGGCCAGCCGGTTTTCGGCCATTGCCACGCGCGACTACCAGGGGATCATCACCGAAGACACCCTGATGCACATTCAGCGTCGAATCGACGAGAACGTTGCGCTGCTCCGCTAGCGCGCCGGCGAGCCGATGCTCAGCGTGCCGGCTCGTCGTTCAGCGTGCCGAGAAACGCTTCGATATCCTTGATGTCCTGCGCGCTCATGGCCGGCTTGTCGCCGGGCTTGCGGTCGAACGGCGCATCGGTCACGTCGACGTTCGCGCGGTACTTCTCCGGGATATCGTCGTATTCGTCGATCTTGCCGTCCGCGCCGCGCGAATAGAACTTCTGCGGCCAGATGCTGCGCTCGTTGTAGAACGCCATGACCTGGTCGAGCGTATGGAACACGCCGTTGTGGAAGAACACGTGGCGCGTCGCCGCGTTGCGCAGCGTCGGCGTGAGGAACATCGCGCAATACTGCGTCTGGTCCTTCAGGTCTTCGCGGAACGGCCCGCACACGCCGAGATCGTAGAACGCCGGGTTGCGGTTCTGCGCCAGCGCCTGGTTGCGCGGCACGCCGAGCGCCTCGTATTGATAGTCGGTCAACATCGGCGGCAAGCCATCCTTGCCGGGCTTCGACAGATGGCAGCCCGCGCAATTCGCCTTGTCCGGGTCGTTGAAGAGCCGCAGTCCGCGCAGCTCGGCCTGCGTGAGGCGCGCACGGCCTTCGAGCCAGCGGTCGTACTTGCTGTTGTACGGATGGAACGACGGATCCTCGACCTGATAGCGTGCGATCGCGAACATCGCTTCCGACACCGCAAGCTGCGGCGTGGAGAACACGCGTGGGCCGAACAACTGCTCGAACTGCGCGCGATGCGACGACTGCGCGAGCTTGCGTGCGACATCGTCGATGCTCGCATTGGCCATTTCGACCGGATTCAACAGCGGCCCGAACGCCTGCTGCTGCAGCGTATCGGCGCGGCCGTCCCAGAACATCCCGCCCTGCGGTACGAGCTGCGGCGCGGCCGACGTGCCGGCCACCTTCCGCGCCTTGACGACGCCGGCGGCCGAGGCAGCCTGCTGCGCAACGCTCGGCGCGGCGTCGTTTTCGCCGGCATCGGGGCCGATGCTGAAGTTCGGCTGGCGATACAGGTACATCAGCGACGGCGGCGGGCGGTAGCCCTGCTGCGTCATCGCGAGGCCGCCCGGCTGCACGTCGAGCCCGTTCGGCGGGCCGTAAGCATGATCGGGGCTATGGCACGACGCGCACGACTGCTTGCCGGATCCCGACAGCGACGGATCGGCGAACAGCGCGCGCCCGAGCTGCGCGACCGCCGACAACGGCTGCGCGGCCGGGCGCTGCAACACGACCGGATGCGGATTCGCGCCCGTCCAGTCGGCGACGACATCGCCGATCGCGGCCGGCGTGTGCGCCGGAAACGCAATCGCGAACGCGCCGTAGCCGACCACGGCCGCGCCGAGCGCGAACGCGGCGCGGCGCAGCGCGCGGGCAGGGGAGCGCGGCGCGGCGGCGCCGGATGTTTCGGGAGACGGGAACGCGGGACGAGCTGTCATGCTGTCGGTCGACAATCGGGCACCGTGTGAAAGCGGCGCGTTAAACGGAAACGGCCGGCGCACGATGCGCCGGCCTGCTGTTGCGTGCTGCGACCGGTAACGCGTCGCCGGTCAGATCGACGGCGCCGCGCTCAGCACGGTGCCTTGCGTCGGGTCGAGATACAGCGGCGCCGTATTCGGCTTCGACGAGAAGTCGAACAGCGCGCGCAGGTCGCCTGCCGTCGCATCGAACGAACCGCCGCCGATGCGCTGGCCGCCGAGCCAGTTGTCCTCGATGAAGCGTACGACGGACGCCTGGTCGAGCATCGTGTGGTCGACGTAGTTCTGCTTCGCGTACGGCGAGATCACGACGAACGGGATGCGCACGCCCGGGCCGCAGCGGCCGTTCACGGTGCCGCCGTTCACGCCGGTGGTGCCGCCCGAGCCGCACTTGCCGTTGCCGTTCACCTGGTCGACCGCGTCGGACGACGCGTGAGTCGGTGCCGTGTACGCGTGGTCGTACCAGCCGTCCGAGTCGTCATAGGTGACGATCACGGCCGTGTTCTGCCAGTCGGGCTGCTGCTGCAGGAAGTTGACGACCTTCGTCACGAACGCCTGCTCATCGAGCGGGTCCGAGTAGCCCGCGTGCGCGTCCTGTGCGGCCGGCGCCTTCAGGAAGCTGACCGACGGGAAGTTGCCGGCCTTCACGGCCGCGAAGAAGTCGTCGCTGTCGTACTGGTGGTTCGCCGGTTCGGCCGTCTTGCCGTCGGTTTCGAGGCTCGAACCGATCGCCGCGACCGAACTCGGGCGCGTGTGCTGCGGGTTCGCGGTCGACGCGTAGTACTGGAACCAGTTGTGGTGCGGGATGTAGTCGGCGGTCGCGGCGTTCACGGCGGTGGCGACCGTGCTGCGCGCGCAGCCCGTCGTGCCGTTGCCGTTGGTCGTCGACAGGTTGAAGCCGCCCATGAAGCCGCCCCACGTGATCTTCGCGCCGTTCAGCAGGTCGCCGATGTTCTTGCCGCTCATCATCGCCTGGTCGGTCGTGCTCGAGCACACGTCGAAGCCCGGGTCGACGTCGTTGATCATCGTGAAGCCGCCCTGGCCGTCGTTGATGTAGTACGAGGTGGCGGTAAGCGTCGATGGCTGCTTCGACGTCTTGACGACCTGCATCCCGTTGGTCTGGCCCGACACGACGTTCAGCGCGCCCGGCGTCGACGGGCCGTAGACCGTCGTGTACGCGTTGTCGCTCATCGCGAAGCGCTGCGCGTAGTTCCACAGCGCGGTGACGGTGTTGCCGTCGAAGTAGCCCATCACCTGGCCCTTCGTGCCGAACGCGCCGGCGCCGCCGGACGAGCCCTTGCCGGTGTATTTCGGGAACAGGTCGGCGAGGCCGTTGTCCTCGGCCTGCTGCTCGGCCGTATACGCGTGGTTCTGGTCGGCGGTCGCGGCCTGCGTGCGGTCGAGGCGGAACGGGTTCGCGGCGTCGGTGCCGTTGGCCGTGTTCGTGAAGTTCGGGTTCGCGGTGAGCAGCGTGCCCGTCAGCCCGTTGACCGTCGGCGTGCCGGGCTTCGCGTTGAATGCCGGTTCGCCTGACGGGTTCGCCGCGTTCGGGTAGGTGCCGAAGTAGTGGTCGAACGACACGTTTTCGCCGTAGATCACGACGACGTGCTTGATCGGCGTGGCGGTTTGCAGCGCATCCTGCGCCGACACCGGGGGCGTCGACGTGGGATCGTCGCTGCCGCCGCAGGCGAACAGCGCAAGCGCCGCGGCGGCGCAGGCTGTGACGAGCAAGGCTTGACGGAACATCGGGAAACTCCAGATAGGTTTTCGATGGTGGGGAGCCGGCTCCGTCGCCGTGTTGGTTCGGCGCGGAGCGCGTGATGGAGCACCGGCATTGGAACAGCCCGTCATGAAGATATGGGGGCGGGCCGGTTTCGCGACGGTTGCGTCGCGGTATCGATTTCATTACGACGCGAAGCCTGGAGAAAGGCAGAGGAAAGGTAGGGCGCGCATGCAATCCGGCCGACACATTCGGCGGGGGGCCGGTCATCGCCGCGCATGCCGCGCGGGGCGGGCGACAGCGCGATGGTCCGGTTCGCCGGGGCGCCCGCGCCACCGCGCTTTTTTGACAGTCGGGTGATCCATTCATGCGATGATCGGCGCCGCGGCGACGATTTCGCGTTGCCGGCCGTCAGCGAGTATTCAGCGTGCCGATCCCCGTTCTGTTTGCCGTTTTGTGCGCCGCCTTCCTGCATGCGTCATGGAACGCGCTCGTGCGCAGCAGCGGCGACCGGTTGCGCTCGGCCACGGTGCTGCAGATCGCGATCGGGTTGTTCGCACTGCTGTTCCTGCCGGCCGCCGCGCCGATCACGCCCGCGAGCTGGGCCTGCGTCGCCGCATCGGCGGTGATCCACGTCGTCTATACGCTGCTGCTGGTGCGCGCGTACGAGCACGGCGACCTGACCGTCGCGTATCCGGTCGCGCGCGGCACCGCACCGCTGCTCGTCACGCTGGGCGCGGCAGTGTTCGCGGGCGAGCGCCTGAGCGCGGGTGCGCAAGGCGGGCTCGTGCTGATCTGCGCCGGCATCCTGGCGATCGGGCTCGACCGCGGGCGCGGCGCACAGCACCGGATGACGCAGGTGCTGCCGACCGCATTCGCGACCGGCGTATCGATCGCCGCATACAGCGTGGTCGACGGGATCGGCGTGCGGGAAAGCGGCAGCACGGTCGGCTATACCGCGTGGATGTTCGTGCTGACCGGGGTGTTGATGGCCGTGTATTACCGGCTGCGCGCGGGGCCGCTGCGGTTGACGCAGGAGCCTGGCGAAACGGCGAAGGCCGCATGCGGCGGCGTGTTCGCCGCGCTCGCGTACGGGATCGTGATCTGGGCGATGGATCGCGCGCCGATGGGCCCGGTGTCGGCGCTGCGCGAAACGAGCGTGGTGTTCGCGGCGCTGATCGCGCGCGCGTATCTCGGCGAGCGGCTGACGCCGCGTCGCGCGGGCGGGTGTCTGGTGATTGCTTCGGGGGCGTTGCTGATCAGTGCGTTTGAAGTGGTGCGGTGAGCCCGGCTGCCGCCGGACCGTGCGTCGCCCGCCATGCCGGATGGTGCGGCATCACCCCTCCACCGGCATCGCGCTCGTGCACTTGATTTCATCGAGACACACGCTCGAGTGCACGCCGCTCACGCCGGGAATGCGCATCAGCGTTTCGAGCAGAAACGTCGACAGCCCCTTCAGGTCGTGCGCGACGACCTTCAGCACGTAGTCGATATCGCCCGTCACCGAGAAACATTCCTGGATCTGCGCGAGATCCGACACGAGTTTCTGGAATTTCGACAGGTCGCGGATATGCCCGCGCTCCATCGTCACGTGCACGAATGCGGTGACGCCAAAGCCAAGCGTATCGGGGCACAGACGGGTTTCGTAGCGGCGGATCGCGCCGATCTCCTCCAGCCGGCGGTGGCGCCGCAGCGTCTGCGCGGGCGACAGGCCGACGGCCTTCGCCAGGTCGAGGTTCGACGCGCGGCCGTTCTCCTGCAGCACCGACAGCAAGTGGCGATCGATGCGATCGAGAACCGGTTCAGGCATTTTTGTTTCCTCATCTGTCTCCCGGATGCAATCTTATCTCATAATGTAGGGTTTGCATGAGCGGGTTACGCAACCCGATTTCGCCGTCGCGACGCTAAACTGACGCCGGATTTTCGTGTGCGTCCGCAGCAATGCGGGCGAGGGCGATAGTCGGCGGCCAGTGTGGCCGGCCTGCCGACGCGAATCGGGCGTCGCCGCGCGAAGATTGCAGTCCCCCAACCCGGCGGCTCCACGAACGGCCGCCGGCACAGCAAAACAGCGCCCGGCACACCGAGGCGCGCCGCACCGCTTCCGGCGGAGGCGGGCAGAGTGGAGAAGACATGGTTTCTGGAAACGAGAAGGACGGCCTGAAGCGGGGGCTGAAGAATCGGCACATCCAGCTGATTGCGCTCGGTGGCGCGCTCGGCACGGGGCTGTTCCTCGGCATCGCGCAGACGATCAAGATGGCCGGCCCGTCCGTGCTGCTCGGCTACGCCGTGGCCGGCGTCGTCGCGTTCTTCATCATGCGCCAGCTCGGCGAGATGGTCGTCGACGAGCCGGTCGCCGGCTCGTTCAGCTACTTCGCCGACAAGTACGTCGGCCACTTCACCGGCTTCCTGTCGGGCTGGAACTACTGGGTGCTGTACATCCTCGTCAGCATGGCCGAGCTGTCGGCCGTCGGGATCTACGTGCAGTACTGGTGGCCCGGCGTGCCGACCTGGGTGTCGGCGCTGGTGTTCTTCGTCGCGATCAACCTGCTGAACCTGGCGAGCGTGAAGTCGTACGGCGAGACGGAATTCTGGTTCTCGATCATCAAGGTCGCCGCGATCGTCGGGATGATCGGCTTCGGCGGCTGGCTGCTCGCGAGCGGTCATGCGGGGCCGGAAGCGAGCGTCGCGAACCTGTGGCGGCACGGCGGCTTCTTCCCGAACGGCGTGTCGGGGCTCGTGATGTCGATGGCGGCGATCATGTTCTCGTTCGGCGGGCTGGAGCTGATCGGCATCACCGCGGCCGAGGCCGACGATCCGAAGCACAGCATTCCGCGCGCGACCAACCAGGTGATCTACCGCATCCTGATTTTCTACATCGGCGCGCTCGCCGTGCTGCTGTCGCTGTATCCGTGGGAAAAGGTCGTGTCCGGCGGCAGCCCGTTCGTGCTGATCTTCCACGCGCTGAGCAGCAACCTGGTCGCGAACGTGCTGAACGTGGTCGTGCTGACGGCCGCGCTGTCGGTCTACAACAGCGGCGTGTACAGCAACAGCCGGATGCTGTTCGGCCTCGCGAAGCAGGGCAACGCGCCCAAGGTGCTGTGCTCGGTGAACAAGCGCGGCATTCCGCTCGCCGCGCTCGGCGCGTCGGCGCTCGCGACGGGCGTGTGCGTGCTGGTCAATTACTTCATGCCGGGCAAGGCGTTCGAGGTGCTGATGGGCCTCGTCGTGTCGGCGCTGATCATCAACTGGGCGATGATCACGCTGATCCACCTGAAGTTCCGCCAGGCCAAGCGCATTGCCGGAGAGGAGACTTCCTTCCGCAGTCTGGGCTATCCTTTCACGAATTACCTGTGCCTGGCGTTCATGGCCGGCATTCTCGTCGTGATGTACCTGACGCCGGATCTCCGCCTGTCGGTGTACCTGATTCCCGTCTGGCTCGCGGTGCTCGCGATCGGGTATCGCTTCCGTCAGAAGAATGCGGGCTACGCGATGCGCGACGGCGCATCCGCGCGCTGACACAGGCATCACGATCATTCTTCCAAACGAGACCGACATAGCCATGTTCGAACACATCGACGCGTACCCGGGCGATCCGATCCTGACGCTCAACGAGAACTTCCAGAAAGATCCGCGCGATCAGAAGGTCAACCTGAGCATCGGCATCTATTTCGACGCCGAAGGCCGGATTCCCGTGATGGGCGCCGTGCGCGAAGCCGAAACCGCGCTGCAGCGCGACCTCGGCCCGAAACCCTACCTGCCGATGATCGGCCTCGCCGCGTATCGCGACGCCGTGCAGGCGCTCGTGTTCGGCGCCGATCACCCGGCGCGCGCGGCCGGCCGCCTCGCGACCGTGCAGACGCTCGGCGGCTCGGGGGCGCTGAAGGTGGGTGCCGATTTCCTGAAGCGCTACTTCCCGCAAGCGCAGGTGTGGCTCAGCGACCCGAGCTGGGAAAACCACCGCTTCATCTTCGAGCGCGCCGGCTTCACGGTGAACACGTACCCGTACTACGACGAAGCGACGGGCGGCCTGAAGTTCGACGCGATGCTCGCGGCGATCGACGCGCTGCCGGCGCGCAGCATCGTGCTGCTGCATGCGTGCTGCCATAACCCGACCGGCGTCGATCTCGACGAAGGCCAGTGGGCGAAGCTGATCGACGTGATCGAGGCGCGCGGCCTGCTGCCGTTCGTCGACATGGCGTACCAGGGCTTCGGCGCGGGCCTCGACGCGGATGCCTTCGCGGTGCGCGAACTGGCGCGCCGCGGCGTGCCGGCGCTCGTCGCGAACTCGTTCTCGAAGAACTTCTCGCTGTACGGCGAGCGCGTCGGCGGCCTGAGCGTCGTCTGCGAGGATGCGGCGGCTGCCGAGCGCGTGCTGGGCCAACTGGCCGGCGCGGTGCGCTCGAACTACAGCAACCCGCAAACCTACGGTGCGAAGGTCGTCGCGACCGTGCTCAACACGCCCGCGCTGCGCAAGCAGTGGGAAGAAGAGCTCGCCGCGATGTGCCGCCGCATCGCGCGCATGCGCCAGTCGATCCACGACGGCCTGCGCGATCACGTCAGCGGCGAAGCGCTCACGCGCTACGTGAAGCAGCGCGGGATGTTCACGTACACGGGCCTGACCGAATCGCAGGTCGACGCGCTGCGCGAAGTCCACGGCGTGTATATCCTGCGCTCGGGCCGCATGTGCGTCGCGGGTCTGAACGATTCGAACGTCGGCATCGTCGCGGACGCGATCGGCAAGGTGCTGAAGAGCGGCGTCTGAGCGGCGCGCCTCCGGGCGCCCCCTGCGGGCGCGCCGAACGCATCGCCGAAACCGGCTGTCTCCGTCGTGGGGGCAGCCGGTTTTTTCTTGCGCGGCGACGACGCGGCGTTACGATGACGGATCGAACGCAACGAAGGAGCAGCATGGCTATTCGAATCGTACGGCTCGGCTCGCCGCGTGCGGCTGGCGAGGGCCTGAGGATCGGCACGGTGCGGCGGCCGCCGCGCGGCGTACCCAAGGCGGAATTCGCATCGCGCAACTACTATGATGTATGGCTGCCGACGCTGTCGCCGAGCCCCGAGCTCGTCGCGCAGGCGCTGACGGCCGAAACCGACGCCAAATGGCGCGCGTTCACGCGCCACTTTCGTGCGGAAATGGCGCATGGCGACGCGCCGAAGGTGCTGGACCTGCTGGCCGCGCTGTCGGCGACGAGCGCGTTCTCGATCGGCTGCTACTGCGAGGACGAGCACCGCTGCCACCGCAGCGTGCTGCGTGAACTGCTGGCCGAGCGCGGTGCGGCGATCGACACGGACGCCGGCTGAACGCCCGTCCGGCCATGCGATGGGGCGCGGCATCGTGCGGTGCAGCGAACCGCTTGACGTGGGTCAAGCGCGCGGCGGCGCGGGCCGCTATGCTCATGTCATGGGATCGTCCTGACGATGACAGGCGGACAGATGCAGATTGCCTTTCCACCGGAACCGCCCGAATATTGCGCACGCGACCTGGTCGTCGCGTTTTCGGCACGGGTCGATGGCCGCTGCGTGCAATGCGCGATCACGGCCGAAGCACTGGAAGATCATTTCGGCGCGCCGTCACTGCTCGAGCGGGACCTGCTGGGCGCGTTCGATGCACACCGGTCGGCGATCGAAGCGATGGCACGACGCATGCTCGACGAAATCGGTGGACGGCCGGTGTTGCTGCATAGCGGACACTTCCGGCTCGACGACTGACACCGCAGGAGGGCGCATGACACTGCAAGGCACGATTCATGAACGCGACTGGTCGGTCGAAGTCGAGACGCGGCCGTGCGAATCCGGCGAGTTCCGCTGCCGCGTGTCCGTCGAGCACGGCACGGGCGCGGCGCGCTTTCATCATACGTTCGAGCACAGTCACGCGTATCCCACCGAGCACGAGGCCGCGATCGAAGGGCTGCGGGCCGGGATGACGTGGATCGAAATGAAGACGTCGCAGACATTCAGCGTATGAATTGCCGCATGCCGTCGACGCCCGGATGCAAGGCTGCCCAGGCAGCGACCGGCGCGTCGTTCATGGCGCGGCGGGATTCCGCTGCGAGCGGGACAGCGACATTGGAACAGGTAACGCGGCCGACGAGCGGGTGGCCCGTCAGGAGGAACGAAATGGGCGTGGGCATGCAGATCGTCTGCGTCGGATTCGCGGGTTCCGCCGCGCTCGAGGCCGAAGCGGGCGCACAGCTGGTGCGGCTGGAGCGATTCCGCGCGCGGCTCGGCGATTGCCGGCTGGCGATCGAGTCGCGCCCGGCCGTCGACGGCGGCCGGATCTACGACGTGCGGCTCGACCTGATCATGCATGGTCGCGCGCCGGCAGCGCTGCCATGCAGCACCGGCGACGACGTGAACGAGACGATGCGCCGTGCATTCGCGCAAGCCGAGCAGGTGCTGTCCGCGTGGCAGTCGGGCGAACCGGAAGCGGTTGCGTCGCCTGCGGCCGCGACGGGCGCCGCCGTGCAATGACGCGATCCGTGCCGCGGGTCAGACCAGCGCGAGCGCCTGCGCGTCGATGATCCGCACGCGCTTGCCGCGCGTTTCGACGAGCGCATCCCGATGGAACCGCGAGAACATCCGGCTGACGGTCTCGAGCTTCATGCCGAGATAGCAGCCGATCTCTTCGCGCGTCATCCGCAGATTGAATTCCGATGCCGAATAGCCGCGCGCCTCGAAACGCGACGACAGGTTCAGCAGGAAATGCGCGACGCGCTGCTCGGCCGACATCGTGCCGAGCAACAGCATCTGGCTCGACTCGCGGACGATTTCGCTACTCAGCATCTGGTAGAGGAAATGCTGCATCGATTTCATTTCGCGGCACGCCGCTTCGAGCGCGTCGAACGGGATGATGCACACGACGCTGTCCTCGAGCGCGATCGCGTCGCAGCAGTGCCGGCCGCCGCCGATGCCGTCCATGCCAAGCGTTTCGCCGGCGATCTGGAAGCCGGTCACGTGCTCGCGGCCGTCGCGGTGCATCATCACCGTCTTGAACGAGCCGGCACGCACCGCATAGATGCTCTGGAACGGGTCGTCGATGCGAAACAGCGCGTCGCCCTGGCGAACGTGCCGGGTCGAGCAGATGATCGCGTCGAGCCGGCCGTACTCGTCGGCCGTCAGGTCCGGCGGCAGGCACATCGAGCGCATGGCGCAGACCGAGCAGCGCGCGGCCGGGTGTTTGGCGGCGTCGGTGGGCACGACCGCACGAAGCGGAAGCGTTGGCCGACGCGTGACGGGCGGGGCGGTGGCGCAGGCGGTGGCTGTAGACATGAGTCACTCCGGCTCGGTCAGGGATGGTGCGCGCGAGCACGCACCAAAGATTCGATGACGCGGCATGCTGCGTCGAATTCGGCGGTCTTGTCGAAGAAATAATCGGCGCCGGCCGCCGCGCATGCCTCTCTGAATGCCGGTGCCGAGTGGTTCGTCAGCACGATCGTGACGACGCGCGGCGCGGCCTTCGACAGCATTCCGATCAGGTCGAGACCGCTGCCGTCCGCGAGCCGCAGGTCGACGATCACCACGTCCGCGCGGCTGCTGCGGATGTGCGCCCATGCGTCCTGGCCGTCTTCCGCTTCGCCGACGACCACGACGCCGCCGATCGCGCCGACGAGCAGCGCGATCCGTTGCCGGACGGCGACGGCGTGATCGACGAGAAACACCCTGAGTGTGGCGGCGGGCGGCAGGCTGGCATTCATGGGGGCAGTATCGGGTTGCGCCGCCAAAAATGAAATCGGCCGAATTGGAAGTTTGTGTAGGCCGCTTCGACGCGTTGTAGGGCGTTTCCTACAACGCGTACGGGAAACCGGTGGCGCCGGGCGGGTGCCGCGTTGCCGCGCAGGCCGCGTGCAGGCGGCCGCCGGTCGTCATTGTCGTTGTCGTCCGGTAGTTGTCGCCGTCGTCGAATCAGCCGCGCCGGCGCGCATCCAGTGCGTCGCGCGCCGTGCGGCACGCGGCCAGATCCCACGCGGCGCAGCCGACGGTCTTGAACAGCAGCGGCCCGCGGCGGTCGAAGGCGCCGTTCAGGACGTCGGCGAGCGACGCGACCTGCCGCCAGTCGACTTGCGCGACGATCAGGTCGCCGGCCTCATGGCGCGCGCCGGCCGGATCGTCGACGACGAGCCGGCTATGGCGCACGGTGCCGGCGTCGATCTCGGCGGCGTCCGCGGTGAACGCGCCGACGCCGACCACGAGGCGGCCTTCGCGCGCCGCTTCGCGATACACGGGCGTGCGGCTCGTCGTCAGCGTGACCACGACGTCGATCGCATCGGGAATCGCGTCGCCGTCGAGCGGCGCGAGCTGCGGCGCCTGCGCGCGGTGCGCGTCGCAGAACGCGGCCGCGCTGCCGGCGCGCGAGCCGCGCACGTGCAGGCGCGCGTCCGGAAAGATCGCCGCGAGCGCTTCCGCGTGATTGGCCGCCTGCTTGCCGGTGCCGATCAGCAGGATGTCGCGCGGCGCCGTGCCGTGCAGCGCCTGGATGCCGAGCGCGGTGATGGCCGCCGTGCGGCGGCCGGTGACTGTCGGGCCGTCGAGCACGAAGCGCAGCTCGCCCGTCGTCGCGTCGTACGCGCTCACCTGGCCGTGGATCGTCGGCAGTCCGCGCGCGCCGTTGCCGGGACACACGTTCACCAGCTTGTGGCTTGCGAGGTCGCGCGCGCTCGACGGCATCGACAGCATCACGCCGCCCGCCTGCAGCGGCACGACCAGCCGTTCGGGGCTGACGATCTCGCCCGCCGCGTATTCGGCGACGGTGTGCGTGAGCGTGGCGAGCAGCGCCGGGTAGTCGAGCAGCGCGGCCGTTTCGGCGGCATCGAAAGCGGGAGTGCGGGAGAGGGGGGTCATCGGGGCGGTCGGTTGGATTCGGTGGGTGGGCGTGGACGACGCGCGCGTCGCGCGTTCGCTGCGGCGCTGCCGGATCGCGTCACGGCAGATGGTCTGGATCGAATCTATACCAGTTACTGGCCGCGCGGCAATCCGGAAAAGCAAGCAGATTGCCGGTTTTGGTTCTAATATCCGTCCAGATGGGTCGCCATGAGCCCCGGTGCCGGACCCGCTCCGGTATAGTGCGGCGCCATTCCCAAACCACTACCCCGACCGGGCAGGAGCCCCAGATGATGTCCGCGCGCCCCGAATCCCTGGAAGCCGGTTTCCGGCCATTGCAGATCTACGAACAGGTCGCCGAGAAGATCCGCGACGAGATCGGCGCCGGGCGCTATGCGGCCGATTCGCGGCTGCCGTCGGAGCGCGAGCTCGCGGCGCTGTTCCAGGTCGGCCGGCCGGCCGTGCGCGAGGCGCTCGGCGCGTTGCAGAACGAAGGGCTGGTGATCACGAAGCGCAACTCGGGCACCTATGTCGTGCCGGCGCCGCTCGACGTGCTCGCGCGGCGCGGCGATGCGCACCGTGCGTCCGATGCGGACTTCAGCCCGACGTCGACGCTCGGCGTGCGGCTGATCCTGGAGCCCGCGATCGCGCGCCTCGCTGCCGCGCACGGCCGCGCCGATCCCGTCGCAGAAGGCTATCTCGCGCAGATGGAAACCGTGACCGATATCGACGACCCGCGGCAGCGCGCGCTGTGGAACGAGAGCGACCGGCTGTTTCATCGACAGCTCGCCCTGATGACCGGCGACGGGCTGATCGTGAAGATCGCGGACGAAGTCTCGAAGACGATGGACCAGCCGCTATGGAAGCGGCTCAAGGACGACGGCATCTACGACGCGGGCCGGATCCGGCTGTACGTGTCCGAGCACCGGCTGATCTACGAGGCGATCGTGTCCGGCGACGCCGACGCGGCGGCGTTCTACGTCGAGCAGCACATTCTGCGCGTGCGGCGCGACATCGCGCCGAAGTGACGTTCATCTCGTCGCACTGGTCTAAAAAACAACCAGAATCGCAAAAATCTTTTTGAAGCTGCTTGCACGGTGACCACGCATGTCCTACATTGGTTTCACACAAAACCAATCAGGAGACACCATGCGACACCTCATGATCGCGCTGTCGGTGGCCGTTGCCGCCGGCGCGCTGACTTCCGCGCACGCGCAGGAAGTCGTGATGATCGGCCATTCGGCGCCGCTCACCGGCCCCCAGGCCGCGAACGGCAAGGACAATGAAAACGGTGCGCGCCTCGCGGTCGACGAGCTCAACAAGGCCGGCGTGAAGGTGGCCGGCAAGACGGTCACGTTCAAGCTTGTCTCGGAGGACGACCAGGCCGACCCGAAGGCGGGCGTGCAGGTCGCGCAGAACCTGGTCGACAAGGGCGTCGTCGCGGTGCTCGGGCCGTACAACTCGGGCGTCGCGATTCCCGCGTCGCGGGTGTACGCCAACGCCGGCGTGCCGATGCTGCCCGTCGCGTCGAACCCCGCGCTCACGCGGCAAGGCTTCAAGAACATCTTCCGGATCGGCGCGAGCGACGAGCAGCTCGGCGGCACGATGGCCACCTTCGCCGCGAAGACGCTGAACGCGAAGACCGCCGCGGTGATCGACGATCGCACGGCGTACGGGCAGGGCGTCGCCGAGCAGTTCATGAACGTCGCGAAGGCGAACGGGATCAAGATCGTCGACCAGGAGTACACGAACTCGTCGGCGACCGACTTCCTCGGCATCCTCACCAAGATCAAGGCCAGCAATCCCGACGTGATCTTCCTCGGCGGCTATGCGGCGCAGGGCGCGCCGATGGCGAAGCAGATGAAGCAGCGCGGCTTGCGCGCGAAGCTGCTCGGCGGCGACGGCATCTGCTCGGCCGACATGGGCAAGGTCGCGGGCGACGCCGCGTCGATCGTCTACTGCGCGCAGGGCGGCGTCGCGCTCGAGAAGACGCCGGCCGGCCGCGCATTCCTGAAGAAGTACCACGACGCCTATCACACGGATACGCAGGTCTACGGCGTGAACTACTACGACGGCATGAAGCTGCTCGCCGACGCGATGGTCAAGGCCGGCACGACCACCGACAAGGCGAAGCTGATCGCGCAGCTGGCGAAGACGAACTATGCGGGCGTCGCCGGCACCTATTCGTTCGACGAACGCGGCGACCTGAAGGGCGCGCCGACCACCGTCTACGTGATCCGCAACGGGCTGCCCGAGCCGTACGCGAAGTAATCGTCACCGGACGGCGCCGGGGCGCCGTCCTTCGTCTTCACGCTTTCGATCCTCATGAAAATTTCCCGATCCCTTTCCACCGTCGAAGTCCATACCGGCGGCGAAGCGTTCCGCATCGTCACGAGCGGGCTGCCGCGCCTGCCCGGCGACACGATCGTCCAGCGCCGCACGTGGCTCAAGGAAAACGCCGACGAGATCCGCCGTGCGCTGATGTTCGAGCCGCGCGGCCACGCCGACATGTACGGCGGCTACCTGACCGAGCCGGTATCGCCGAACGCCGATTTCGGCGTGATCTTCCTGCACAACGAAGGCTACAGCGACCATTGCGGGCACGGCGTGATCGCGCTGTCGACCGCCGCGGTCGAGCTCGGCTGGGTGCAGCGCACCGTGCCCGAGACGCGCGTGGGCATCGACGCGCCGTGCGGCTTCATCGAGGCGTTCGTGAAATGGGACGGCGAGCACGCGGGGCCGGTGCGCTTCGTCAACGTGCCGTCGTTCATCTGGCAGCGCGACGTGTCGGTCGATACGCCGTCGTTCGGCACCGTGACGGGGGACATCGCCTATGGCGGCGCGTTCTATTTCTATGTCGACGGCGCGCCGTTCGGCCTGCCGGTGCGCGAGGCGGCGGTGGAGAAGCTGATCCGCTTCGGCGCGGAGGTGAAGGCCGCCGCGAACGCGAAGTATCCGGTCGTGCATCCGGAGATTCCGGAAATCAACCATATCTACGGCACGATCATCGCGAACGCGCCGCGCCATCCGGGCTCGACGCAGGCGAACTGCTGCGTGTTCGCCGATCGCGAAGTCGACCGCTCGCCGACCGGCTCCGGCACGGGAGGGCGCGTCGCGCAGCTGTACCAGCGCGGCCTGCTCGCGGCCGGCGACACGCTCGTCAACGAGTCGATCGTCGGCACCGTGTTCAAGGGCCGCGTGCTGCGCGAGACGACGGTCGGCGACCTCCCGGCCGTGATCCCGGAAGTGGAGGGCAGCGCGCACATCTGCGGATTCGCGAACTGGATCGTCGACGAGCGCGATCCGCTGACCTACGGTTTCCTCGTGCGCTGAACCTCGGCGCACGGCATTCGGTTGTACCGGGCTTGGCGCGCGGTCCCGCTGCGGGCGCGCGCAGCAGGGCGCGCGCCTTTTTTGTTGTAAAAATGCGAGGCCGGAGGCGATTCGTGCGGGCCCGGGACGCCCGCCGGCCGGTGGGCCGCGCGAGTTTTGGTACGATGCAGCCTTTCCAGCAGATCCCCCATCCGCGTGAATCGCCGAAACGTGTCGTCAGTGCGTGACCTCTGTGCCAAATGGGTCGCGCGCGCCCAGCCCGTCGCGGCTGCCGCCGCGGTGCCCGTCAAGCGTGTCCTGGCCATCGCCTGGCACCATCTCCGTCATCCGACGCGCCGCGGCGTGCTGCGCGCGGCCGCCGCCGTGCCGGCGCTGTTCGCGCTGTACGTGGTGATACTGATTCCGTTCACGCCGAGCATCGGCGACATCCGCAAGGCGCGTGTCGACCAGCCCGCGCAGGTGCTGTCCGCCGACGGCAAGCTGCTGGCGGAATTCAAGCCGTCGAACCGCGAATGGGTGCCGCTCAAGCAGATTTCGCCGCACATGGTCGATGCGCTGATCGCGACCGAGGACCATCGCTTCTACGCGCACCACGGCCTCGACTGGAAGCGCACGGCGTCGGCCGCGCTGCATACGTTCTCGGGCGACCGCCAGGGCGGCTCGACGATCACGCAGCAGCTCGCGCGCAACCTGTACCCGGACGAGATCGGCCGCGCGCCGACGCTCACGCGCAAGGTGAAGGAAGCGATCACCGCGCTGAAGATCGAGGCCGTCTACAGCAAGGACCAGATTCTCGAGACCTACCTGAACACGGTGCCGTTCCTGTACAACGCGTACGGCGTCGAGATGGCCGCGCGCACCTATTTCGACAAGTCGGCCGACGAGCTCGACGTGCTCGACAGCGCGACGCTCGTCGGGATGCTGAAGGGCAACAGCTACTACAACCCGGTGCTGAACCCCGAGCGCGCGCTGCAGCGGCGCAATACGGTGCTCGGCCAGATGGTGAAGTACGGCAAGCTGACGCCGGCGCAGTTCGCGCAGTTGCAGCGCCGGCCGCTGCGTATCGATTTCGAGCGCCAGAAGGAGCCGCCGGGGCCCGCGCCGCACTTCGCGCAGCAACTGCGCAAATGGCTGATCGGCTGGGCCGACCGCAACGACTACAACATCTACTCGGACGGGCTGATCGTGCGCACCACGATCGATTCGCGTCTGCAGCAGATGGCGACCCAGGCGCTGACGCAGCAGGCGAACCAGCTGCAGGGCATCGCGAACAACGCGTGGAGCGGGCGCGACGGCTGCGGCACCGACAACGAGGTGTTCCGCACCTTCATGCGCGAGTCGCCCGAGTACAAGGCCGCGCAGGATGCCGGCAAGAACGATGCGGCCGCGATGAAGCAGCTCGCCGCCGACCGCGGGTTCATGCGCGCGCTGTGCAAGGCGAAGACCGACGTGCAGGCCGGCTTCGTCGCGATCGATCCGCGCGACGGCCAGATTCGCGCGTGGGTCGGCAGCCGCGACTTCACGAACGAGCCGTTCGATCACGTCGCGCAGGCGCGGCGGCAGCCCGGCTCGACCTTCAAGCCGTTCGTCTATGGCGTCGCGTTCGCGAACGGGATGAAGCCGGACGACACGTTCATCGACCAGGCGGTCGAGATTCCGCTGAAGGGCGGCGAAGTCTGGCGGCCGAACGACGACGTGCCGCCGTCGGGCAAGCCGATGACGCTGCGCGACGCGGTCGCGCTGTCGCGCAACCGGATCACCGCGCAGGTGATGGAGAAGGTCGGCCCCGCAGCCGTCGCGCGGCTTGCGCGCGACATGGGCGTGCGCGAAAGCCCGCTCGAGCGCGTGCCGTCGCTGGCGCTCGGCACAAGCCCCGTCACGCTGAAGGAGATGGTCGCGTCGTACGCGACCATTGCGAACGGCGGGCTGTACGTCGAGCCGCAAATGGTCACGCGCATCGAGAACCGCCATGGCGACGTGCTTGCCGAATACGCGCCGGCGCCGCCCGAGCGCGCGCTCGACGCCGAGACCGACAAGACGCTGCTCAGCGTGATGCGCGACGTCGTGACGCGCGGCACCGGCAGCAGCATCCGCACGCGCTTCGGGATTCGCGGCGACGTGGCCGGCAAGACCGGCACCACGCAGGACAATGCGGACGGCTGGTTCATCCTGATGCAACCGGGGCTGGTCGCCGGCGCGTGGGTCGGCTTCGACGACGGTCGCGTGACGCTGCGCAGCGACTACTGGGGGCAAGGCGCGCACAGCGCGCTACCGATCGTCGGCGACTTCTTCCAGCGTGCGCAGCGTGCACGGATCGTCGATACGAAGGCGAAGTTCGATACCGAACCGTCGCCCGGCTGGTTCGCGTCGGTGCGCGAACGGGTGACGGACCTGTTCGACGGCTGGTTCGGGCCCGAGCCGAAGAAGGCGCCGGCGCCTGTCAGGACGCAGCGGATCGAGCGTCAGCCCGAGGCTGACGCTGCCGCGGCGTCGGCGGCATCCGCCGCATCCGCCGCGTCGGCCGCAGAGACGGCATCCGGCGGCATCGTCGAGGAATGGATTCCGGCGTCCGAGGTCGCGGCGTCGGCCGCCGC
Source organism: Burkholderia sp. 22313 (assembly GCF_052045245.1). Classification (NCBI taxonomy): domain Bacteria; kingdom Pseudomonadati; phylum Pseudomonadota; class Betaproteobacteria; order Burkholderiales; family Burkholderiaceae; genus Burkholderia; species Burkholderia sp. 22313. The sequence goes on from NZ_JBQEON010000003.1 coordinate 248,828, forward strand.
ATTGTCGGCAGGCGCGTCGCAACCACAGGCCGCGCAACCGTCATCGACGGGCAGCAGCACGACGAACCCGGGCAACACGGGGAGCGGGGGTGTCGGTTCCTCGCCGGCCGCGCCTTCGGCCGTGCCGGCGCCGGCGCCACCCCCTGTACCGGTACAGGGGTCGCCCGACACGACCGGCGGCTCTCAGTAACGAACTGTTCAGATTTCGCGCGAGGCTGCCGTTATAACGTTGTCACGACAGCTCGCGCGGTCGCTCCGCGCCTTTCCGATGCGGCTCACTACCGATCACGTTGCGCTCGCGCGCGATGACGTCCGCGCCGGCGTCCCGCTCGGCTTCGATCTCTACGATGCGGGCGGCGCCGCGCTGCTGCCTGCCGGCACGACACTGCGCGATCCCGCGCAGCATGCCTTCCTGTTCGATCACTTCCGCCTGGTGCGCAGACGCGATGACGCCGAGCCCGCCGCGCCGGCGCACGACACCGCGCCAGCTGCCGCCCGCATGGGGTTGTCGGCTGGCGCCGCGATCGGCATCCGCCGGCGGGTCGGTGCAACCCGCGTGCTGCAACGCTGCCGGTTGATCGGGGTCGGCGCATCGGGCGCGCTGTTTGTCGAACCGCAGCCGGCAGTCGTGCTCGACCTTGCCCGCGGCGACGACGTCGAGGCGATCGCGATCGGCCGGTCGGCGGTGTCGCGCTTCGGTGCGACGGTCGAAGCGGTGCAGGTGTCGGGCGCCGCGCCGTTCATGGTGCTGTCGCCGCCGGGTTTCGTCGACCGGTTGCGCACGCGCGCGGAGCCGCGCGTGCCGGTACGGATCGCGGCCTGCTGCACGGGCGGGGCGGCGCAGGCCGCCGGGATCGGGATCGTTCGGGATTTGAGCCTGAACGGGCTGTCGATCGCGGTCGACCGGCCGCTCGCGGCGGCCGGCGAGCCTTTGAGCGTGCAGTTGCCGTATACGGACGGCGACCGGATCGCGTTGCTGACGCTCGACGGCACGGTGCGTGCGGTGCACGCCGATCCGGCGACGCCGGGCTGGACGCTTCACCACGCGGCTTTTGGCGACACCGCTGCCGCCGACCGGATTCGCCTCAAGGCGTTGCTGTTCGACCTGTCGGTGGTGGCGGTCGCCGACCCGTCCCGCTGAGGGTTCAGCCGGAGCAAGGGCGGGAGCCGCGGGGCAGTGGCCTGGAGCCCGCGGATTGTCCGGGCAGGCCTGGATGCCTGCCGACGCCGACCGCAATCCATTGGATGCGGGCGCGACGATAATCATCTGATGATTAGACCGAATGCGCGGCAATTGTACGGATTGGGTCAACAGTGAATTTGCGATTTAAGTATTTACCCTGATAGCCGAGCCGCCTAGACTTTCACTCATGCGCAACGACTACCGAGTCCGAAGCGCCTGACAAAACAATCTGGAGGTAACGCATCATGAAATCGCTGATCAAGGCAGTTGCACTGGCCGCTCTGGTGGCCGCACCGGTTGTCTCGTTCGCTCAATCGAACCCGCAGCCGCTGACGCGCGCGCAAGTGCGTGCCGAGCTGGTCCAGCTGGAAAAAGCCGGCTACAACCCGAACGACTGGATGAACTATCCGGAAAACATCCAGGCCGCACAGGCGAAGATCGCCGCGGCACAGAACACCGGCGCGCAAGCCGACGCAACGGGCTATGGCTCGAACCCGGTCGTGACGTCGCAGTCGGGCCAGCGTGTGACGGTCCCGGCCGACACCGATCGTTCGTCGGTGTACTTCGGTCACTAAGCGGTCTACCGCCGCGCGGCCGCCGGGCCGCCCGGCGAGGCCGTATCGAGAAGCCCGCATTCATGTCGAGTGCGGGCTTTTTTGCGTCGGCGCCACGCGTGGCGCCGGCTGACAATCCACCGCGCGTGCGCTAGCATCGCGGTCGGCATCGCGCTGCCGCATGAGCCGCGGCGGATGGGGTAGCGCCGGCCGGCTTGCGATGCCGCGCACCGAGGCGCGGCGGCAAGCCGGGCAGCACGTTCCACGACTTCAACGAAAACAATCAGGAGCATTCATGCGTGTCTTGACCGGTCTGCTGGGCGCGCTCGCGCTGACGGCGAACGTTGCCCATGCGCAGGCGAATTGTGCGGACGCGGCGGATCAGGCCGCGATGACGGCGTGTGCCGATCGCGCATACAAGAAATCCGACGCGGAGCTGAACCGCACTTACCAGACCGTCACCGCGCGCCTGCGCGATGCGAAGCCGCTGGCCGAGAAGCTCGTGAATGCGCAGCGCGCGTGGATCGCCTACCGCGATGCCGAATGCAATTTCTCCAGCGCGAACGCCGAAGGCGGCAGCGCGTATCCGATGGTCGTGTCGACCTGTCTCGACGATCTGACCAAGACGCGCAACGAAACGCTGAAGGGCTATCTGTCCTGCGAGGAAGGCGATCTCGCGTGCCCCGTGCCGGCGAAGTAACCGGCGAAGTAACCGCCGGCCGCACACGGCGTCAGGCCAGCCAGCCGCACGTCGCACGGCGGCCGCCACGGTTCAGCGGTCCGGCCGCCTAGACGTCGTCCGTTTCGTCGAGCAGCTTGTGCCGCATCGCGTAGCGGACCAGCGCCGCTTCGTGCGGCATCTGCATCTTTTCCAGGATCCGTGTCTTGTAGGTGCTGACCGTCTTCGCGCTCACGCACAGCGCATGCGCGATCTCGGTCAGCGTCTGTCCGGCGGCGATCCGGCGGAACACGTCGAACTCGCGGTCGGACAGACGCTGGTGCGGCAGCGTCTCGGCCGGTTCGTTCAGGCTCTGCGCGAACTGTTCGGCCATCGCGAGACTCACGTAGACGCCGCCCGACGCGACCTTGGTCACCGCACCGACCAGTTCGGCGCTCGCGCTTTCCTTGGTCAGATAGCCCGACGCACCCGCGCGGAAGGCACGCACCGCGTATTGCTGCTCCGCGTGCATGGTCAGCACGAGCACGCGCAGCGCGGGTTTCTCGTCCTTGATCTGCTTGATCAGTTCGACACCGTTGCGGCCCGGCATCGACAGGTCGAGCACCAGCACCTGCGCGGGCGTCGACCGGACGAGCGCGATCGTCGACGGGCCGTCGCATGCTTCGCCGGCCACCTCGAATCCGGTGGCGTTCTGGAGAATGTGCCGCAGACCGTCGCGCACGAGCGTATGGTCGTCGGCGATGAGCACCTTGATCATGTGAGGGTGGTTTCCTGTTGAACGGTGCCGAGCGGGAACGCGACGGTGATCGAGAAGCCGCGCGCGAGCGCGGTATCGATCGTCACGCTGCCGCCGAGCATGTGTGCGCGTTCGCGAATGCCGATCAGGCCGAACGATTTGTCTTCGTGGGCGGGGCCGCCCGGCGCCGCACCGCGGCCGTTGTCCGCGACGCGCAACACGCAGCAGCCTTCCTCGATGTCGAGCCGCAGCGCGACGCGCGTCGCATCCGCGTGGCGCGCGACGTTCGTCAGCGCTTCCTGGACGATCCGGAACAGCGTGGTCGCCCCCGCGCTGGTGAACGTGAGGCCGCCCGTTTCGATGTGGCGTTCGACGTCGATGCCGTAGCGGTTCGTGAAGTCGTTCGCGAGCCACTCGATCGCGGGCACGAGGCCGAGATCGTCGAGCATCACCGGGCGCAGGTCGGCTGCGATGCGCCGCACCGACGCGACGGTCGCATCGATCAGGCGGCGCATGCCCTGCAGGTGCGACAGCACGTCGTCGTCGGGGCGCGCATGGCCGGGCGCGCGCAACTGCTGCTCGACCACCGACAGGTCCATCTTCAGCGCGGTGAGCTGCTGGCCGAGATCGTCGTGCAGTTCGCGCGCGATGCGGGTCTTTTCTTCTTCGCGCACGTTCTGCAGGTTCGCCGACAGTTCGCGCAGCTCCTCGCGCGACTGCGTCAGCGCATGCTCGGCGCGCTGCCGCTCGGTGATGTCGCGCAGCATCACCGTATAGAGCTTGCCCGACGCATCGCGGATCTGCGAGATCGATGCCTCGATCGGGAACTCCTCGCCGTTGCCGCGCAGCCCGAACAGCACGCGCTGGCGGCCCATCTGGCGCTCGGATACCCCCGTCACGCCGAACTGGTCGACGTGCTTCGTATGGGCGGCGCGAAACCGCTCGGGGATGAAACGCGACAGCGGCGCGCCGATCGCCTCCATCGCCGACACGCCGAACACCTGTTCGGCCATCGGGTTGAAGATCACGACCGTCTGCTTTTCGTCGATCGTGATGATCGCTTCCATCGACGAGCGGATGATGCCCATCATCCGCGCCTCGTTGAGGATGCCGCGGCTGCTGGCGCCGGGGTCGGCACCGCCGGCGCGGCCGCGCAGCAGCGCATGGATGAGCGCCGCGAACCCGAACGACGCGATCAGCCCGGCGGCGAGCACCGTGCCGGCCGCGCGCTGTGCGCCGGTCGCGCTCGGCCGGCCGTCCGCGGAATAGGCGAGCGTCAGCACCGTGCCGCCGAAATTCAGCTGCTCGGTGCGCCGCATCAGGTCGGGCGACATCGAGGCTTCGTCAGTCGTCGTCTCGGCGCTCGCGAAAGGGTGCGGATCGTCACCGGCGCTCATCCGCAGATCGAGCCCGCGTTCCGCGTCGAGCGCGCGCTCGACCAGGTGAGTCGGACTCACTTCGGCGAACAGCACGCCATCGGCGCGGGGCTCGTGCGGGCCGGATGGCGCGACGGCCGCGCGCGGCGAGGCCGTCGCGGGCAGGAACAGCGTGAGGGTGCGCGTGTCGCGGGACGTATCGCCGTCGGCCGGGTGGATGCCGAGCGCGACATCGCCGGTGCGCAGCGCACGCGCGAGCGGTGCGGCGTCCGACGCGCCGAAGCGGACGATGACCGAGCTCGACATGGGGGCGCTGTGCGTGGCAACGGCCAACGGGCCGGCCGGCATCGGCGCCTTGCCCGCGAGGGCGCTGCGCGCGGCCGGCGACAACGGCGCATAGCCGATCTGCCGGACCGGCGAATATCCGCTGTCGAGATCGAGCGTGTCGGCATACCGGCGCCATTGGTCGGGCGTCATCTGCGGCGCGAGATCGTACGCGCCGCGCGCGCTTTCGAGCACGGCGACGCCGGACTGCAGTTCGTGGCGCAGCATCGCGGTCACGTGCGCCGTGCGGCGTTCGAAGCGCGTATGGACGGCGCCTTGCCACTGCTCGCGCACCAGCAGCGCGACGCCGAGCGACAGCGCCGCGCCGGCGAACAGCGCAACGACGCCGGCCGCGAGCGGCTGGCGTAACATGGTCTGGAAGCGCGTGGGCCCTCGGGCGTCACGCGGCAGGGTTCCACTTGCGGTCATTCGATGGCCATTCTGGTGTCGGGGCCGCCCGCGGCACTCGGGCAGCGCGGCAAAACCGGGAAAAACTCGCACCGGCCGCGTGCGACGTCACGTCTGCTTTAAGGACGAAATTGTGCGCGCTTTAGGCGTTTTTTGTAATAGGGTCAGCTAAAAATGCGATAGCCGGGCGGTGCAGCGGGCGTCCCGGCCGCGATTGACGCGCATCAACCGGCGCGTCGGCACGTGGGGCAGACTGTTCGGCAGGCGAGCCGGCATCGGGCCGGTTCGCAGTGACGGGCCGCCGTTGCGCGATGCGCGACGCGTGCCCGGTCGGAGGGAGGACCATGTACAAGCGGATTTTCGTCGGGCTCGACGGCAGCCCGAGCGCGCGTCTCGCGCTGAACGAGGCGATCCGGATCGCGGCGGTATCCGGCGGCGAGGTGACGTGCGCGTATGTCGTCGAGCATCGGCCGCAGCTCGTCGACGTCGATGCGGGCTTCGCGGCCCAACGCGACGACGACGCGGCCGCCGTCGATGCGGTGACGCCCGTGCTCGACGAGGCGAAGGCGGTGCTCGCGCAGCAGCATGTGCCGGGCACCGTGCGCGCGCTCGACGCGTACGGCGAAGACATCGCCGCGGTGCTGATGCGCACGGCCGCCGAGGCCGGTGCCGACCTGATCGTGATGGGGACGAGCGGGCGGCACGGGCTGCGCCGGCTGCTGCTCGGCAGTGTGGCGGAATCGCTGCTGCGCGCGGCCGACCGGCCCGTGCTGCTGGTGCGGCACGACGAACCGGCAGCCGCGGCAAGCGCGTGACGGGTGCCGGGCGGCACGGATGCGCGCGTGGTGGCGGGCGCGGGTTGCCGCGCGGAGCCGGCGGATGCCGGCGTGACATCGTGTGCGGTCGTATGCCGTCATGTATCCGGCACGCACGGGGATGGACGCTCCGCACGCCGAGCGGCGAGTGCGCTGTCGGGCCGCGCCGGTTGCATCGTGGCCCGCACTTCTGGCAGCATCGGCCGGTGTTCGCTTCATCGTCGCGCGCCGCGTTCCGCGCGCGATCCGGTCGCCGCGTGCATGGCCGCGGCGATCGACGCAGCGGCACGCGACGGCGGCCGATCGCCTCCTCGATCGGCCCTGGCCGTGCGTCGCGTGTCCGGTTTCCTACTTTACCGACGTCATCCGCCATGCCGATCTCCGCCGCCGACCTGATTCACCAGTTCAACCTGCAGCCGCATCCCGAGGGCGGCTATTTCCGGGAAACCTACCGCGCGGCCGATTCGGTCGTGCGGCCGGCCGACGGTGCGCCACGCGCGGCGTCGACGGCGATCTACTACCTGTTGTGCGACGGCGCGTATTCGTCCTGGCACCGGATCCGTTCCGACGAGGTCTGGCATTTCTACGCGGGCGATCCGCTCGAAGTGTGGGTGCTCGACGAGCACGACGGCCTCACGATCCACCGGCTCGGCAATCCGCTCACGCATCCGGGCACCGTGTTCCAGGCGGTCGTGCCGGCCGGGCGCTGGTTCGGCGCACGCTGCGCCGCGCCGGAGGATGTCGCGCTCGTCGGCTGCACGGTCGCGCCGGGTTTCGAGTTCTCGGAGTTCGAACTCGCGGACGCGACCACGCTCGCCGCCGCGTTCCCCGCGTACGCGGAATACGTCGCACGGCTCGCGCCGAGCGTCGGCGACTGAGTGTGCCGGCGGCGGCCAGGCCGGCCGCCGACGCACCCGTCGACAGCGGCTGTTCCGCGCGGCGTCGCGCAAACCCGTTTAGAATGCACGGTGGTGCAGGATCGGCCGCGGACGTGCCGCGACGGTCGCTGCCAGCCGTATCGACGGCCGCCCCCGTCGCACGGTCCGCATGTCTTCCAGGAGCGCCGCCGTGTGGCACTTTCCCATTGCGATTCCTTCGTCGCTCGGCCCGTGGGCCGTGTTCGCGAGCGTGCTGATCACGCAGCTCGGCGTGCCGGTGCCGGCCGTCCCGATGCTGATTCTCGGCGGTACGATGGCGGCGATGGGGCAGGCGTCGTGGGCGAGCATGTTCGCGGCGGCGATCGGCGCGACGATGCTCGCCGATTCGCTGTGGTTCTTCATGGGCCGCACGCGCGGCCGGCGCCTGCTGAACGGGCTTGTGCGTTTCTCGCTGTCGCTCGACACGACGCTGCGCTTCGCGCGTAACGTGTTCGAAAGATTCGGCGCGCCGCTGCTCGTGCTCTCCAAGTTCCTGCCGGGCCTCGGCCTCGTGTCGGCACCGCTGCTCGGCACGACCGCGATCGGCGTCGGCGTGTTCCTGTTCTGGGATCTGGCCGGCGCGTCGTTGTGGGCCGCAGTCTGGCTCATCGGCGGCGCGGCCGTGCACGACCAGATCGTCCAGTTCGTGCTGTGGGTGCGCGCGAGCGGTGGCACGATCCTCGACGCATTCCTCGCGATCTTCATCACGTTCGTGCTGTACCGCTGGGTGCGTCGCGTGCAGTTCCGCCGCTATCTGGCGCAGGTGCGCATTTCTCCGCCGCAACTCGTCGAAATGATGACGTCGAACGAGCCGCCGCTGATCTTCGACGCACGCCCGCGCGCGATTCGCGAACGCGAGCCGTTCCGGATTGCCGGTGCGGTGCCGGTCGATCTCGATTCGCCGGACCTGCTCGATCCGGAGTTGCTGAAGCGGCCGATCGTCGTGTATTGCGTGTGTCCGAATGAAGCGACCGCGAAGCGCCTGATCGCGAAGATGCAGCGCAAGAAGATGCTCCACAACATCAAGGCGCTGAAAGGCGGCCTCGATGCGTGGGAGAAGCATGGTTATCCGGTCGAGCCGCTGCCGGCGGATCTCGATGCGTCGCGGTATTTCGTGCGGCCGGATCACGGCACCGCGCTCGAAGGCGAATATACGGTGCGGGCGACGTTGTCGAAGTAAATCGTGCGCGGGCTTCCGCGCACGTCCCGCACGCATTTCCGTTCAGCCCAATTTCACGGCTGGTATTCACGGTCGCCAGTTCCCGCAAAAACCATCTGGCGAAAAACATCTGATTATTCTTATAATCCCGCCTGCATATTGCGTGCGCTTGATTGCGCACCTTCGACGCGCGTTCGTTCGCGCCGAAAGCGATTGATCCCGTTGCCGCCCGTCACGCGCACAGCCGCGTTACACGGGCCGCACGGGCGTATTCCGTGAAAGGCCCGATCCGTTTTCCGGATTGTTCCGGAAAATGTCGATAATCATTGGCGATTCCAATCGCAGTGACGCAGTATCCGCAACGTTTTTCATTAGGGAAACGGCGGCGGGGATTTTTCGTTTTCGGGTTGCCGGTATCGGCATGAACGGTCGCGCATTGACATCGACAATGACGGCGGCCCGTTCGCGGCTGTCAGGAGACGAACTTGAAACAACCAGAAGACCAGTTGCACCGCGGGCTGGAAGAGCGGCACATCAACCTGATGGCGCTCGGCGCCACCATCGGCGTCGGCCTGTTCCTCGGCTCGGCCACCGCGATCCGTACGGCCGGCCCAGCCATCCTGCTGACCTACCTGCTCGGCGGCCTCGCGATTTTCCTGATCATGCGCGCGCTCGGCGAAATGGCGATCACGAATCCGGTCGCGGGCGCGTTCAGCCGCTATGCGCGCGACTACCTCGGCCCGCTCGCGGGCTACCTGACCGGCTGGACCTACTGGTTCGTGTGGATCGTCACCTGCATGGCGGAAATCACCGCCGTCGGCGTCTACATGCACATGTGGTTCCACGGCGTGCCGAACTGGATCTGGGCGCTCGCCGCGCTCACCGCGATGGGCGCGGTGAACTTCATCGCGGTCAAGCTGTACGGCGAATTCGAGTTCTGGTTCGCGCTGATCAAGATCGTCACGATCGTGCTGATGATCATCGGCGGCGGCCTCATGATCGCGTTCGGCATCGGCAACGGCGGGGTCGCGACGGGCCTCTCGAACCTGTGGGCCCACGGCGGTTTCATGCCGAACGGCATCCACGGCGTGATCGGCGCGCTGCCGATCGTGATGTTCGCGTATCTCGGCGTCGAGATGCTCGGCCTCACGGCCGGCGAGGCGCGCAATCCGGAAAAGTCGCTGACCAAGGCGGTGAACTCGGTGTTCTGGCGCGTGCTGATCTTCTACATCGGCGCGCTGTTCGTGATCATGTCGCTCTATCCGTGGGACCAGATCGGCACGCAGGGCAGCCCGTTCGTGATGACGTTCTCGCGGCTCGGGATCCCGGCCGCCGCCGGCATCATCAACTTCGTCGTGCTGACCGCGGCGCTGTCGTCGTGCAACAGCGGCCTGTTCAGCACCGCGCGGATGCTCTACAACCTCGCGCAGCAGGGCCAGGCGCCGGCCCGGCTGGGCCGCGTGAACCGCAACGGCGTGCCGGTGTACGGCGTGGCCCTGTCGGTCGCGCTGCTGCTGATCGGCGTGCTGCTCAACTACCTCGCGCCGCAGCACGTGTTCACGTGGCTGACGTCGGTGTCCACGTTCGGCGCGATCTGGACGTGGTGCGTGATCCTGATCGCGCAGATGCGCTTTCGCCGCACGCTGTCGGCCGACCGGATCGCGCGCCTGCCGATCCGCGTGCCGTTCTATCCGCTCGGCTCGTTCGTCGCGCTCGGCTTTCTCGCGCTGGTCGTCGTGCTGATGGCGTTCACGCCGGATACGCGCGTCGCGCTCGTGATCGGCCCGCTGTGGATCGTGCTGCTCGGCATCGCGTACGCGGTGTTCTATGCGAACCGCGCGGGCGCGCCCGCGTCGACGAAGTCCTGACCGGACCGGCCGCCACGCGACACGCCGCGCGCCGCCCAGGCGCGCGCGGTGCAGCGGGGCACGGCCCGCACGGGTATTGATCGCGATCATGCACGCGCGGGCCGGACGTCATATGCTGTTTGAATCGCTTGTCCGCGCTTCGCGTGGCCGCCCGCCGATCGCTGCGGCCGCGCCGGCCGTCCGCCCGCCGCGTGCCGCTGCCGCGCGAAGCTCCGGTCGTCGTTCGCGACGACGCGTCCGCAAGGAGGCCTTCGCCATGCCATCCACTTCGACCCTCCCGTCCATTCCACCGCTCGCACGCATCGCGCTGGCCGTCGACTCGACGCCGGAATCGCTGTCCGCCGCACACTACGCGCGCACGCTGCTGCGCCCCGGCATGCAGGTGCGCATCGTCTGCGCAATCGACAACCCGCGTCTCGTGCTGCCCGACATCCCGCGCATCGACGCGCTGCTGACGTCGGCGCGCGAAGACATGACGCGCGAAGCGCAGGCGACGCTCGAGCGCGCCGCCGCGCTGTTCGCCGGCAGCGGTGCGGCGGTGGAGCAGGTGATCGTCGATACGGCGGTCACGGGCGGGACGGTGGCCAACGCGCTCGCGAACGAAACGTCGACCTGGCGTGCGGACGTGCTGGTGGTCGGCGCCAATCCGCACCACGGCCTGTTGCGGCTCGTCGAAGGCGCGATGTCCGACACGCTGGCCACACGCGCACGCTGCGCGCTGCTGATCGTGCCGGCCGGCTATGCGCGTCCGTCGGAAGGGCCGCTACAGCGCCTGATGTTCGCGGTCGACGGCAGCGAGCCGTCGCTGCACGCGGTGTGCGTCGGGCTCGGCTACGCGGCGCCGACGACGCTGCTGTATGCGGCCTATGTCGTCGATCGCGCGGTTCGTCTGACGGATATCGTGCCGGTGCGCGCGCTCGAGGATGCGTATCGCGCGGAGGGCGAGGACGCGCTGGCGCGGATCGGCCCGTTGTTCCATGCGACCGGGAACCCGACCAAGCGCGGCATTGTCGAAACCCGCCCGACCAGCGACGACGTCGCCCATGCGCTGATGCGCGACGCCGTGCACTGGCATGCGGAACTGCTGGTGGTCGGCACGCATGGCCGGCGCGGTATCGCCGCCTGGCTGATCGGCAGCGTCGCGCGCCGGGTCGCGCATCTCGCGCAAGTGCCGGTGCTGCTCGTGCGCGGCACGGCGTGAAGGTCCGGATGCAGCCGGCGCGAAGCGGGCTTTCGTTGACCTGCATCAGAAACGCCGCTTGCGTTGCGTGAGACAGTGGCGCACACGTCTGCGCGTGCGCGGACCGGCGCGCGTCCGACACCGTTTCGATTCCACCGTGTTCCGGAGCCGGGCCACGCATCGCGTGGCGCGGGAGCCGGTCGAGAACTCTCTGGCACGAGGGTAGGCAGCCGGCGGCTGCCTTGGACGACGGACGGGGTGCATCTCACCCCGTCCGCTTTCCTGGCCCCGTGCGTACGACTTTCCTCGCAGGTATTTTTTCGTCGATGTCGCCGTGCGGAACGGCGCGTAGCGGCACGCGATCGCGCGAATGCGGATCGGTGTGGAGGGCGGCATGCGATGTGCTGTCGCGCGACCGTCGCGCGCAGCGCAGCGCCGCCGGGGGGATGCTGCGGCCGGTGCAGCCATCACGCGGCCTCGTGCCGCGTCGGCTGCGTTCAGGCTGTCATGCGGCGCGCAACGCCCGCTGATCGTGCCGGCGGCGCGCACACCGGTATACGCGTGCATCCCGACGCATGGCATGCAGGCATCCTCGCCCGTCCGGTGTGCGATCGCGCAACCGCGGCCAGCCAGGTCGCGTCTTGCGACGCGGCGCCGACACGGCCGGTGCGTCGGCACGTGCGCGGACGGCCGCGGCGAACCGCTGCAGCGCGAGCACCGATCCCGCGACGCTCTGATATTTTTCTCGGCCGATCTGTCCGTCGAGCGTGACGAGCAAGCCCGACTCACGCGCGAGCGCGAGCAACGCGTCGAGTTCCTCGGACGGGCGAATGGCGGTCGGCACCGCGGGAGCGGACGGCGTGCGCCGCTGTCCGTCCCGGGCCGGGAAGTTGCGATGGGCCATGGTTGGTCTCCTGCGCCGGACCCCGCTTGCCGGCTCGACGGCTGGCTGAGCGATGACCGGGTATGAACGGTTGGTTCATGACATCAGTATCTGCCGGGAACGGGGCGTTGCCAATCGGCACGCGCCGAAGTCGCTGTCAGGCATTGCGCGCCGGGTATCGGAATCCGCTGACACGCCGGACCGGCGATCGGCTGCAGTGGCGCGAGCGCGCGGGGCCGGCGCACTACGCCGGGCGCCCCGATCCGGTGCATTCGAACTGACGAATGAATCGCCGCGCGTGCCGCTTGACGCCGGATTTCGACCGGTCTAAGTTTTCCCCCTGCACCCGCGATCGCGCGACGGTTCATCGTCCGCGCGATCGCGGGTGCCGCGCCTCGGGGTGGCGTGGCAAGATTTCCAGTCGTTCGCGGGCCAGGTGCGCCGCGGATTCCGTGCGCGGGCCGGTCCGTCGACAGACCGGCGCGGGCGGCATGCAACGTGCCGTTGATCGTGCGCAAACACGCTTCGGCGCATCGTACGCCGGGCGGCCGTCCAGCCTCTAATCTTTCGGTAGCGTCCGTTTTTCCTTTCGTTCCTCGACCGTCAGGAGCCCGTCGATGTCACAGGACCGTTTGCTTGATTCGTTGAAAGCCGCCGCCGAACAGCGCGAGATCGGCGACGACCAGTTACGCACGATGCTCGACGACGAAGTGCGAGCGTTGTCGTCCGATGCACGCGTGCACGACTACATCCACGTGTTCGCGATCCGCCATCTGCGCGAACGGATGCGCAGGCAGGACGAACGCGAACGCGAACACGAACGCGAACACGATACGCAGGCCGGTTCGTCGCACAAGGAGTCGGCTACGCATACCGGTCGCCGTTTGTAACGGCAGGTTGCCTGCGGCCGCTCCGGACCTCGGCCGGTTCCCGGTCGACGCCCGCGCATCCGGCATCGGCCACCGCGGCACGCGAGTGTGCTGACGACCCGCTTACGGCGGCCGGTTCGTTTCGTCATATGTTTCACTGAATTGTCACAACGCCCTCAAGTCAGGGCCGCGAATGCCGTTTACCCGGTGAATTCGTCCACCGGGCGTTCGCGCTCCCTTACCGAGTCGTTGCCATGTTTTCGTCCATCCGCACCCGCATTCTTGCCGCGTGCGTTGCCATCGTCGTATTCGCGCTGGTCGCCACCACGCTGATCAATTACTTCATCGCACGCTCATACAACGACGACGCGATCGATCGCAACCTGACCTCCGTCGCCGGCGGCCACGTCGTCGGCATCGGCGACTGGGTGGCGACCAAGAGCCGGATGATCGCGTCGCTGCAGGACGCCGCGCTGTCGCCCGATCCACTGCCCGTGTTCAAGCAGATGGCCGCTGCCGGCGGCTTCACGAACGTGTACGCGGGCTACGCGGACAAGATGTTCCATTTCTCCGACCCGACCGGCATTCCGCCCGACTACGACCCGACCGGCCGTCCGTGGTACAAGCAGGCCGCGCAGGCGGGCAAGCCGGTCGTCACGCCGCCTTATGTCGATGCGGGCACCGGCAACCTGGTCGTCACGTTCGCGGTGCCGATCCTGCGCGATGGCGCGCTGAAAGGCGTCGTCGCGGCCGACGTCACGATGGACAGCGTGATCGCGAACGTGAAGACGATCCACCCGACGCCCGCGAGCTTCGGGATGCTGATCGACAGCAGCGGCCACGTCGTCGCGCATCCCGACGCGAAGCTCACGTTGAAGCCGGTCGCCGACGTGTCGCCCGACCTCGGCGGCATGAGCGCGGCAGCGCTGGCCGCGGCCAGCGCGCCGGTCCAGGTGCAGGTCGGCGGCGACGCGAAGCTGGTGCGCGCGCAGGCCGTGCCGGGTACCGACTGGTATGCGCTGGTCCTGCTCGACAAGGCGGAAGCGACGGCCGGGATGCGCTCGCTGCTGACCGCTTCGCTGATCACGCTGGTGGTGATCGTCGGCGTCGCGTCGCTGATCGTCGGCGCGATCACCACGACCGCGTTCCGCCGCCTGTCGCAGGTGCGTCAGGCGATGGCGTCGATCGGCTCGGGCACGGGCGACCTGACTCAGCGCCTGCCGGCCGACGGCCGCGACGAAGTGGCCGATATCGCGCGCTCGTTCAACAGTTTCGTCGACAAGCTGAACGACGTGATGCGGCAGATCCGCGACGCGAGCGAATCGGTGCGCACGGCCGCGAACGAAATCGCAGCCGGCAACCAGGACCTGTCGTCGCGCACCGAATCGGCGGCGGCGAGCCTCGAGGAAACGGCCGCGTCGATGGAGGAGATCACCGCGACGGTCGGCCAGTCGGCCGCGGCTGCCGGCCAGGCCGACGAGCGCGCGGCCGCCGCGTCGCGGATCGCGTCGCACGGTGGCGTGGTCGTGTCGGATGTGGTGTCGACGATGGGGAAGATCGAGGAAGCGTCGGGCCGGATCGGCGACATCATCGGCGTGATCGACGGCATCGCGTTCCAGACCAACATCCTCGCGCTGAACGCGGCCGTGGAAGCGGCGCGCGCGGGCGAGCAGGGCCGGGGTTTCGCGGTCGTCGCGCAGGAAGTGCGCAGTCTCGCGCAACGCAGCGCGCAGGCCGCGCGCGAGGTGAAGGTGCTGGTGGAATCGACGGTGGCGAGCGTGTCGGCCGGGTCGGGGCAGGTGCGCCAGGCCGGCGACACGATGCGCGAGATCGTGTCGAACGTTGCCAACGTGACGACGATCATCTCCGAGATCACGCACGCGGCGAACGAGCAGACGCGCGGCATTCAGGAAGTGAACCGCGCGGTCACGCAGCTCGACGAAATGGTGCAGCAGAACGCGGCGCTGGTCGAGCAGTCGACCGCGGCCGCGACCGCGCTGCAGACGCAGGCGAACGCGCTCGCGACGACGGTCGGGCAGTTCAAGGTCGCATGACCTTGAGCGGCTGACGCCGGCCGCGCCGCTGCGTGCCGCACGCGCGGCGGTGTTCAGGCGTGGCCGCTGTCGCGCATCAGCGCGAGCCGGTTGTAGAGCGTCTTCAGGCTGATGCCGAGCGCTTTCGCGGCTTGCGGCTTGTTGCCGTCGAAGTGGTTCAACGTCGCCGCGATGAAGCGCTGCTGCGCATGATGCAGCGTCGCGCCCAGCGGCAGCGCCATGGCGTCTTCGGACGTGTGGTCGGGCAGCATCGTCGGCTTTGGCAGTGCGACGTCGATACCGTCGTCCGCCAGGATGTACGCGCGCTCGATCGTGTTGTGCAGCTCGCGCACGTTGCCGGGCCACGAATACGCGCGCAGCGCGGCGATCGCCGCGTCGGTGAGGCGTTTGCGCGAGCGGTGCCGCGCGTTCAGCGCGTCGACGAACTCGTGCGCGATCGCCTCGACGTCGCCGTTGCGCTGGCGCAGCGGCGGCACGTACAGCGCGAACGCGGCGAGCCGGTAGAACAGATCCTCGCGCAGCCGGCCGTCGCGCACGGCTTCTGCCGGATTGTGGCGGGTCGCCGACAGGATGCGGACGTCGAGCGGAATCGCCTCGGTGCCGCCGACCCGCACGATCGTGTTCGACTCGAGCGCGCGCAGCAGCTTGACTTGCAGCGAGGCGGGCATTTCCGCGATCTCGTCGAGCAGCAGCGTGCCGCCGCACGCGGCTTCGAAGAAGCCCTCGCGCTGCGCGATCGCGCCGGTGAAGCTGCCTTTCTCGTGACCGAACAATTGCGCTTCCGCGATGTCCGCCGGAATCGCGCCGCAGTTGACGGGCACGAACGGCCCGTCGCGGCACCCGCTGAGGTCGTGCAGCCGCCGCGCGACGATATCCTTGCCGACCCCGCTTTCGCCGGCGATCATCACGCTGGCGCGGGTCGGTGCGATTTTCTCGATACGGCCGAGCAACGTGCGCATCGCCGAGGAGCGGCCGGACAGCCGGCGCGCGTCGGCGCGTTGCTTCGGACGGTTTGCTGATTCAGCCATAGGCGTTAGCGCGCCGTTTTGAAAATCGGCATCGCACATCCCCTTCGTTGCAATCTTTATCGTCCGACAGCGGAACGGCCCGGAAGGTGCCGCGAGATAGAAATTTCCAATGTCCTGACCGCTGCCCCAAGAAGCACGCGATTGCGGTGCCGCATGACGGAACGCCGTAGCGGCCGGGCGCATCGATGCCTTTTTACAGCGGTTTGATAAAAAATCGACTGACAACGGCAATCGTGTTCCGCGCGAACGCGGCGGCCACCCGCAACCGGCTTTTGCACGACGAAACGGCCGAATGCCGTGCCGGGTACGCGCGTTGCTGGGGCCTGTGGGCTCGCCCGGCACGCTTGGCAGGTGCCGACCGCCGAGGCGGCACGCCGTCGAGCGACGGCCGCCGGCGCGATGCAGGGATACGATGAGGACCTTTACCCGTGAGCTGTTCCGGCAGGGCGCATGGGTCGTGCTGGCCGTCGGGGTGGCGTCCGCGCTGCAGGTGTGGGCGGTACACGTCGTCGGCGCGCACGAGCCGTTTGCGCCGCTGCCTTTCTACGTCGGTGTCGCGGCTGCGGCCTGGCTGACGTCGTTCGGCGGCGGCCTGGCCGCGATCGTCGCGAGCGTGGCCGTGATCGGTGCGTTGTGGTGGCGCGATGCGCCGCTGTCCGATCTGCTCGCGCAGGCCGGCGCGTTCGTCGTGATCGGCTTCGTCGAATGCATGCTCGTGATGACCGTCAAGCCGCTGCTCGCCAGCGACCGGCTGCACGGCGCCGACGATCCCGACGACGATGACGCTCGCCTGCCGCGACGCGAACCGGCGCCCGCGCCACGCTCGCTCGACGACGTCCTGCTGCGCCGCGTGGTCGACGCATCGCCGGATGCGATCGTCGGCGTCGATGCCGCGCGGCGGATCACGAGCTGGAACCCGGCTGCACGACGCATCTTCGGCATCGACGCCGCGGCCGTGCTCGGGCACGACGTCACGACGCTGATCGCGCCGCGCTGGCTGCGCCTGCATCCCGTTCCCGCCTCGTTCGCCAACGCGCGCGCGCCGTCCGGCCCGCTCGACATCCTGTGCCTGCGGCACGACGGCGGCCGCTTTCGCGCGACCTTCGCGGCGTCGCCGATCGTCGATGCGCAAGGCAATTGCATGGGCCTGTCGATAACGCTGCGCGAGGCGCACGAACGCCGCCACGATGAGCGGCGCAGCCTGCGTTCGCTGCGCGGTGCGCGCGACGCACGCGTGCAGGCCGACGAGTCGAACCGGCTGAAGGACGAACTGCTGGCAACCGTGTCGCATGAATTGCGCACGCCGCTGAACGTGATCTACGGCTGGGTCGAGGTGCTGCGCAGTGGCGACGGCCAGAGTTTCGCGCATCAGGCGGTCAACGCGATCGATCGCAGCGCGCGGTCGCTGTCGCGGATGGTCGGCGATCTGCTCGATGCATCGTCGCTCGCGACCGGCCGGATGCGGCTCGAACGCACGCCGGTCGACCTGGTGCGGATCGTGCGGGAAGCGGCGCGCGAACTCGGCGGGACCGTGGAAGCGAGCGGCCTCGCGTTGTCGACCGAGTGCGCGATGGCCAGTTGCGTGATCTCGGCGGACGGCGAGCGTCTGCGCCAGGTGTTGTCGAACCTGCTGTCGAACGCGGTCAAGTTCACGCCGCCGGGCGGCCGCATCAAGGTGACGCTGACCCGGGCCGGCGCGCGCGTGCGGCTGTCGGTCTCCGATACGGGCCAGGGCATTGCCGCGGAACGCCTGCCGCATCTGTTCGATACGTTCAACCGCCCGGAGGGCGCATCCGCCTCGCCGAAACGCGGCCTCGGGCTCGGCCTGTCGATCGTGCGCAACATCGCGCGGCTGCACGGCGGCGAGGTCGCGGCGACGAGCGACGGCGCGGGACGTGGCACGACCGTGACCGTGATGCTGCCGGTGGACTGGGGTGCCGACGATCCGGCCGATCATCCGCTGCGGCCGAGCGGCGCGTCGACGGCGGTCGCGCTCGACGGCCAGCGTGTGCTGGTGGTCGACGACGACGAGACGTCGCGCGCAAGCCTCGCGGCGGCGCTCGAAACGCTCGGCGCCCAGGTGTCGACCGCGCAATCGGGGCAGGACGCGCTCGACGTGGTCGCGCAGCAGCACCCGAGCGTCGTGCTGTCCGATCTCGCGATGCCGGACGGCGACGGCTTCTGGCTGCTCGATCACATCCGCCATCTGCCGAACGGCGGCGGGCATCTGCCGGTCGTCGCGGTGACCGCGCATGCGGGCACGGCGGACCGCAAACGCGTCATGGCCGCCGGCTTCGATGCGTATCTGTGCAAGCCGGTCGACATGCCGACGCTGGCCGGCGTGATCGTCGACGTCGCGCCCGCCGACGGACCGGCCGAAGCCGGACGGCGCCACTGATGCACGGCGCGCGGCCGCATCCGTCAGCAAGGGCGCGTGGACGGATTGCTTCACGTCCGCGCATCGTCCCGCATGACCGGCGGGCTTCGGCGTTGCGCCGGCCCGATCCGTCAACCGGTGCGGAGGTCGGAATGAACCTGAACGACGGGAACCGGAATCCGCGCCGATTCTTGGCGTTGGCCGGCACCGCGTGCACGTTGGTAGCGGGCGTGCTTGCGACGTTCGGCACACCGGCACTCGCGCACGCGCAAGCGCTGCCTGCTTCGTCGGTTCATGTCGCGCCGGGCGTCGTCCGTCCCGGCGAGACCGCCGACGAGGCGGACATGACGCGGCGGCCGACCGGCATCGACGCCGAATTCGTCGACAAGGCCGGCATCGTCGGCAAGACGGAGGTGCAGGCGAGTCAGCTCGCGCTCGACCGGTCGTCGAATCCTGACGTGAAGGCCTACGCGCGCCGGATGATCGACGATCACGGCCGCATGGCCGCGGAATTGCGCCGGCTCGGCGCGCAAAAGGGCGTGCCCGTGCAGGCACGGATGCTCGTCGATCCGGCCGTGACCGCGCTGCGAACCAGTAACGGCCACGCGTTCGACACCGCGTATATCGCGCTGGCGGGGCCGGATGCGCACGAAGCGGCGATCAGGCTCTACGAAGCCGAAGCCCGCAATGGCCGCGACCCGCAGCTCCGCGCGTTCGCGTCCGGCATGCTGCCGACGCTGAAGGCGCACCTGGGCGCCGCGCGCGCACTCGCGCATTCGATCGCGGCCGCGCACTGACCGGCGCGGTAGGCACACGCGTCGGTCAGTGCCGTCGCGTGTCGCTGTCGGGGCCGCCCGGCGACGCCTCGTAAGGCGGCGCGTCGAGGGCCGTTTCACCTTCCTCGATCAACCAGTACGGCGACGCGCCGTAGTGCGCGTGCAGCGCCTCGGCCCACGCCGGATCGGCCATCGCCGGCCAGCGGTCCTGCTCGAAGCCCGGCGCTTCGCGCACGCGTTCGGTCGGAACCGGCAGCACGAAGCAGCGGCGCTCGACGTCGAGCGTCAGCACATTCCACGGTACCGCAAGCAGCTTGTCGCCGATGCCGGGAAAGCCGCCCGACGACACGACCGCGTACGCGATCCGGCCGGAGCGGACGTCGAGCATGATGTGCATGACCTTGCCGATGTCGTCGCCATCCAGGGTCAGCACGCGATCGTCTTCCAGCGTGCCGGCGGCCATCACGTCCGGCCCGGGGCCGCCGGCCGAGCGGCCTGCGGTGCCGGCAATGCGCGCCTGCGTGCGCGGCGCTCGGTCCGTTGCCATCGCTTTTCTCCTGGTCGAAGCGGCGCGCCGAAGGCACTCGCGGGCCGCACGGGTGAGGGGGCCGCCCGTCAGCGGCGGCGCGGCAGCGACACGTCCTCGAGCGTATTCGCCAGCTCGTCGCGTGCCGGGCCGCCCGCGCGCGTCGCGATGTCGCCGAGCGACACGATGCCGACGATCCGGTGCTGGCCGTCGAGCACCGGCATCCGGTGCAACTGCACGTCGGCCATCCGCTGCTGCACGTCGCCGACGCCGTCGTCCTCGACGCACCACTGCACGGGTGCGGATGCGACCGTCTTCACGGCGGTGTCGGGCGAATGCCCGTGCGACAGCGCACGCACCGCGAGGTCGCGGTCCGTCACGATCGCGACGAGCTCGGTGCCGTCGCAGACCGGCAGCACGCCGATGTCGAAGCGCTGCATCAATTCGGCCGCATGGCGAATCGTGTCGGTCGGTGCGACGCATACCACGTCGCGCGACATGATTTCGTTGACGCGATACATGAACGCCTCCTTCGTGAGCGAGACGATCCGGAAGCAGGACGCGTGCCGCGTTCCATCGGCATACGCCGGGCCTGCGGGGCCAGGCCACGGAGAAATTTGCCAGCCGGCTTGTACATCTTCCACGGCGGCAGCCATGGCCGGGCCGCGAGTGCGGAACTAGTGGCCGACGCCCGTCATCACGACGATGGCCAGTACCAGTGCGCTCTCGATCGCGGCGAGCGCCGCGACGCCCGCGGCGCCGCTGACTTCGTGCCATGCACGTTCGATGCGTTTCATGCGTTCACTCCGGTTGTGCCGGCCGGCGCTACGCTGCCGCGCATCGCGGGCCGGGGTGCCGCCGTCAGCCGTGATCGCGGGGCGGTGGTGGGGCGTCGGGCGCACGACGTTCGCGGTGGCCGGACGGTTTGTCGGGGTCGATACGGGTCGCGCCCCCAACGGCGGGCGGATCGCTGGCCGGAAATGTCTCCTCGAGCCCTTCGTCGATGCGCTCCTCCGTCTTGTCTTCGGACGGCGGGCGCGACGTGGCGAGGGAGAGCAGGCCGGCAGCCGGTGACACGGCGTCGCGGCGGCCGGTGGCGCATACGGTCATGGTCGAACCTCCTTGCAGTAACGACGGGCGCAAGCGTCATGCCCGCGCGGCCGGCCGGCATGACGCTTGCCGCCGGCGTGGACGAGAGGACATCGCGATGAATGAACCCAGGAAAAGGATACGTTACGACGCGAACGTATGCGGCGGCGATTGCGGTCATGTGCGAGCGTTTCGAGACATGGAAACGCGCATCGCTGACCCCGACGGGTTGGCACACGGCTTGCGCACGGTCGCGGCGCCAATCGACACGCGCGAGCCGCTGCGCAGGAGCGACATGAACACGCCATCCATGCTGCACCGTCCCGAACCGACGCCCGACGTCGATCCCGACCCGATGCTGCCCGAGCACGACGATCCGGTCGATCCGCCCGTGCCCCTGGGCCCGCCACTGGGCGATCCGCCGTCGCAGCCGCCGCCGATGCGGATGCCGGGCGGGCGCAGCGAACCGCGGCCGGCCGCGCGCCCACTGAAAGGAGGACCATCATGGACATCCACGTGCAATCGCCGGACAAGCGCGCGATCGCTCAGGTGCTGGGCCGCTATTTCGAGTCGCGTTCGTTGCGCTATCACATCGAGGAATTGCCGGGCGGCGTGCTGCATATCGGCTTTCGCGCCAGCGGGCGGCCGGTCGCCGTCACCGTGTCGTTCGACGACTCCGCGTACGACACCTACACGCACTGGGACGCGAGCCAGAAGCAACTCGCGCTCGGACGGCTCGCGGACAGCTTCTCGCGCATGATGTCGACGCGCAGTCCGGCCGCGCTCGCCGGCGACTATCACGTCGAGCGCTTCTGATTCCGCAACCCGGCGCCGGCGCGTGCGGGACGCCGGACGCCCGGATGCCGGATGCCCGGACGCCGGCAAAGTGCCCGTATTCAACGGGCGCTTTGCGGCGTCGCGCGCGTCGCGTAGGATGTTCACTAATTCAGCGCACGCTACGTTCGTGCCGTCGGCGGCCAGCCGTTGCAGCCGATCCGGTGCGATGCGCTTTCCCTCAGGTTCGTTTCGCGCAACCGACGGAGACCGCCTTGATGACCGTTGCCCGCCCGTTGTTGTCACCCGGCGCCCGCCGGTTCGTGTCCGGCCTGTCGGCCTTCGCCGCGCTGGCGGCGGCCGGGGCCCGCGATGCGGCAGCCCAGACCCCTTCGCCGCTCGGCGAATGGCAATACTCGGCGGGTGTCCCGCTGCAGAAACTGTTCAGTCCGACCGTCCCCACGTGGCAGGTGAGCGTCGGCGCCGCGATGACGCTGCAGCCGCGCTATGCGGGCTCCGATCGCTATCGCGTGATGGGCGGCCCGAATTTCGACGTGCGCTATCGCGACCTGTTCTTCCTGTCGACGGGCGAGGGGCTCGGCGCGAATGTGCTGCGCGGGCCGAACTGGCGCGTGAGCATGTCGGTGGGCTATGACCTCGGGCGCCGTTCGGCCGACGATCTGGGCCACCTGAACGGGCTCGACAACATCAACGCGGCGCCGGTGATGAAGCTCGCGGCCGATTACGTGATCTCGAAGGATTTCCCGCTCGTGCTGCGCGCGGATGTACGGCGCAGCATCGGCGGCTCGAACGGCTGGATCGGCGATTTCTCCGCGTACATGCCGATGCCCGGCAGCAACGAACACTTCTTCTGGTTCGCCGGGCCGACCGTGTCGTTCGCCGACTCGCGCTACATGAACAGCTGGTTCGGCGTGACCCCGGCGGCGTCCGCGCGCTCGGGCCTGTCGACCTATTCGCCGGGCGCGGGGATGAAGTCGTTCGGCGCCGGCGTGACGATGGTCTGGTTCGTCAACAAGCACTGGTTCGTGACGATGGACGGTGCGATCGAACAACTCGTCGGCCGCGCGCGGCGCAGCCCGATCACGCAGCAGTCGACCAACGGCGTGTTCGACATGTCGGTGAATTACCAGTTCTGAACGGGGCCGGCGGATTGGAGGGGTAGCCGGCCGATGCCGCGAAGCCGCGGCGTGCGGCACGTTTCGTCACATTTGATATGATTCGAACCTGTACAAACGTACAGTGATCGATCCCCGTGACGCCTGCATCGCCGACGCCCCCGGCGTTTTACTACCTGACCAATTTCGAACGCGCGCTGGCCTGGCTCGGCGAGCGTTACGACGACCTGCTCGACACGCACGAACACGCGTTTCTCGCACATTTCGCGCGGCTGCCGCAGGCGTCGCGCGCGTTGCTCGTGCGGATGCTGATGCGCAACGGCGCCGAGTTCCGCGCCAGCAAGCTCGTGTACGACGAAATCGGCAGCACGCTCGACGCGGCCGCGCCGCTCGTCGAACTCGGCTGGGTCGATCCGGCGCCTGCACTCACGCTCGACGCGCTGTTCGCGCTGTCGACCAAGGCCGATTTGCTGACGATGTTTCCGGCGCTCGCCGCGCACGCGGGCGAGCGCAAGCCCGACTGGCTCGAACGGCTGCGGCCCGGGCACGCGGTCGCGCAGCCGCTCGACGCGTGGTGCGCGCAGGCCGGCGATCGCGTGCTGCGCGTGACGGTCGGCGCGCTGTGCGACCGGTTGCGGCTGATGTTCTTCGGCAATCTGCATCAGGACTGGCGCGAATTCGTGCTCGCCGATCTCGGCGTGTTCCAGTACGAAAGCGTGCCGTTCGCGCCGTCGTCGCGCGCGTTCCAGCAGCGCGGCGACGTCGATGCGTATCTCGCGCTGCAGACCTGCCGCGACGCACTCGACGCGTGGCCCGACGGCCTGCCGTTCGACGCGCTGCTGCAGGCGATCGACACGGTCGACTGCGCGCAGCCGTGGCTCGCGACGCGCCGCGCGAAGCTGCTGTTCACGCTCGGGCAGACCTGCGAGCGCCGCGCCGACTGGACCGCCGCGCTCGACGCGTATGCGCGCAGCGCGTGGCCGGGCAGCCGGCATCGGCGCATTCGCGTGCTCGAACGTTGCGGTCGCGACGGCGACGCGCTCTCGCTGGCGCTCGACGCGCGCGGCGGCTTCGAAAGCGACGAGGAGCGCCAGCGCGTCGAGCGGATGCTGCCGCGCCTGCAGCGCCGTCTCGGGCAGCGGGTCGAACGCGCAGCCGCCGCGCCGGGCGCGCCGCGCGAGACGCTCGTGCTGGCGCGCCCCGAAGCGTTCGTCAGCGTCGAATTCGCGGTGCGCGACCACCTTGCGCAGCCCGATGCGCCGGTTCATTACGTCGAGAACACGCTGATCAATTCGCTGTTCGGGCTGCTGTGCTGGGAGCCCGTGTTCGCGGCCGTGCCCGGTGCGTTCTTTCACCCGTTCCAGCGCGGCCCGGCCGACCTGCATGCACCCGATTTCGCGGTGCGTCGCACGGATGCATTCGCCGCCTGTTTCGCGCAACTCGACTCCGGCGCATACCGCGACACGATCCGCCGTCACTACGCGACGAAGATGGGGCTGCAATCGCCGTTCGTGTTCTGGGGCGTGCTGACCGACGCGCTGCTCGACGAGGCGCTGGCCTGCCTGCCGCCCGAGCACCTGCGGCTGTGGTTCACGCGCCTGCTCGCCGACATCCGCAGCAACCGCTCGGGGTTGCCGGATCTCGTCCGGTTCTGGCCCGGCGAACGGCGCTACGAGCTGATCGAGGTGAAAGGCCCCGGCGATCGGCTGCAGGACAACCAGACGCGCTGGCTCGCGTACTGCATCGCGCACGGCATGCCGGTGCGCGTCGTCGATGTCGAATGGGCCGGCGCGGGCGCCGGCATCGAGCCGGTCGAAACGGCGGGGCTGTCCGCATGAGCTATGTCGTCGCGGTGCGGGCGATGTGCGAGTTCACCGCGCGACGCGGCGATCTCGACCTGCGCTTCACGCCCGCACCGACCGCGCTCGAAGGCATTGCCGGCCACGGCGCCGTCACGTCGAAGCGCGGTGCGCGCTACGAAACCGAGATCGCGCTGGCCGGCACGTGGGGCACGCTCACGGTGCGCGGACGCGCGGACGGCTACGATCCGGTCGCGAACCGCCTCGAGGAGATCAAGACCTATCGCGGCAGCCTCGACGCGATGCCGGCCAATCACCGCGCGTTGCACTGGGCACAGGCGAAGGTCTACGCGCACCTGATGTGCGACGCGCGCGGCCTCGCCGAAATCGACGTCGCGCTCGTGTATTTCGATATCGTGTCCGAACGCGAGACCGTGCTGACGGAAACGCTGAGCGCGAGCGTGCTCGCCGCGTTCTTCGCCGAGCAGTGCGCGTGCTTCGTCGGCTGGGCCGAGCGTGAGACCGCGCACCGCGCGGCCCGCGATGAAGCGCTGCGTGCGCTGACGTTTCCGCATGGGCAATTCCGCAGCGGGCAGCGCGAGCTGGCGGTGTCCGTCTATCGGGCGGCGCGCGACGAACGCTGCCTGATGGCGCAGGCGCCGACCGGCATCGGCAAGACGCTCGGCACGGTCTTTCCGTTGCTGAAGGCGTGCGGCGAGGGCGAGCTCGATCACGTGTTCTTCCTGACCGCGAAGACGCCCGGCCGCGCGCTCGCGCTCGAAGCAGCAACCACGCTCGGCGCCGGCACGCCGGCGCTGCCGCTGCGCGTGCTGGAACTCGTCGCGCGCGACAAGGCGTGCGAGCATCCGGACCGTGCGTGTCACGGCGAATCGTGCCCGCTCGCGCAAGGCTTCTACGACCGGCTACCGGCCGCGCGCGACGCTGCGATCGGTGCCGGCATGCTCGATCGCGACACCGTGCGCGACGCGGCACTCGCGCACGACGTCTGTCCGTACTACCTCGCGCAGGAGCTCGCGCGCTGGTCGGACATGATGATCGGCGACTACAACTACTACTACGACGGCAACGCGATGCTGCACACGCTCGCGCAGCAGAACCAGTGGCGCGTCGGCGTGCTCGTCGACGAGGCGCACAACCTGCTCGATCGCGCACGCAAGATGTACAGCGCATCGCTCGACCCGTTCGCGTTCGCGGCCGCGCGCGAGGCGGCACCCGCCGCACTGCGCAAGGCGTTCGACCGGCTTGCGCGCGCATGGGGCACGGTCAACCGCGCGCAGGCCGAGCGCTACGCGGCATACCCGGAGATCCCGGGGCCGATCGTGTCGGCCGTGCAGAATCTCGTCGCGGCGATCGGCGAACACCTGACCGACGCGCCGCGCGCGAACGGCGATGCGCTGCTGCGCTTTCATTTCGAGGCGATCCAGTTTGGCGTGCTTGCCGACGCGTTCGACAGCGCGTCGATCTTCGACGCGACGCTGCACGGCGAGCCGCTGCCGCGCCAGTCGGGGCTCGACGGCGTCGCGCCGGCCGGGCGTCGCCGCCGGCTCCAGTCGACGCTGTGCGTGCGCAACGTGATTCCGGCCGGCTTTCTCGCCCCGCGCTACGAAGCCGCGCGCGCGACCGTGCTGTTCTCCGGCACGCTGAGCCCGTTCCATTTCTATCGCGACACGCTCGGGTTGCCGGCCGATACGGGCTGGCTCGACGTCGACGGGCCGTTCCGCGCCGAGCAACTGACCGTGCGCGTCGCGAGCCACGTGTCGACGCGCTGGCGCGACCGCGACCGTTCGCTCGAACCGATCGCCGACCTGATCGCCGCGCAGTATGCGACGCGGCCCGGCAACTACCTCGGTTTTCTCAGCAGCTTCGACTACCTCGGGCGCGTCGTCGCGCTGATGCAGACGCGCCATCCGGACGTGCCCGTGTGGGCCCAGGCGCCCGGCATGGCCGAAAGCGAGCGCGACGCGTTTCTCGCGCGCTTCGACGCGGGCGGGCGCGGCGTCGGCTTCGCGGTGCTCGGCGGTGCGTTTTCGGAAGGCGTGGATCTGGTCGGCGAGCGGTTGATCGGCGCGTTCATCGCGACGCTCGGGCTGCCGCAGGTCAACGATGTCAACGAGCAGATGCGGCGGGCGATGGATGCGCGTTTCGGCAACGGGTACGACTACATGTATCTGTACCCGGGCTTGCAGAAGGTCGTGCAGGCGGCCGGGCGCGTGATCCGCACCGAGCACGACGAGGGCGTCGTGCATCTGATCGACGATCGTTACCGGCGGCGGGAAGTGCGCGATCTGCTGCCGCGGTGGTGGCGGATCGGGTGAGCGTCGCGGGCGGGACGTTTGTGTACGCGCGCGGCCCGGACGCCTAAAGCACGTTCAGCATCGCGAGCGCGGTTTCCTGCAGATGCGGAAGCACGCGCCGCACGGCCGCATCGGTTGTCTCCGCGCCGATCGGCATGTTCGTGCTCAGCGCGGCGACGACTTCGCCATGACGATTCTTCAGCGGCACCGCGATGCCGCGCACGCCGACCTGCAGTTGCTGCTCGATCGCCGCGAAGCCCGCGTCGCGCGCGTGGTCGACCTGTTCGAGCAGGCGTGCCTTGTTGGTGATCGTGTGCGGCGTGAACGGCGCGAGTTCGGTGTCGTCGAGCCAGGCACGGACGGCCTCGCGATCCGGATGATGCGCGAGCAGCACGACGCCCGGCGACGTCAGCGGGGCCGGCACGCGCGCGCCGAGCACGAAACCGGTCGTCATCACGCGCGACACGCCGTTGCGGGCGATGAACACGAGTTCCCAGCCGTCGAGCACGCTGACGTACGCCGACTCGTTCAGCGACGCGCTCAGTTGCTGCAGGTACGGCTGGACCATGCGCGGCAGGCGCGCGGAATCGAAGTACGACCAGCCGACCCGCAGCACGCGTGGCGTGAGGCCGTACAGCTTGCCGTCGGTATGGACGTAGCCGAGCGATTCGAGCGTCAACAGGTAGCGCCGCGCGGCGGTGCGCGTGAGGCCGGTGCGGGCGGCGGCCTGGGTGGGCGTCATCCGCGCGTGCTGGCTGTCGAACGCCTCGAGGATCATCAGGCCTTTTTCGAGGCCGGCAATCCAGTCGCGTCGGTCGAGATCGGGGTTTTTCATCGTGAGAGCCGGACGGGCAGGGGCGCGGTGTTCGCGCAGGAGTGGGCGATTATCGCGCGAGTCGATGAGCAACGCGAGTGTGCCGCATCCGCACCTCATATGCAGGTCGCAAAGTGGGGCAATAGTCTGGCAGTTCGCCTTCCGGCCAGTGTGGTCGACGCACTGGAGCTCCGCGAAGGGGACGATATCGAAATCGTGGTCGATAGCCCTCGGGTTTTCGCGGTGAGTCGCAAGCCGAGGCCCGACGAGCTTCTGGAGCGGTTGAGGTGTTTCAGGGGCAAGCTGCCAGCCGATTTCAAGTTCAGCCGTGACGATGCGAATGAGCAGGATTAATGCGGAGAAGTCGTTCGTCGACAGCAATGTTGTGCTTTATCTGCTGTCCGAGGATGAAACCAAGGCAAACCGTGTAGAGGCGCTGTTCCTTCGGCGGCCGACGATCAGCGTCCAGGTACTGAATGAAGTCGCCAGTGTGTGCAACCGCAAATTGCGGATGCCATGGCGCGAGGTGGGGAAGTTCCTGGAGCCGATCAGGAGTTTGTGCGATATCGTGCCGCTCACCGTCGATGCGCACGGCCTCGCGCGACGGCTCGCAGAGTGGCACCGCTTGTCCTTCCACGACGCGTGCATCGTGGCAACTGCTTCGATCGAGGGATGTGAATACTTGTACACCGAGGACATGCACGACGGCTTGCGAGTGGACGGTGGTCCAGTGTTGCGAAATCCGTTTGCCTGAGGAGCGACGATTGGAAGTGCCCCCGTTTGAGCGACGCCGACGATCGAATTGAACAAGCGGAAGAGCCGGATGCGGCGCGACCGTTACGCGCGCGCCGCATCCGTACGCGCTTTACTCGCTGCTCGTCCACTCGACGTTCGCGCCGACCGAACGCAGGTTTTCGACGAAATGCGGATGCGCGCGGCGAATCGGCAGCGCGTTCATGATTTCCGAACGGCCTTCGATACTCGCGGCCACCATCAGCAGCGCGATCGCGACGCGGATGATGTACGGGCTCTCGACGCGCGCCGGCGTCAGTTGCAGCCCGCCGAACGTGATCAGTCGGTGCGGATCCGACAACAGCACATGGGCGCCGAACTTCGACAGTTCGCCGGACCAGCCGAGCGCGCCGTCGTACACCTTGTTCCAGAACATCGCACTACCTTCGGCACGCACGCCGAGTGCGATGAAGATCGGCAGCAGGTCGACCGGTAGGTATGGCCACGGCGCGGCTTCGACCTTCGTCAGGATGTTCTGCGTGAACGGCCGGCGCACGCGCAGCGGGCCGTCGCGTTCCGCGCGGGACCAGCCGTCGCGGTGCGTGACGTTCACGCCGAATTTCGCGAACGTGCGGTCGATCAGCGGGAAATGCTCCGGCGACGAGTTGCGCACCGTGATGTCGCCGCCCGTGATCGCGCCGAGCGCCAGGAACGTCGCGATTTCGTGGAAATCCTCGGCGAAACGGAATTCGCCGCCACCGAGCTTGCCGCCGCCCGTCACGCACAGGCGCGACGTGCCGATGCCCTCGATCGCGACGCCGATCATCGCGAGGAACTGGCAGAACTCCTGCACGTGCGGCTCGGACGCCGCATTCATCAGCGTGGACGTGCCGCGGGCCGCGGTTGCGCACAGCGCGAAGTTTTCGGTGGTCGTGACCGATGCGTAGTCGAGCCAGTGATCGTTGGCCGTCAGCGGGCCGTCGGCGCGGACGATCAGCGAATCGGGCGTGCGCTGGATATGCGCGCCGAAGCGCTCGAACACCTCGACGTGCGGATCGATTTCGCGCACGCCGAGCGTGCAGCCCTTGACGTCGTTCTCGAGACGCGCGAC
Organism: Burkholderia sp. 22313; assembly: GCF_052045245.1. Lineage (NCBI taxonomy): Bacteria > Pseudomonadati > Pseudomonadota > Betaproteobacteria > Burkholderiales > Burkholderiaceae > Burkholderia > Burkholderia sp. 22313. Next base: position 278,310 of record NZ_JBQEON010000003.1, read on the forward strand.
GCCGAAGCGCGCGAGCAGCGGCGGAATCAGCATGATCGACGAGCGCATCGCCTCGGGCAGGCGGTGAACGGCCGGGTCGAACGTCGTGTTGCGATGGTGGAGCTCGAGGATGCCCGTCGTGAAATCGACCGACACGTCGCTGCCGAGGGTGCGGAAGATGTCGAGAATCTTGCGCACGTCGGTGATGTCCGGCACGCCGACGAGGCGCAGCGGCTGATCGGTCAACAGGGTGGCGCACAGAATCGGCAGGACGGCGTTCTTGTTCGCGGACGGCTTGATGTCCCCGCGCAGCGGGGTGCCGCCGTGGACGATGAGATTCGACATGATATGGGGGCGTATCGGTGACTGACGTAGGCCCATATGATGCCATTGGTCGGCGGGCACCGTGGAATGTTCAGAGGGGAAAAAGGGCTTCCGCGCGTGCGATTGACGGTGTTTGACGTTGGGTGGGGGTGGGGCCATCCGGCTGGCCGGGGATGGCAGCCGGTGTGAAATGGCCGGCCGCGTATCGGGCCGGCCATTCCGTCACGTCCTCACTGCGCCGCCCGCATCCGCGCGGCCACCACCAGCGAGATCAGGCAGCCCACCGCGAGATAACCGGCGACGAGGTGCCACGAGCCGCCGGCCACGCTGACCAGCGCCACCGCGATGAACGGCGTGAACCCGCCGCCCACCACGCTCGCGAACTGATAACCGACACCTGCGCCGCTGTAGCGATATTCCGCGCCGAACAGCTCGGTGAAAAGCGGCTGCTGGACGCTCACGACCATGTCGTGCGCGGCATTCGCCAACAGGATCGAGAACAGCACGATCCACGCGATCGAGCGCGATTCCAGCGCGACGAAGAACGGCACCGCCGACGCGAGACCGATCAGCGCGCCGATCAGGTAGATGCGGCGCAGGCCGAAACGGTCGGCCAGCCACGCGAAGCACGGGATCGTCACGCAGCTGATGGCGCCGACCAGCAGGCCGATGTCCAGGAACAGGTCGCGCGACAGGCCGAGGTTCGACGTCGAATAGCTGAGCGCGAACGCGGTGACGATATACATCGTGAACAGCTCGGCGAGCCGCAGCGCGACGATCAGCAGGAATGCCTTCGGATGGTGCGTCAATGCTTCGAGCACCGGCAGGCGCAGCTTGCGGTTGCCGTGCTCGACCTTCTCGACGAATTCCTGCGACTCGTCCATGCTCTTGCGGACCCACAGCCCGATCAGCACCAGCACGATGCTGAACACGAACGGCAGGCGCCAACCCCACGACTTGAACGCGGCCTCGCCGAGCGTGTGGCTCAGGATCGACACGATCCCCGTGGCCAGCACGAGCCCGACGCCATAGCCGACCTGCACACCGCTGCTGTAGAACGCCTTCTTCTGCTTCGGCGCGCTCTCGACGGCCATCAGCGCCGCGCCGCCCCATTCGCCGCCGACCGCGAAACCCTGGATCGCACGCATCAGCACCAGCAGCACGGGCGCCCACCAGCCGATCGTCGCGAAGCCCGGCAACAGGCCGATCGCGACGGTCGACAGCCCCATCAGCATCACGGTCAGCACCAGCATCCGCTTGCGGCCGAGCCGGTCGCCGTAATGGCCGAACACGACGCCGCCGAGCGGACGGAACAGGAAGCCGACGCCGAAGGTCGCGAACGCCGCGAGCGTGCCCATCGTCGGGCTGATCTTCGGGAAGAATTCGGAATTGAACACGAGCGCGGCGACGATCCCGTACAGCAGGAAGTCGTACCAGTCGACGACGGCGCCGACGAAGCTGCCGATCGCGGCCTTGCGGGCCTGGCTGCGCGCCCGGGCGCCGGCGGCTGCGTCGAGGGTGCCGAAAGTTGGGGTCATGGCGAAGTCTCCTGGCACGGCGCATCGTGGAATCGCGGCGGCGCCGCGTCCGATGCTGCATTGAAGTCGATGGGTGAACGGAGAATAGGACGCGCGCCCGGTCACGGCAATTAGCCGATCGGTCAAATTGCGCGATTATCGTTCTATAGTGTGCGATTATCGAACGCTTTCCGGGTTTGCACTAGGCGAGACACCGATATCCCGTTCGGCCAGGGTGTGCCGCCGTGAACGATCTGGTTAAAATCGGGACCATCAAAACCTCGCCCGAATCGGGCGGATGTCCGGCCGCTGAATCGGCCGGGCCTGCCGCACGCGCCGGGCGTCATCCCCATCGACCGCATGCCTCCGGAGACTGGAATGCCCGGCAATTCCCCCCCCTCGTCCTGCGATACGCCGCCCGTCGCCGATCCGGCCGCCAATCCGCTCGGGATGGCCGGGCTTGAATTCGTCGAGTTCGCGGCACCGGTGCCGGGCGCGCTCGCGCAACGCTTCGAGCAGCTCGGGTTCAAGGCGATCGCGCGCCATGTCAGCAAGCACGTCACGCTGTACCGCCAAGGGCAGATGCAGTTCCTGATCAACGCCGAGCCCGATTCGTTCGCCGCGCGCTACGCGGAGGAATACGGGACGGGGGTGTGCGCGATCGGACTGCGCGTGGCCAGCGCACGGCGCGCGTTCGAGCGTGCGATCGAGCTTGGCGCGTGGGCGTTCGAGGGCGAGCGCATCGGGGTCGGCGAGTTGAAGATTCCCGCGATCCAGGGGATCGGCGATTCGCACCTCTATTTCGTCGACCGCTGGCGCGGGCGGGACGGCCAGCGCGGCGGCGTCGGCGACATCTCGATCTTCGACATCGATTTCCGGCCGATCGACATCGCGACCGCGCATACCGATCTCGACTGCGTGGGCACCGGCCTGCAGCAGGTCGATCATTTCACGCAGACGGTCGGCGCGGGGCGCATGCGCGAGTGGCTCGACTTCTACCACGACCTGCTGCATTTCCGTGAAATCCACGAAATCGACGCGCACTGGCACGTATCGGAAGAATCGCGCGTGATGGTGTCGCCGTGCGGCGCGCTGCGGATTCCGGTCTATGAGGAGGGCACGCGGCGCACCGAGCTGATGCACGCGTATTTGCCGGATCATCCGGGCGAAGGCGTCCAGCACGTCGCGCTGGCGACCGACGACATCCTCGCGAGCGTCGATGCACTGCGCGCGAACGGCGTGGAATTCATCGAGCCGCCGGCACGCTACTACGACGAAGTCGATGCGCGGCTGCCGGGGCACGGCGTCGATCTCGATGCGCTGCGCCGCCGCGCGGTGCTGGTCGACGGCGAGATCGGCAGCGATGGTGCGCCGCGCCTGTTCTTTCAGACCTTCGTCAAGCGCCGGCCCGGCGAGATCTTCTTCGAGATCGTGCAGCGCCAGGGGCACCACGGATTCGGTGAAGGGAACCTCGCGGCGCTGGCCCGCGCCCGCGACGCGGGCTGAACGGCGGCGGCAGCGGCAGTCGTTGCGACCACGGCCACAAAAGCGGAATCAGGCGCCCCCCGACCTCACGCGCCCGCGGCCGGCATCCGGTTCGGCGCCGGGTCGTTCGGCGCCTTGAGCACGCACGCGGTACCGCCGGGCGTGTACATCGACACGACGCAGCGGTTGCATGACGTGCAGCCCGACTGCGCGATTCGTCCGTCGCGCAGCGCGTCCACGAAGCCCGGGTCGAACAGGAGCGCGCGCGCCAGCGCCACCGCGTCGAACCCTTCGCGCATCGCCAGCGCGACATTCTCGCGCGAGCGCACGCCGCCGAGATAGGCGAGCGGCATCCGGACAGCCGCGCGCACTTTCTTCGAATGCTCGAGGAAATACATCTCGCGAAACGCGCCCAGCTTCGGCTCGGTGAGCTTCTGCAGCGTCATCGCGGTGCGCACGATCGCGTTGTCGGCATTCGCGCGCGCATCGCCAGGCAGCGGGCTGCCGAACAGCTGCCATACCGATTCGACATTCATCCCGCCGCTCAGCAGGAGCAGGTGCGCGCCTTCGGCCTCGAGCCGCCGCGCGATCTCGCATGCGTCGTCGGCGGTGCCGCCGCCGCGCACGCCTTCGGTCACGCCGATCTTGCAGACCACGGCGAGATCGCGGCCGACCGCGTCGAGCACACGGCGCAGCACCTCGACGGGGAACGTCGCGCGCCGCGCCGCATCGCCGCCGTACGCGTCGCGGCGGCGGTTGTACAGCGGCGACAGGAACTGGCTCAGCAGATAGCCGTGCCCCATGTGGATCTCGACCGCGTCGAAGCCCGCGTCGCGGGCATGGCGTGCGGCCCGTGCGAATTCGTCGGCGATCGCGGTCATCTGGTCGCGCGTCATCGCCTGCTTCAGGAAACGGCCGCTCATCACGCCGACCTTGTTGAAGCCGCCCGACGCGCTCAACGGTCGCTTCGTCGACAGCGCCGGCAAGAACGTGAAGCAGCCGCCGTGCGTGATCTGAGCGGATGCCGCCGCACCGTGACGATGGACCGCGTCGGTAAGCGCGCGGAACTGCCTGATCGTCGGCCCATCGAGCCGTGCCTGGTCGACGAACGTGCGGCCGTCGTCGCTGATCGCGCAGTACGCGACGGTCGTCAGCGCGGCGCCGCCTGCGGCGATGCGCTCGTGAAACCCGACGAGCGCACGCGATGGCACGCCGTTCGGCGTCATCCCTTCGTTGGTCGCGGACTTGATCAGGCGGTTACGCAGCGACAGCGGGCCGATCTGCAGCGGGCTGAACGCGGTATCGAGCGCGGCGGGTTCCATGTCGGGCGGGCATCGGGAATGGGCACGGCGACCATTGTGCGGAGTCGGTGCCGGGGCGCATCGTCCACGTGGATGATCCGACGCCGGGCGTGCGGGGGCACGCACCCGCGCTGCTCCCGCGAATGATTCTTTCCAGGCGGTGAACGTGCGTTATCCAGCGTGAGCGGGCCCTAGTCGACCGCGCCCAGCTTGCGCGCCAGGCGGCGCATCCCGTCGAAGATCGCATCGGCCACGTCCGCCGGGAAGCCCGCTGGAATGCGCGACGCGACATCGGCGATCACCTGCCCGGTGCGTGCGGCCACGTCGGCCATGGCGGCGCGCACGTCGGCTTCGGTCAGACCGACGCGCGCGCCTTGCGCGATCCAGTGACGCGGCTGGATGTCGCCGATCACGTAATGGCGATTCTTGCCGCACACGGCCATCGCGAGCCGCGCGCGCCGCGGCGGGAGCTGGTTGCGCCGCGTGCCGATGATCGGGTGCGCGGACAGCACGTCGTACAGCGGCGTGCTGCGGTACGTGTTGCCCGGCAGATGCGCGATGCTGAAATTCTTCGCGTGGCCGTCGATGGCCGCGAGCACCCAGAACACGAGCTGGGTGACGAAGAAATTCATCCGGTCCTGAGCGGCATCGGCGGAATTCGCCAGGATGCCCATGATCGTCGCGATGCCCGGGCCGCCGTCGGATTCGTATTTCGCGGCCGACGGCGTGCCGGTCGCCTGGCACATGTCCTCCTGCGGCAGCCGCAGGATCCACGTGCCATCGCGAGAGGGCCGGCGGTCGAAGCGCTCGACGATCAACGCCTTCTGATCGTCGAACCGGCCGATGTCGCAGGCGGCGACCGGCAGGCCGTAGGCCGCGACGATCTTCGAACACAGCCATTCGTTCTCGACCGACGTCCGCATGTCGGCCTGCATGTTGCCGACACGCCCCAGCGGCAGCTTGAAGATATGCGTGGTCGGCGTGCTGCCCGACGGCAGCAGCCAGCGGCCGCCGCGGCGCAGCAGCGCGGTCTTTTCCTGCGCGCCGGCGATCGACAGCCGCAGCTCGCCCTCCGGCTCCGCGTGGCCGGGCAGCGGCGCGGCGGTCGCGTGGCGCAGCACGTCGGCCACGGCCGCGTCGTCGAGCACGGTGCCGTCGATCGCTTGCAGGTCGACGGGCGTCTCGTCGGGCGGCAGCAGTTGCAGCGCACCGACGCAATCGCGGCCGATCGACGCGAGCAACTCGAACGGCGCCGTCGAGCCGAGCCGGTAGCGCTGGGCGATGCGGCGGCGGATCGACTGGCTGTCCGGCAGCAGGTTGTCGAAGTAGTCGGCGACGATCGCGCCCTGATGCGGCTGGTTGCCGGGCGTGAACGGCAACGACAGCGACAGCGGACGCCCCTGCGGATCGTCGATCCACGCCGGCAGGTAGACGAGGCGTTCGACGCCGCGCCGGACTTCCCAGTAGCCGACCGGGATGCCGTTCATCCACAGGTCGAGGCGATTGAGGCGAGGGCGGCGGACCATCGTCACCAGTCCTCCCGTTTCGCGCCGCCGGGCTTGCCGGGCTTCGCCGAGGCCGGCCGTTTCCGTGCGGCGGCAGCGGCCGGAGCCTGCGCGGCAGCCGGCGAACGGGCCGGCGTAACGGGCATGTCCGGCATATCGGGCGCGTGCCGGCGCGTGGCCGGCACGCGCCTGGCGGGAACCGGCGCGGCCGCGCCGGGTGCAGTTCCTTCGTCCGGCGTGCCCGGGTCGAGTGTCAGGCGCACGCCGAGCACGTTCAGCACCTTGAACAGCCGGTCGATGCTGACCGCGGACGGATTGGCTTCGAGCTGTGCATACGACTGCTGCGTGACGCCGAGGCGGGCGGCGAGTTGCGCCTGCGTGAACCCCGCCGACTTCCGGAAGCCGACGAGGATCGGGCGCAACTGGCTCAAGGTCTGGACAGGGAATGCCATGGGCTCTCCGCGCAATGACAGGCGATCGTTTGTAATCGGAAAATACAGTCTATGGTATGTATCGTAAAAATACAAATCCGAGACTGTATCTCATAAAAACAAACGATAGCCTGTCAGGCGGAAACGCCGCGAGCTGGCGCGACGACGCGCGTGCCGGACGCCGTCAGCCGCGCATCACGCCGCCCGCAGCGGGCTCCCCTGCGCGGCACGCGCGCTTTCCGGATCGTCGTCGCCAAGCGGGATGAACGCCATGATTTCCAGATCGTGCCCCGACAGTGCCGGCAGCCGGAACGGGCTCGACAGCACGTTCAGCCGCCGCACGCCGAGCTCGCGCAGGATCTGCGACCCGATCCCCGACACGCGGCCGTCGCGGCGCGCATGGCCGGCCGGCGTTCGCAGCGCGTCGCCGCGCAGGTCGCAGTCGAGCAGCACCGCGACGCCGCAGCCGGCCGCATCGATGCGCTGCAGCGCCGCGTGCAGCGGCCACGAATGCGCGGACGGCTCCGCATCGAGCAGGTCGAGCAGCGAATGGCATTCGTGCACGCGTGTCAGCACGGGCGCCGCCGGATGTGGCTCGCCGCGCACCAGCGCGAGATGCGGCGCGCCGTGCACGGTGTCGCGATACTCGATCGCGCGGAACCGGCCCCACGGCGTATGCAACGGCCGTTCGCCGACTCGCTCGACGAGCGATTCGTGCTCGCGGCGGTAATGGATCAGATCCGCGATCGTGCCGATCTTCAGGCCGTGCTGCGCGGCGAACGTCTTCAGCTCGGGCAGGCGCGCCATCGTGCCGTCGTCGTTCATCACCTCGCAGATCACCGACGCGGGCGTGAGCCCGGCGAGCGCAGCGAGATCGCAGCCGGCCTCGGTGTGCCCCGCGCGCACCAGCACGCCGCCCGGGCGCGCGGCGATCGGAAACACGTGGCCGGGCTGCACGAGATCGTCGGGGCGCGCGCCCGAGCGAACCGCCGCGCGGATCGTCCGCGCGCGATCGGCCGCCGAAATGCCGGTCGTCACGCCTTCGGCCGCCTCGATGCTGACGGTGAACGCGGTGCCGAACGGCGTGCCGTCGTGATCGGCCATCGGCGGCAGCCTCAGTTGCTCGCAGCGCGCGGCGGTCAGCGTCAGGCAGATCAGCCCGCGTCCGAAGCGGGCCATGAAGTTGATCGCTTCGGGCGTCACGTGATCGGCCGCGATCACGAGATCGCCTTCGTTTTCGCGATCCTCTTCGTCGACGAGCAGGACCATTCGCCCCGCACGCAGCTCGTCGACGATTTCCAGCGTACTGGCGAGCGTCATGGCGCCTCCGTCGCGTCGAATGCGCGGCGCAGCGCGTCGGCGCCGAACGTCAGCACGCGGTCGGCCGCGTCGACCGCGCCGAGCATGCTCGCGAAGCCGTGCAACTGGCCCGGCCAGCGCACGAGCGACACCGGCGTGCCGGCCTGTGCGAGACGCAACGCATACGTTTCGGCCTCGTCGCGCAGCGGATCGAATTCCGCGCTGACGATGGTGGCCGGCGCCGCGCCTGACACGTCCACCACGGCAAGCGGGCTCGCAAGCGGCGAGGCGCGATCGGCGCCGTCGTCGAAATACTGGCGCTTGAACCAGCGCATCGCGTCCGCCGTCAGGAAATAGCCTTCGCCGAGCGATTCGTACGACGGATGCTCGGTCGCGCAATCGACGACCGGATACAGCAGCAACTGGTGCGCGATCGCGATGCCCGAGCCGCGCAACTGCAGCGCGGCGACCGCGGCCAGGTTGCCGCCCGCGCTGTCGCCGGCCACGGCGAGCGCGCCGCCACGCGCGCCGAGATCGCGTGCGCTGGCAGCGGCCCAGCGCACCGCATCGCACGCATCCTGCGCGGCCGCCGGGAAGCGCGCTTCGGGCGCGAGCCGGTAATCGACCGACAGCACGAGCGTGCGTGCCCGTCTGGCGAGGCTGCGGCACAGGTTCGCGTGCGAGTCGATGCCGCACGCGACGAAACCGCCGCCGTGGAAAAACACGGTCAGCGGCAGCGGTCCGGCGGCGTCGGGTCGATACAGTCGTGCGGATAACCGACGACCCGGCGCGGGGATCTGCCAGTCCTCTTCAGCGGCAATCGCGTCGCCGGGCGCGAACGCGCTGCTTCCGGCGAGACTCGCGCGGTACGCGGAAACGGTGAGTTGATCGAAATCGATCGCGGGCGCGTGGGCAAGCGCGGCGAGCAGCGCCTGCGCCTGAGGGTCGAGCGGCATGGGAACTCCTGTCTGAATCGGATGCGGTCTGAATCAGGTAAACCCGTGTCGCGGTTTTCCCTGAGCCCGCGCCGGACGCTTGCCGGCACGGCCTGACGGGCATTCCAGCGCAGCAGGCAGGCCGCCACATCATCCGATTGGACGATGGTTCACGCGCCCGGATAGCCAAAGCTCACCATTCAGTGAATGTCCCGATGACGCCGGAATTAAGACGCGTCTTAATCATGGCGGCGCGGACGAATCGCACCGACAACGAGTTGCATGGAGGATGGAGCGTGTTGATGGAGACGAGATGGGCCCCGCAAGAGAGCCAGCCAACCCGCGATGAGGCCGACATCGGCGTCGCGGATTTCAGCGAGCTGATGGCGCGCATCTACCAGGGCCCGCTGGAAACGCCGCCGTGGGCGGGTGCGCTCGAGCTGGTTCGCCGGTTGCTGCAGGCGAACTACGTGACGCTGATCCTGCGTGCGGCCGCGAGCGACCGTCGCGCGCCGCTGTCCGTGCATGCGTCGGAATTCGGTCCGGTCGTGCCGGGCGACGGCGAGGCGTCGTACAACAACTACTACTATTCGCTCGACCCGTTCGTCGGCCTGCCGGCTGATCGCGTGGTCACGGTCGACGAGGTGTTCGGCGATACGGGCTGGCTGTCGAGCGAGCTGTACAAGCAGTTCCTGGAGCCGCAGGACGTGCGCTATATCCTCGGCGCCGACCTGCGCACGTCGTCGGGCGTCGAATGCCGGTTCCGCGTGTGCCGCAATCATGCGTCGAAGCAGTTCTCCGCGCGCGACAGAGCGATCTGCGCACTGCTGCTGCCGCACCTGAAGCGCGCGGTCGAACTGCATTCGCGGCTCGACACGGCCGAGGTCGAGCGGTCGATCTACGCGAACGCGATCAACCGGATGCAGATCGGCACGATCACGCTCGACGAGAACGGCACGATCATCGACACGAACAGCGTCGCAGACGAGATCCTCAAGCAGAACAACGGCCTGACGATTGCGCGCGGCACGATCGAGGCGACCGGCGCACAGGAGAACCGCACGCTCAAGCGGCTGATCCGCCACGCGGTGATGGGGCACCACGGCACGGCCGCGGCGATCGTCGAGGCGATGCCGATCACGCGCGGTTTCGACAAGCCGCGCCTCGGGCTGCTGGTGCGTACCGTGCTGCTGTCCGACTGGTCGGAGGACAACCGGCGCCGGCCGGCCGTCACGCTGTTCCTGCGCGACCCCGATCGCAAGCCGCAGGGCGCGCAGGAAATCATCCGCAAGCTGTTCGACCTGACGCCCGCCGAAACGTCGCTCGCGCTGCTGCTGACGAACGGGCTCACGCTCGAGGAAGCGGCGGAAGAGTCGGGGATCAGCAAGAACACCGCGCGCACGCATCTGCGCGCGATCTTCTCGAAGACGGGCGTGACGCGCCAGGCGACGCTCGTGCGGATCCTGCTCGGGAGCGTGGTGCCACTGGGTTGACCAACGGCTGCACGTCGTACGCCACCGCATCGATATCGCGAGCATTCGTCTGCCGATACCGCGACTGCGGTCGGCATGCGTGCGGCAATACGATCGCAACAGCATGATGTCAGCGAGGCTCGCGCGGTGCGAGCCTCTTTCGTTTGATGTGCCGACCGCGCGCCCGTTGCCTCGTCGCTTACTTCAGCAGCGCGAGCAGGTCGTCCAGCGATTGACGGCAGGCGGCGGCGTCGGGCTTGTCGGCACGCAGCGCGGCGAGCGCACGGTCGATCGCCTTGTCGATCACATGCCAGTCGGCGGCCGAACGCGGCTTCAACGACGGTTCCGCATCGTCCCATTTCGTTTCGAGATCCTTGATGCGGGTTTTCGCGCCCGGGAGATTGCCTGCGTCGACGAGTTTCCGGGTGTCCGTCACGATGGTGCGGAACCCGGACAGGTCGCCCAGTTTCGCAGCGGTAGCGGTTGCCGCGTAGGCGGGCGAGACGAGAATCGTCGAAACGGGGCCTGCGGCGAGTGCCGCGACGACGGAGACGAGCATCAGTTTGCGAGCGCGCATTTCATTTCCTTTGAGTGGTCGGACGGTGGAGTGCAACAAGACAGGACAACGCAGCGATCATCGAACGCTTGCCTGCCGGTTCGCGAGCGTCGTGCAGGCGACCAGCAGAACGATCGACGTGAGGAACACCGCGCTCGTCGTCGCGGCGCCCAGCCCGATGCCGCCGTATTCGCGGGCCTGGGACAGGAAATCGCCGAGCGATGCGCCGAGCGGGCGCGTGAGGATGTAGGCGAGCCAGAACGCGAGCACGCGATTCGCGCCCAGTCGCATCGAGACGGCCACCAGTGCGATCGCCGCGCCGAACGACACGATGCCGAGCCGGAATCCCAGGCCGAGCGCTTCGGTGGCCAGGTCGCCGGCGGCCGTGCCGAGGGCGAACGTCAGCAGGATCGCGGCCCAGTAGAACGCCTCGCGGCGTGTCGTGACGATGGTCTCGATCGACAACGTGTGTTCGCTGCGATACCAGAGGGCGAACAGGGCCGCGAGCGCGACGGCGAAGCATGCGGTGCTCGCGTACAGGCTGACGCCGAGCCCGTCGGTCAGTGCGTCGGTGATCTGCGTGCCGACGATGCTGACCAGCACCACGTTGAGCCAGTACAGCCACGGCACGCACGCTTTCGCGCGGAACTGCAGCACGAGCGCGCCGACGAGCAGCGAGGCCATCAACGCATCGGTGACCGGCACGCCCAAGCCGGCGCGCACGGCGAGATAGTCGGCGCCGGTTTCGCCGACGGTCGTCGACAGGATCTTGATGATCCAGAAGATGGCGGTGACGGCAGGCACCTTGTTCAGCATGGACGTCGATACGGCGGGCGGGCGCGGATTCACGGGTCGCTCCTTCAAAAGGCGCCGTCATCCGGGCGGCGCAGGGCGGAGACCTCGGGCGAGGACTGGGCGCCACTATGCAAGCTGGATTCTTAACGGATGCTTATCGGGTGAGGGCGATTCGAACGCGAGCCGCAAGCGGCAGGATGGACGGTGCCGGCCGGGCGCGGCGCCAACGGAATTTCCGCGGCAGTCGGCGCAGGAGAGGCCATGCGCGGGCGAGATGAGGGCGGACGCGAGTCGCATCCGGAAACCAGGAAGCTCGCCCATCGAATCTCGACATTATAGAAATAATGTCAAATTACTCGCGCTCATTGATTGGATACTTAACGGTTTACGTTATATTATTTATGAAATTCCCGACCCAGCATGCCATGTCCGACCTCGCCGCCGACGAACCCCGCCTGATCGCCGAAATCGACCGCCTCAAGGCCGACTTCCCGAAAACCCGCGAGCTGTACCGCGAGGTGTGCGCACTGATGTTCTTCCGCTTCGGCATCACGCCGACCGCGAACCGGCTGTATCAGCTCGTGCGCAAGGGCAGCATGAGCACCCCCACGGCGGTGCTCGGCGAGTTCTGGGCCGAGTTGCGGGAAAAGAGCCGCGTTCGCATCGAGCATCCGGATTTGCCGGCCGATCTGCAGGCCGCGGCGGGCGAGCTGGTTGCCGCGTTGTGGAGCCGGTCGAGCACCGAAGCGGCCTCCGCACTCGATGCGCTGCGCGCCGAGGTGGAAGCGGAGCGCGCCGCGGCGAAAGCGGAAGTCGCCGCATTGCAAACCGAACTGTCCCGCACCGAAACCGCGCTCGAGCAACGCACCGCGGCGCTGCTGACTGCGCAGGTGCGTATCCACGAACTGGAGCAGGCGAGGGCGGCCGACGACGCATCGCGCCGCGCGCTGCAAGCGGAAGTCGAACGGCTGAAGTCCGACAACGCGGACGCCGATCGCGCACTGGCCCGGGCACGGGCCGATTTCTCGGCGCAGCTCGACCGGCTGCGCGACGACGCGGGCCGGGCCGAGGAACGCTTGCGCGCCGCGGAAAAGCGGGCGCTTCAGGAAATCGATCGAGAAAGAGTGGCGGCGGCGCGGCTGCAAAAGGAACTCGACGCGGCCACGACACGCGCCGAACAGCGCGATACGCAGCAGCGCAAGGATCTCGCCGCCCTACAGGCGCAACTGGCCGACATGCAGCATCGCTGCGGGATGCTCGAGGGCCAGCTCGACGGCATGCGCGCGGCCAATGCAGCCTACGCGGCCGAGCGCGACGCATTGCGTGCCGAACGCGCGGCGCGCGCCCCGGTACGGAGGGCGCCGGGCCGCCCGGCTGGCGGCGGTCTGCGCGCGGCGAAGCCGGTCGCCAGGAAGCGCGCACCCAAGCCGGTGTGACATGGGCGCGACGGCAGGGTGGCGACGCATCCGCGATGCGACGCGATTCAGGTAAAGTGCCGCTCAACTTGCCGGCTCGACGTTACTAGACGACCGGTCTAATCGTTGCTAAGATACGCCATCATGAATGCATCTTCAGGCGCCGAAGTCCGCCAGCACATCCTGAATATCGCGAAGCCGATCATGCTCCACAAGGGGTTTTCGGCGGTCGGCCTGAACGAGATTCTCGCTGCGGCGGGCATCCCGAAGGGCTCGTTCTACCATTACTTCGGCTCGAAGGAGGCGTTCGGCGAGTCGCTGCTCGACGCGTATTTCGAAGGCTATCTCGAGCATCTCGACAACCTGCTCAAGCATCAGGCCGGCACGGGTGCGCAGCGCCTGATGACGTACTGGGGCAACTGGCTGCACACGCAGTGCGCCGACGATCCGGAGGGCAAGTGCCTCGCGGTGAAGCTCGGCGCGGAAGTGTCCGACTTGTCGGAGACGATGCGCGCGGTCTTGCGGCGCGGCACCGGCCAGATCATCGAGCGGCTTGCCGGCGGCATCGAGGCCGGGCTGGGCGACGGTTCGCTGAGCGGTGTCGAGGATCCGGCGCACACCGCCGCGATCCTGTACGAGCTGTGGCTTGGCGCAACGCTGCTGGAAAAGATTCACCGCGACCGCAAACCGCTCGAACGCGCGATGCGCGAAACGCGGCGGATGCTGAACCTGCCGCCCGTCGCGAACGACGGGGCGCAGGCGTAACGCAGGCGCGCATCGGCGCGCCTTGTTTTTACCCGAACTCTAGACGACTGGTCTACTCGAAAGGTAGTCTGAGTGCCCGACCCGCATGGCTGCGGCGCGCCGGCTTGATTGACCGGCACGGCCGCAGCCCTGCGCATCACGGTTGTCCAACGTTGATCCGATCGTGCCCATCGCACGCCCATTCCTGTTGACGGAGGTTCCCATGCCGCAAAGCAAGGCAGCAAACCGCAGAATCATCCTGAACGCGCGCCCGGTCGGCGCCCCCACCCCGAACGACTTCCGCACCGAAACCGGCGACGTGCCGGTGCCCGGCGCCGGCCAGGTGCTGCTGCGCACGGTCTGGCTGTCGCTCGATCCGTACATGCGCGGCCGGATGAGCGACGCGCCGTCGTATGCGCCGCCGGTCGAACTCGGCGACGTGATGGTCGGTGGCACGGTCAGCCGCGTCGTCGCGTCGAACCTGCCCGCGTATCGCGAAGGCGACCTGGTCGTCGCGGGCGGCGGCTGGCAGGACTATTCGCTGTCCGATGGCAGCGACCTCATTCCGCTCGGCCGGGAGGTCGCGCATCCGTCGCATGCGCTCGGCGTGCTCGGCATGCCGGGGTTCACCGCATACACCGGGCTGTTGAAGATCGGCGAGCCGAAGGCCGGCGAAACCGTGGTCGTCGCTGGCGCGAGCGGGGCGGTCGGGGCGGTGGTCGGCCAGATCGCGAAGCTGAAAGGCTGTCGCGTGATCGGCGTCGCGGGCGGTGCCGACAAGGTCGCGTACGTGAAGGACACGCTCGGTTTCGACGATGGCATCGATCACCGCGATCCGCAATTCGCGATCAAGCTGAAGGAAGCCTGCCCGAACGGCATCGACGTCTATTTCGAAAACGTCGGCGGCGCCGTGTTCGACGCGGTGTGGCCGCTGCTCAACGAGCATGCGCGCGTGCCGGTGTGCGGGCTGATCGCGCATTACAACGACACCGCGCTGCCGGCCGGCCCCGATCGCCTGCCGGCGCTGATGGCGACGATCCTGCGCAAGCGCATCCGGATGCAGGGTTTCATCATCCTCGATCACTATGCGACCGGCTATGCGCCGTTCCTGAAGGAGATGAGCGAGTGGGTCGCGCAGGGCAAGGTGAAGGCGCGCGAGGATGTGATCCCCGATCTGGCCGATGCGCCGAATGCGCTGATCGGCTTGCTCGCCGGCAGGAATTTCGGCAAGGTCGTCGTGCGCGTGGGCCCGGACGAACTGGCCTGAGGCGACATGTGCGTTTGCACGCCGGCGTCACCCGACGCCGGCTTATGGCATGCTCGATTCCCTTTCCCAAGGAGTGAAAAACATGGCGCTTTATGTGATGGCCTCGGTCTTTCCGAAACCCGAACACGCGCAAGCCGTCGAGGCCGAACTGCGCAGCATGGTCACGGCGACCCGCGCCGAACCCGGCAACCGCCGCTACGACCTGTTCCGCGAACAGGACGGCTCGCCGGCGCTGCACCTGTTCGAGATCTACGACGATCAAGCCGCGTTCGACGCGCACCTCGCGAGCCCGTATTTCACCGCGTTCAGCATCAAGTCGGCCGACTGGTTCTCGGCGCCGCCCGTCATCAAGGTGCTGTCGGGCATCGACACGGCCGACTAAGCCGCACTGAAGCATCGCCGCCGCGGCTCGCCCCCACCCGGGTCGCGCGGCAGCCGCTGCATTGCGCAACGGCGATGAACACCCCGGCGCGCCGGTCGCGCCGCTTCCCCGAATACACCGGCCCCGGAGGCTGAATGGTCACCCTCACTATCAACGGCGAGACCCGCACGGTCGACGCTCCCGACGACATGCCCCTGTTGTGGGTATTGCGCGACGTCGTCGGCCTGACCGGCACGAAATTCGGCTGCGGGATCGCGCAATGCGGC
The DNA here is from genome assembly GCF_052045245.1 of Burkholderia sp. 22313. Taxonomy (NCBI): domain Bacteria; kingdom Pseudomonadati; phylum Pseudomonadota; class Betaproteobacteria; order Burkholderiales; family Burkholderiaceae; genus Burkholderia; species Burkholderia sp. 22313. The sequence continues at coordinate 293,983 of NZ_JBQEON010000003.1, forward strand.
GCATGCACCGTGCATCTCGACGGCGTCGCCGCGCGCGCGTGCGTGCTGCCGGTCGCGGCCGTCGCGGGCCGCAAGATCACGACGATCGAAGCCGTCGGCGCGACGCCGGCCGGGCAGAAGGTTCAGCAAGCGTGGCGCGAGCTCGACGTCGTCCAGTGCGGCTACTGCCAGTCCGGGCAGGTGATGGCGGCCACGGCGCTGATCGCATCGAACCCGAATCCGAGCGACGCCGACATCGACGCGGCGATGGCCGGCAACATCTGCCGCTGCGGCACCTACAACCGGATTCGCGCGGCGGTCAAGCATGCCGCGAAGGGGAACTGACATGTCGCGAGGACTGACCGATGCGGGCCGGGCCGGCGCGCGCGTGTCGCGCCGTGCGTTTCTCAAGGCGGGCATGTCGCTCGGCGCGGCCGCGGGCGGCGGCTTGCTGCTCGGCTTCAGCATGCCGGCCGCCGGCGATGACGCACGCCGCTCGGTGATCGGCGGCGATGCCGACGAAAGCGCGCGTGCCGGCGTGTTCGCGCCGAACGCATTCGTGCAGATCGACCGCGGCGGCAAGGTCACGCTGGTGATGCCGAAGGTGGAAATGGGCCAGGGCGTCTACACGGCGCTCCCGATGCTGATCGCCGAAGAACTCGACGTGCCGCTGTCGAGCGTGACGCTCGACCATGCGCCGCCGAACGAGAAGCTGTTCCTCGATCCGCTGCTCGGCGGGCAACTGACGGGCGGCTCGACGTCGGTGCGCTACGCGTGGGAGCCGCTGCGCCGGGCCGGCGCGACCGCGCGCACGCTGCTGGTCGCGGCAGCCGCGAAGCAATGGCACGTCGATCCGGCCACCTGCCGCGCCGAAAACGGCGAAGTGCGGCACCCGCCGAGCGGCCGGCGTGCGTCTTACGGCCAGCTCGCGGACGCCGCGTCGAAGCTGCCGGTGCCGAAGGACGTCGCGCTGAAGCCGCCGGCGGATTTCAAGCTGATCGGCAAGCCGGTGAAGCGGCTCGATTCGCCGGAGAAGGTCGACGGCACCGCGCAGTTCGGCCTCGACGTGCGGCTGCCCGGCATGCTGTACGCGGTGATCGTGAACAGCCCGGTGTTCGGCGGCACGGTTGCCAGTGTCGACGACACGGCCGCGACGAAGATTCCCGGCGTGCGCCAGGTGGTGCGCGTCGACAACGCGGTCGCGGTGGTCGGCGATCACACGTGGGCCGCGAAGCGCGGCGCGTCGGCGCTCGTCGTCAAATGGAACGAGGGCGCGGACGCCAAGGTGTCGATGAAGGACATCGTCGCCGATCTCGCGCAAGCCGCCGCGACCGGCAAGGGCGCCGTCGCACGCAAGGACGGCGACGTCGGCAAGGCGTTCGCGAACGCAAAGACGCGTGTCGATGCCGTCTATGAACAGCCGTTCCTCGCACACGCGACGATGGAGCCCGTGAACTGCACGGTGCATGTGCGTCCGGACGGCTGCGAGGTGTGGCTCGGCACGCAGGTGCCGACGCGCGTGCGCGACACCGTGCAACGGATCACGGCCTTCCCGCCCGAGAAGATCGTCGTGCACAACCATCTGCTCGGCGGCGGTTTCGGCCGGCGCCTCGAGACGGACATGGTTGCGCAAGCGGTGAAGGTCGGCAGGCAGGTGAATGCACCCGTGAAGGTCGTGTGGACGCGCGAGGAAGATATCCAGCACGACATGTACCGCCCGTACTACTACGACAGGATCTCGGCCGGCCTCGACGCGAACGGCAAGCCGGTCGCCTGGCAGCACCGGATCGTCGGCTCGTCGATCCTCGCGCGTTTTGCGCCGCCCGCGTTCCAGAACGGTGTCGATCCCGATGCGGTGGAAGTCGCGGCGGAACTCCCGTACGATCTGCCGAACCAGCTCGTCGACTACGTGCGCCAGGAACCACGCCACGTGCCGACCGCGTTCTGGCGCGGTGTCGGCCCGACGCGCGGCACGTTCGTCGTCGAGAGCTTCATCGACGAGCTCGCCGCGCAGGCCAAGGCCGACCCCGTCCAGTATCGCCGCGCGCTGCTCGACAAGACGCCGCGTGCGCGCAACGTGCTCGACGTCGCGACGAAGGCGGCCGGGTGGGGCGCGCCGCTGCCGAAGGGGCAAGGGCGCGGCGTATCGGTGATGCACGCGTTCGGCAGCTTCTTCTCGATCGTCATCGACGTCGCGGTGGAGGACGGCGAGGTGCAGGTCAGGCGTGCCGTATGCGCGGTCGACTGCGGCATGACTGTCAATCCGAGCACGATCGAGGCGCAGGTGCAGGGCGGCATCATCTTCGGGATCACGGGCGCGCTGTATGGCGAGATCACGATCGAGGACGGCCGCGTCGTGCAGAGCAACTTCACCGACTACCGGATGATGCGCATCAACGAGACGCCGCCGATCGAGGTGCATCTCGTGAAGAGCGGCGAAGCGCCGGGCGGGATCGGCGAACCGGGCACCGCCGCGACCGCGGCGGCCCTGTCGAACGCGATCTTCGCGGCGACCGGCAAGCGGCTGCGCAAGCTGCCCGTCGGCAGCCAGCTGAAGTCGGTTTGACGGGAGGGGGCAGAATCATGCGAAACCTCACCCTGAATCGCCCGAGCCGCCTGAATCACGTCGCTCACACGCTCGGCGCATCGTTGATCGCGCTGTCCGCGCTGATGGCCGGCACGGCCGCGCATGCCGCGCAAGCGACGCCGGCCGGCGCCGACAGCGCGCTGGTCGCACGCGGCGCGTATCTCGCGAAGGCCGGCGACTGCGTGGCGTGCCACACCGCGCCGCGCGGCACGCCGTTCGCCGGCGGCCTGAAGATGGTCACGCCGATGGGCGCGATCTATACGACCAACATCACGCCCGACCCGGACACGGGCATCGGCGGCTATACGGAAGCCGAGTTCGCGGGCGCGCTGCGCGCGGGCGTCGCGAAGGACGGCCGTCACCTGTACCCGGCGATGCCCTATCCGTCATACGCGAAGCTGCGCGACGACGACGTGAAGGCGCTGTACGCATACTTCATGCACGGCGTCGAGCCGGTGAAGCAGGCGAACCGGGCATCCGACATCCCGTGGCCGCTCGACATGCGCTGGACGCTGGCGCTGTGGAACGCGGTGTTCCTGGACTCGACGCCGTACAGCGACAAGCCGTCGAAGGACGCGATGTGGAACCGCGGCGCGTATCTCGTGCAGGGGCTCGGGCATTGCGGGTCGTGCCATACGCCGCGCGGCGTCGGCTTCCAGGAGAAGGCGCTGGACGAAGGTGGCGCGGCGTTCCTGTCGGGCGCGCCGATCGACAACTGGTTCGCGTCGAACCTGACCGGCGAGCCCAATACGGGGCTCGGCCGCTGGAGCGACGCGGAGCTCGCGCAGTTCCTGAAAACCGGCGCGAACCGGCATGCGACCGCGTTCGGCTCGATGGTCAGCGTGATCAACCACAGCACGCAGGAACTGACCGACGACGACCTGGCGGCGATGTCCCGCTACCTGAAGTCGTTGCCCGCCGCGGGCGGCACGGGCGCGCCGCCATACCGTCATGATCCGAAGGCGACGCAGGTTGCGTTGAGTCGGCCGGCGAACGATCCGGGCGCAAAGGTGTATAACGCTTACTGCCTGCACTGCCATGGCGTGGACGGCCGCGGCTACGCGCCGCTGCTCGCGCCGATCGCCGGCAATCCGAACGTGCTCGAGGCCGATGCATCGTCGCTGATCAACGTGACCCTGAACGGCAGCGACACGCTCGTGATCGGCGGCGTGCCTTCCGCGTATCCGATGCCGGCGTTCGCGAACGAGCTGAACGATCGGCAGATCGCCGACGTGCTGACGTTCATGCGCGCCGGCTGGAACAACGGCGCGCCGGCCGTGCAGGCGGCGGACGTCGCGAAACTCCGCAAGGCGACGGCGACCGCGCGCTGAGCGCGGCCGACCGTGGCGGATGACGACGGGCATGCGTGCCGCGTGCCTGTCGTCGAACGTTGCCGGGTGCATCGCGCCTGGCCACGCAGCTTTTTCTGTCAACCGGCGCGCGGCCGTTCGCGGCTGCGCGCGTTTTATCGACGTAAAACTGGGGTGTCTGGATGGCTAACGTGACTTATACGGATACGCAACTGCTGATCGACGGCGAGTGGGTCGACGCCGCGACCGGCAAGACGATCGACGTCGTGAACCCGGCGACGGGCAAGGTGATCGGCAAGGTGGCCCACGCGGGCATCGCCGATCTCGATCGCGCACTGGCTGCGGCGCAGCGCGGTTTCGAAGCATGGCGCAAGGTGCCGGCGCACGAACGCGCGGCGACGATGCGCAAGGCGGCCGCATTGGTGCGCGAGCGCGCCGATACGATCGCGCAGCTGATGACGCAGGAGCAGGGCAAGCCGCTGACGGAAGCGCGTGTCGAAGTGCTGTCGGCCGCCGACATCATCGAATGGTTCGCGGACGAAGGCCGCCGCGTGTACGGCCGGATCGTGCCGCCGCGCAATCTCGGCGCGCAGCAGACGGTCGTGAAGGAGCCGGTCGGTCCGGTCGCGGCATTCACGCCGTGGAATTTCCCGGTCAACCAGGTCGTGCGCAAGCTGAGCGCCGCGCTCGCGACCGGCTGTTCGTTCCTCGTGAAGGCGCCGGAAGAAACCCCTGCGTCGCCGGCCGCGCTGCTGCGCGCGTTCGTCGACGCAGGTGTGCCGGCCGGCGTGATCGGCCTCGTGTACGGCGATCCGGCGGAAATCTCGTCGTACCTGATTCCGCATCCGGTGATCCGCAAGGTCACGTTCACGGGCTCGACGCCGGTCGGCAAGCAGCTCGCGGCGCTCGCGGGCCAGCACATGAAGCGCGCGACGATGGAGCTGGGCGGCCACGCGCCGGTGATCGTCGCCGAGGATGCGGATGTCGCGCTGGCGGTGAAGGCCGCCGGTGGCGCGAAATTCCGCAACGCGGGCCAGGTGTGCATCTCGCCGACGCGTTTCCTCGTGCACAACAGCATCCGCGACGAATTCACGCGCGCGCTCGTCGCGCATGCGCAGGGGCTGAAGGTCGGCAACGGCCTCGAGGAAGGCACGACGCTCGGCGCGCTGGCGAACCCGCGCCGGCTGACCGCGATGGCGTCGGTCGTCGAGAACGCGCGCAAGGTCGGCGCGAGCATCGAGACCGGCGGCGAGCGGGTTGGCTCGGAAGGCAACTTCTTCGCGCCGACCGTGATCGCGAACGTGCCGCTCGAAGCGGACGTGTTCAACAACGAGCCGTTCGGCCCGGTCGCGGCGATCCGTGGCTTCGACAGGCTCGAGGACGCGATCGGGGAAGCGAACCGTCTGCCGTTCGGGCTGGCCGGCTACGCGTTCACGCGTTCGTTCGCGAACGTGCATCTGCTGACGCAGCGCCTCGAAGTCGGCATGCTGTGGATCAACCAGCCGGCGACGCCGTGGCCGGAAATGCCGTTCGGCGGCGTGAAGGATTCGGGCTACGGTTCGGAAGGCGGGCCGGAAGCGCTGGAGCCGTATCTCGTCACGAAGTCGGTGACGGTGATGGCGGTCTGACGACCGTTCGACGGCGTGCGTGCTGCCGTTGGCGCGGCGCGCACGTTGAGTAGTCGGTTGCAGGCCGGGTGTTGTGCCCGGCCTTGTTGTTTCTGGTTCTTTCCGCTTCGTTCGCTGCCGGCTTTGCCCGGCAATGGCGGTCGCTCCCATCGAGCATTGGACAGATGGCGTTCGCCGCTCAATGCCGGCTGCTGCCGCGATAGCTCTCCACTTCCGCGTCGTACGCCGCCAGAAACGCCTTGCCGAACACCGACGCGAAATCGTCCTCGATCGCGAACACCGTGTCGCGATGGGTCGCCGTGTAGCGATCCCACATCCTTGCCTTGTACAGCGCCGGCACGCGCTTCTCGTACCAGCGCATCGCATCGTCGCGCTCGCGCAGCCGTTGCGGCGAAAAACGCGTCAGCAGATCCATCAGCGCGGCGCGCATGCCCGCGACCATGCCGATCTGGTGCGCATGCAGATCCTGGAACGCGTCGCTGACCGCGCTCTGCGGCGACATGAAGCCCGGCAGCGGCAGCCCGAACATCTGGCGCAGCACCGCGCCGCCGTCCGGCAGCAGCTTCAGCGGATTGTTCTCGCGATCGAGCAGCATCGTCATGTGCGCCTTCACCTCCCGCTTCAGGATGCTGCGCGACGACAGCAGCTCGACCGTGCCGTTCGCGAACAGCGCCAGCAACTGTCCGGCGATGTACAGCTGTTCGGCCGACCACTGATGCGATTCGGCGGCCGCATCGAGTCCTGCGCCCTCGAAGAATGCGTTCAGCAATTCATCGGGCGTCGGCACGCGGTGCGGCTGCGGGGCAGCCTCGTCGGCCGGCCGCGGCTCGGCGTGCGCCGCCGCCGGCTGCACGCGCACGTGCTGCGTCCACTCGGGCGCATGGTCGGCCTGCGTCGCGGACGGCGCGTCGCGCCCTGCATTGCCGCGCTCGGCCGATGACGCCGGACCCGATGCGCCGATATCGGGCGACGGCTGCGTGAACAGGTCGAGCGGATCGATTGACAGCTGATTCAGGTCGCGCTGCGACGGCGCCGGAGATGCGGCCGGCGCGGTGCGGCTCGCCGGCCGCTCCGCGTCCTTGCGTGCCGCGCCGGACCGCACGCCGGCGTCCACCGCCTTGCCGCGCGGCACAAGGCGATCCTGCAGCAGCCCCCACAGCCGGTTGCCGGCGCCTTTCGCGTCGCCGTGCGGGCGCGCGGCGGTTTCCTGCGTGCGCGGCAGGTCGGCGCGCGCGCCGGCATCGGAGGGCATGTCGACGACCGGCGCATCCTGCCCATCGTCGCGCTCGGCCCGCAGCACGTACGGCCCGATGCGGATGATGTCGCCGGTATTGAGCGGGCGCTCCTGTGCATAGCCGACCGGCTCGCGATTCACCTCGATGGTCGACACGCTGCTCAGGTTCCTCAGCAGACACGCGTCGTCACCCACCTGCAGCAGGGCCTGCAGCCGGGAAATCTGCCGGGTGTCGTCGCGCAGCACGAGATGATTGTCGGTGGCCCGGCCGATGGTGCCGCCGGGCGGGTGGAACACGACGGCGTCGTAGGAGTCGCTTTCGACCGGCTCGCCGGCGTGTTCGATCACGATCAGTTGCATGTCATACGTCGCTCGGTGGTGAAGCGCTCGCGGGGAAACCGGTTCGGTCAGGATGACGACGCATGTCTGCGGCGCGCGAATTCGAACGCGGGCCCCCAGATCGGATGCCCCTTCTCGGCGGGGGACAAGTCGAAGCGCGGGTTGAGGTCGAGAATCTTGGAGAACTCGGCGCGGCATTGCGCGATGCGGTTCGTCACGCAATAGCTGAACGCGAGCAGCTTGTGCGCGGCGACCTGCGTGTCGGTGTCGGCCCCGTCGATCTCCTTCGCCCGGCTCAGGATCGCAATCGTGCGTCCGTAGTCGCCCGCGCCATAGGCCGCGCGCGCGCTGTCGACCGCGGCGCGCGCAGCCGACTGCGTGGGGGACGTGCCGCATCCGCCGACTCCCAGCAACAAGGCGCCGAGAAAAATCACGATCGATGAACGGCCTTTCATTTTGGAATGAATTTTTTGCGTGATTGGAAGGTGTTGCGCAAGCGCTGTTGGATTCTAGTGCCAATCATGCCGATCGATGCCGTCGTTACACTTTGTTTCAATTGGAAAAATGCGTTCGAGTTACCACTCAAATCAATTCCCGGTTTTCGACTTGTTAATCCATAAAATCGATTCTATAGTTCGCTGTGCTTTTTGGATTCGTCAGTTGTTTGCCCGGTGCCCGTCAATGGCCGAAGAAGCGGGCCGTCCGTTCGGCCAACGCAAACAGCCTGGCACGACCCACGGGGCGTGACCACCCACCGCCGACGGCTGGCAGGCTTGGGTTCAGCGTCCATACAGCAAATGTCCATGCAAGAGAACCGGGCCGCCGCCGCGAACCGGTCGAATTAACACGTCTTCTCGAAATGACCGAAATCAATTCAATCCATTGTCATTACCCCAATTTCGACCCCGGCTCGTAATTGGCGATTTGACCCGGCTTTTTACAAGAATAAATTGCCGCATGGAATTTAACGGAAGGGTATGCGAGTCACATAATTACCGGTCAATTAATTGTCCCTTTTTAATCCGGAGCTCCGATTTCGCTTATGGAAATCGGCGGGGGAATTATTGCGCTGCGAGGGTGGAATATGCGTTGGCGGTCCAGCGGGTTCATCGTGTTGGGATGTGCATTGCTGTTGCCCGGATGCGGCGCCACCGAGCGGGCCGCCGCGGTGCCGTATGCGATCACGGTCGACGTTGCGCCCGACGTCAACCCTGACCTCAACCGCAGGCCGTCGCCAATCGTGCTGAAGGTGTTCCAGCTGCGCGCGGCGTCGGCGTTCGATGGTGCCGATTTCTTCTCGCTCCAGGACAAGCCCGAGAACATCCTCGGCGCGGACCTCCTCGGCACCGACCGCGTGATCCTGCGGCCGGGCGAGTCGCGCACGCTGCACTACCGCGGCAATGTCGAGGCCGGTGCGATCGGCGTGATCGCCGAGTACCGGATGCTCGACAGGAACCGCTGGCGCCTGACGGTGCCGCTGCCGCGCGCGAGGCAGCTCAACGTATACAAGTTCTGGCAGACGTCGCCCGGTGAGCTGAAGCTGTCGATCGCGGTCAGGAACGGCGGTCTCGCGTTGAACGACACGCGGGGGCGCCCATGACGGAACCGACGATGTCCGCGACGCCGGTCGCCGCGCTGCGTCAGCGCGTGGTGTGGACCGAAGGGATGTTCCTGCGGCCGCAGCATTTCCAGCAGCTCGAACGGCACTGGGAACGCTACGTCGCGCTGCGCTGCCTGCCGCTGCAGGGGTTTTACTGGGGCTTCGACACACTCGAGATCGACCGTGAGCAGCTGGCGCTCGGCAAGGTCGCGTTGCGGGCGGCGACGGGCGTGATGCGCGACGGTACGCCGTTCGACCTGTCGCATCCCGACGATCTGCCCGAACCGCTCGACATACCGGCCGATGCGAAGGACCGGCTCGTCGTGCTCGCGCTGCCGCGCTGGCGCGGCGGCGGCGAGGAGGTGTCGTTCGGCGCGGACGCGGGCGGCAGCGGCAACGCGGACGTCGCCCGCTACGTCGTGCGCGAATACGAAGTGGCCGATGCGAACGCGGTCGCGCTCGGCCCCGCGCTGCTGCAGACGGGGCGCCTGAACGTCCGGCTGATGCTCGACACCGAGCTGACCGGCGACTGGCATGCGCTCGGCGTCGTGCGGATCGTCGAGCGGCGCACCGACGCGCGGCTGCTCGTCGACGACGGCTACATCCCGCCGCGCCTGGTCGCGCAGCGCGACCCGGCATTGCTCGCCTACACGCGCGAACTGCACGGACTGCTCACGCAGCGCAGCGACGCGCTGGCCGAGCGCCTGTCGGAACCGGGGCGCGGCGGCGTCTCGGAAGTCGCGGATTTCCTGCTGCTGCAGCTCGTGAACCGCTACCTGGCGCTGACCTGGCACGCGCAGCAGGACGTCGCGACGCATCCGGAGGCGCTGTTTCGCGACTGGCTGAAGCTCGCGTGCGACCTCAGCACGTTCACGGCGGCCGGCCGGCGCCCGCAATCGCTCGCGGTCTACGTGCACGACGACCTGCGCACGAGCTTCGCCGAACTGATGACGGAGCTGCGCCGGTCGCTGTCGACGGTGCTGGAGCAGAACGCGATCCAGATCGAGCTGCGCGACGCGGGCAACGGCATCCGGGTCGCGACGCTCGCCGATCCCGCGCTGCGCGACACGGCCGGCTTCGTGCTCGCGGTGCGCGCCGACATACCGGCCGACAGCCTGCGCGCGCGGTTTCCCGCGCAGGCGAAGCTCGGCCCGGTCGAGCGGATCCGCGACCTGGTGCAGTTGCAGCTGCCGGGCATCACGATGCGCCAGTTGCCGGTCGCGCCGCGGCAGATCCCGTATCACGCCGGACATACGTACTTCGAGATCGACAAGGGCAGCGACCTGTGGAAGCAGCTGGCGCGCTCCGGCGGTCTGGCATTTCATTTCGCCGGCGAATTCCCCGGGCTCTCGATGGAATTCTGGGCGATACGCGGGTGAGGGCGGGACAGCACGATGAATTCTTCCTCCGATTCGATCTCCGCCGGCACAGGCGGATTCGTGCCGCCGAATCCGGGTGGCATGCATCCGGCCGCCGCAGCCAGTGCGACCGGGCCGACGGCCACGCAACCGCGCCCCGGCCGCTGGGCCGCGAGCGGCACGAACCCGCTCGTCGCGGCCGCGAACCCGCTGCTCAATCTCGTGCCGCAGATCCGTTCGACCGTCCATCATCCGAATCCGGCATGGCTGCGCGAGCATCTCGTCGTCGAGATCCGCCAGTTCGAGGCGCGCGCGCAGGAAGCCGGCGTGCCGTCGGAGGCGATCATCGGCGCGCGCTACTGTCTGTGCACGGCGCTCGACGAAGCGGCCGCGCTGACGCCGTGGGGCGGCAGCGTGTGGTCGTCGCACAGCCTGCTCGTGTCGTTCCACAACGAAACCTGGGGCGGCGAGAAGTTCTTCCACCTGCTCGAACGGCTGTCGCAGCAACCGCGTCAGCACCTCGATCTGCTGGAACTGCTGTATTTCTGTCTGGCGCTCGGTTTCGAGGGGCGCTATCGGGTGCTCGACAATGGCCATGCGGAGCTCGACGCGCTGCGCTGGCAGCTGGCTCACACGATCCGTTCGGTGCGCGGCGAATTCGATCCCGCGTTGTCGCCGCACTGGCGCGACATCGTCACGCGCGACGTGTCGCGCCGCTTCGTCGTGCCGCTGTGGGTCTGCGTGGCGCTCGCGCTGTTGATCGGCTTCGGCGTGTTCGTCGGGCTGCGCGTCGCGCTGGCCGGACATTCGGACCAGCTGTTCGCGTCGATCGACGCGCTGCACGTGCCGAAGCTGCAGCCCGCGCAGGCGCCGCCGCGCCCGGCGCCGGTGCCGCGGGTCGCGAAGTTCCTGGCCCCCGAGATCGCGGCCGGCCTCGTGTCGGTGCGCGACGACGCCGATCGCAGCGTGATCGTGCTGCGCGGCGACGGGCTGTTCAAGTCCGGCTCGACGTCGGTGATCGACCGTTACGCGCCGGTGCTCGCGCGGGTCGCGGATGCGCTGAACCAGGTGCCCGGCCACGTGCGCGTGACCGGCTATACCGACGACACGCCGGTGCACACGGCACGCTTCGCGTCGAACTGGGATCTGTCGCGCGAACGCGCGGAGGCCGTGCGCAGCATGATCGCCGCGCGCCTCGATCATCCGGAGCGGCTCGCGGCAGAAGGGCGCGGCACGCTCGATCCGGTCGCGCCGAACGATACGCCCGCGAACCGCGCGCTGAACCGGCGCGTCGAGATCACGCTGCTGCCGGCGCCCGGCAGTCTCGCCGTCGGCGCGCGCGCGACGCAGGGAGCCAACTGACATGAACCAGGCTGTCGCGCGTTTCGTCCGGCCGTTGCCGTCGCGGGAAATCTGGACCTTCGCCGGTCTCGTCGTGCTCGCGTGCTTCGTGTGGCTCGCCGGGCCGCTGTTCGCGTTCGCCGAAATCCGGCCACTCGAGAGCGGCTGGGCGCGCGCGGTGACGATCGCCGCGCTGTTCGCCGCGTGGGGCGCACGCGTCGCGTGGCGCAGCTGGCACGCGAGCCGCCTGAACGCGCAGTTGCTGAACCAGTTGCGCGCCGCCGCGCCCGGGCCGGCCACCGTCGACGATCCGGCCAAGGCCCAGCTCGACGAGCTGCGCAGCCGCTTCGACGAGGCCGCGACGCTGCTGAAGAAAGTCCGCTTCGGCCAGGCGGACAGCGCGCGCAAGGGGCTGGCGCGCTGGTTCGACCGGATGTCGCGCCAGTATCTGTACCAGCTCCCGTGGTACGTGTTCATCGGCGCGCCGGGCTCGGGCAAGACGACCGCGCTGGTCAATTCCGGGCTCAGTTTTCCGCTCGCCGAGCAGTTCGGCCGCGCGGCGATTCGCGGCGTGGGCGGCACCCGGCACTGCGACTGGTGGTTCACGAACGACGCGGTGCTGATCGACACGGCCGGCCGCTATACGACGCACGAGGGCAATCGCGCGCTCGACGAAGCCGAGTGGAAGGGCTTCGTCGAGCTGCTGAAGAAGTACCGCACGCGCCAGCCGCTGAACGGCGCGATGCTGACGATCAGCGTCGCCGACCTGGTCGGGGCGTCGGAGGCCGAGCGCACGCAGCACGCGATGGTGCTGCGCAAGCGGCTGCTCGAACTGCGCGCGCAGCTCGGCATCCGGTTTCCCGTCTACCTGCTCGTGACGAAGGCCGACCTGCTGGCCGGCTTCGCCGAGTATTTCGGCACCTTCGGCCGCGCGGAATGCGCGCAGGTGTGGGGCTTCACGTTTCCGCTCGCGCAGAGCGAGGCGCCGGGCTTCGACCTGCGCGCCGCATTCGACCGCGAATACCGGCTGCTGCACCAGCGGCTGAACGACGGACTGCCCGAGCTGCTCGCGACGCAGACCGATGCGCGCCAGCGCGAGATGGCGTACCTGCTGCCGCAGCAGGTCGCCGACCTGCAGGACATGCTCGGCCAGTTCGTCGCCGAGGTGTTTTCCGTATCGAGCTTCGAACCGATGCCGATGCTGCGCGGCGTGTACCTGACGAGCGGCACGCAGGAGGGCACCGCGTTCGACCGCGTGATGAGCGGCATCAAGCGCTTCCTGAAGATCGAAGGCGTGCCGCCGGTCGCGCAGGTCGGCTCGACCGGGCGCAGCTTCTTCCTGAAGTCGCTGCTGCAGGAGCACATCTTCCGCGAAGCCGCGCTCGCCGGCAGCGACCTGCGCTGGCATCAGAAGCGGCGCGTGCTGCAGATCGCCGGCTACGCGCTGCTGGCCGTCGTGAGCGTGGTCGTGCTGGCCGCGTGGCTGCGCAGCTATGCGAACAATCGCGCGTATCTCGACCGGATCGCGCAGCGCGTGCCGGCCGTCGATGCGCAGATCGCCGGTGCGAAGTTCTCGGAGGCGGCCGACATCGCGCGGCTGCTGCCGGTGCTCGACGCGCTCGGCGGGCTCGCGAATGCCGGCGGCGTCGACCGGTCGCATCCGCCGCTCGCATACCGCTGGGGGCTCTTTCAGGGCGAGAAGATCGACGAGGCCGTCGACGCCGTGTACCGGCGCGCGCTCGACGACGTGCTGCTGCCGATCGCCGCGCGCCGGATGGAGGCCGCGCTGAGCGATGCACGGCCCGACGAAACCGACTACGCGTATGCGGCGCTGAAGGCGTACCTGATGCTGTACGACAGCGCGCACTACGACCCCGCGTTCGTGCAGGCCGTCGTCGACCTGGAAATGGAGCGCGCGCTGCCGCCCGATTTCTCGCCGGCCGAACGCTCGGCGCTGCGCGCGCATCTCGCCGCGCTGTTCGGCAACCGGGTGGCCGTGTCGCCGTATCCGATGAACGAGCGGCTCGTGGCCGACGTGCGCGACCGGCTGCGCCAGGTGCCGTTCTCGCAGCGGCTGTACCGCCAGCTCACGCGCACGCTGCGGCCGGCGACGTCCGCATTCGATTTCAACGTCGCACGCGCGGTGGGGCCCGACGCATCGCTGGTGTTCCGCCGCCAGAGCGGCAAGCCGCTGTCGGAAGGCGTGCCGGGCCTGTATACGCGCAACGGTTATCGCAACGTGTTCTCGCCGCGCCTCGCCGGCGAGGTCGACGCGTACGGCCACGAGGAGGTGTGGGTGCTGAACCTCGGGCTATCCGAGATCCCCGGGCCGAACGACGCCGGCGCGTGGGCGCGCGACATCCGCCAGCTGTACCTGAACGACTACCTGAAGATCTGGGACGACTATCTCGCCGATATCAAGCTGCAGCACACGGCGACGCTCGCGCAGAGCATCCAGGTCGCGCGTGCGCTGTCGTCGGCGGATTCGCCGCTCACGCGGCTGATGATCGCGCTGGCGCGCGACACGGCGCTCGGCGACACGCCGGGCGGCGCACGCACGCTCGCGTCGCGCGCGCAGGACAAGGTCGACGAGGCGCGCAGCTCGCTGTCGCAGATCTTCGCGGGGCAGGGCGCGAGCGACGCGAATCCGTCCGCGGCGGCGCCCGCGAGCCCCGAGCAGGTGGTCGACAGTCACTTCGCCGGATTGCGCGCATTCGCGCCGGGCAGCGGCGACCAGGCGCAGGCATTCGACGCGGTGCTGAAGTCGATCGACGCGCTCTATACGTACCTGACGGCCACCGACGACGCACTGCGCAGCGGCGCCCAGCCGCCGCCGTCCGACGCGCCCGCACGGCTGCGCGCGCAGGCCGGCCGGCTGCCGACACCGTTCCGCGACGTGCTCGACGATCTGTCGAACGTCGCGAACGGCAGCGTCGCAACCGTCGAGCAGCGCAGCGTCGCGCAGCGGGCTGGCGCGAACGTCGGCGACTTCTGCCGGCAGGCGATCGCGGGCCGCTATCCGTTCGCGCGCGGCTCGTCGCGCGACGTCGCGCCGGCGGACTTCGCGCAGATGTTCGCGCCCGGCGGCCTGATGGACGATTTCTTCCAGAAGAACCTGCAGTCGATCGTCGATACGACGTCGCACCCGTGGCGTTTCGCGAACCGCAATGCGGATGCCGATCCGGCGGCGGCCGCGATGCTTGCGTCGTTCGAGAAGGCCGCGGTGATTCGCGACGTCTATTTCGGCGGCGGCGCGCGCACCGCGCAACTGAAGGTGCAGATCCAGCCGCTCGAAATGGATCCGTCGATCACGGAGATGGTGCTCGACGTCGACGGCCAGGTCGTCCGCTATGCGCACGGCCCGCTCGTGCAGAGCGCGGTGGACTGGCCGGGCCCGCGCGGCAGCAACCAGGTGCGGCTGCAGGTATCGGGGCAGGCCGGCACGACCGACGGCTTCACGACCGGCGGGCCGTGGGCGCTGCACCGGCTGTTCGACCGCGCGGCCGTGTCGGCCGGACGCGGCTCGGACCAGATGGTCGCGCGCTTCACCGTCGACGGAAAACCGCTGGTACTGCAGGTGAATGCGGGCAGTGTCCGCAATCCGTTCAGGCTGCCCCAGATGGAGTCCTTTACATGCCCTCCGAAGCAATGAGCCGCCTCCCGCCGCTCACGCGCGCCGATGGCGACGCCCCGGCCTGGTACGGAAAGATTCCCGGCGCCGGCGACTTCGTGAACAGCCGGCTGCCGCACGCGCTCGCGCTGTGGTGGGAACGCTGGCTTCAGCAGGGGATGGCCGCGATGCGCCAGCGCGGCCCGGACGAGATCGCGCGCCACTACACGGTCGCACCGGTGTGGAACTTCCTGGTGCCGGCGGGCGCCGGCGCATCGTGCGTGCAGGCCGGCTGTCTCGCGCCAAGCTGCGACCGCGTCGGGCGTTACTACCCGGTGATCGTCACGCTGCCGATGCCGGCAACCGATTACTGGAACGGGCTGCCGGACGCCGCCGACGCGTTCTACTGGCAGATCGGCCATGCACTGCTCGACGCGATCCGGCATGCGCGCGCGCCGGCCGATCTCGAGCAGACGCTCGACCGCGTGCGGCTCGCGCCGGGCGGCGGGTTGCCGGCGGAAGTCGTCGACGCGAGGCCGGCGACGCTGCCGGAGCGGCCGGCGCTCACCGCGTGGCCCGGGCTGTCCGGCTATTTCGATCCGCACGGCGGGACGAGCTTCTGGTGGACCAATCGTGCCGACGGCTCGCCGCTGCGCACGCATGCGCATACGGGCGTGCCCGACAACGCGCTGTTCCTGACGCTGTTCGGCGGCTAGCAGCGGGCGGCGGGCAACACGGATGCGGTATCGCGAGGTGGACATGAAGGACCCTTCATCGAGAGACAACGACCACGACACGGCAACCCGCGGCGACGCGCCCGAATTCACGGTGCGGCCGCTGCCGCTCGGCCATCGCCTGGGCGAGCTGCAGCTCGACGAGGTGCTCGGCATCGGCGGCTTCGGCATCGTCTATCGCGCGTTCGACCGCACGTTGCGGCGCGCGGTCGCGATCAAGGAATACATGCCGTCGATGCTCGCGACGCGCGGCGGCGACTATACGGTGTCGCTGCGCTCCGAGCGGTTCGCGCAGGCGTTCGACGCAGGACGCGGCGCGTTCCTCAACGAGGCGCGCCTGCTCGCGCAATTCGACCATCCGGGGCTCGTCAAGGTGCTGCACTTCTGGGAGAGCCACGGCACCGCGTACATGGCGATGCCGTTCTACGAAGGGCGCACGCTCAAGCAGCTGCTCGACAGCGGCATGCGCATGAGCGAAACGCAATTGCGCAACATCGTCGGTGCGCTGCTGGGCGCGCTCGATACGCTGCATCGCGCACAGTGCTTCCATCGCGACGTCGCGCTCGACAACGTGCTGATTCGCCCGAACGGCAGCGCGATCCTGCTCGATTTCGGCGCGGCGCGCAAACGCATCGGCGATCTCGTCGACGACGGCGCGATGATGATCAAGCCCGGCTATGCGCCGATCGAGCAGTACACCGACGATCCCGCGTTCAGCCAGGGGCCGTGGACGGATCTCTATGCACTCGGCGCGGTGATGCACGCGATGATCACCGGCGAACTGCCGCCCGCGGCCGTCGTGCGCAGCATCAAGGACACGTACCGGCCGCTCGCGTCGCGCGAGTTGCCGGCCGGCGAGGTGTACAGCCCCGCGTTCCTCGCGGCGATCGATCACGCGCTGCAGTTGCGGATTCCGGATCGTCCGGAGTCGGTCGCGGCGTTCGCGGCCGAGCTGGGGTTGCGGGACGTCGAGCGGGCTGGCGGCGGGTACGGTGCGGTCGTTGCGCCGCAGGCGGTTGCTACGGGGGGAGGCGGGGAAGGGAAGTGGGGTTCGGGTGCTTCCGGTGCTTCCGGTGCTTCCGGTGCTTCCGGTGTGGCAGACAAAGCGTCGGCTGCGGCCGCAGATGAGCGATCAGCGTCAAAGACCGAAGCGCATGACGACGCGAGCGTGCGATCGGCAAGCGCAGGGGCGGACGTCGGGCAGCGCGGTGCAACGGCGACCGGAAACCCGAACGGAACGGCAGAGCCGATTGCTGGTGCTGGTGCTGGTGCTACAACATCGGCGTCCTCGCCGCCTTCCCGCACCCCGCGCCGCCCGTCGTTCATCGCGGCGGGCAACCGGCGCATGCCGGTCTACATCGGTGGCGCGCTGGCCGTGCTGATCGTCGTCGGCATCGCCGCGACCTATCTGTCGCGACCCGCGCAAGTCGCGAGTGAACGGGAAGCCGCCGCAAGCCAGCCGCGGGCCGGTGCCGCATCGTCAGCCAGCGAGTCGGAAGCGACGCTCGCGCAGCACGGCCCGACGCCGATCGTCGTGCCGCCGTCGAGCCTGCCGGCCGGATCGTCCGCGCAGGTGCCGCCGCCATCGCTGGCCGCCGCGCCGGCCAGCGCGCCCGCAGTCGGGGCAATCGGGGCCGCCGCGTCCGCGCCGCAGGTCGCGACGACCGCCACGGACGTCGCGGGCGCGACACCGTCGCCAGCCGGCTCACGCTCGACCATCGCGCCGGCCGGCAGCCTCGACGCGTCGGAGCGTGTCGTCAACGTCCCGCCGTCAGAGGCCGCCGCGTCGCCGTCGACCACACCGGTGCCCGCGCAAACGTCGCCATCGGAAGCCGACACGGCCGTCGCCGCGGTCAGCGCGCCGGCCGCCGAGCCGCGCCCGCCGAAGCAGGAAACCGTCCAGGTGCGCTTCAACGTGCGCCCGTGGGGCGACGTGTACGTGAACGGCGCACGGCGCGGCGCGAGCCCGCCGCTGCGCTCGGTGTCGCTGACACCGGGCGTCTATCAGATCGAGATCCGCAACGGCTCGCTGCCGCCGTTGCACCGCACCGTGGCGATCGACTTCGGCAGCAAACCGGTCAACATCGACTATGCATTCGAATGACGTCAGCCAGGCGGCGCCGGCCGCCGCCGCGTTGTCCTCGCCGTCGCCCGGCCTGCCGGCGGCGACGCCGCGCGCCGACCTGATCGGCCGGCTGCTCGCGGACGTCGCGCCCGATGCGCCGTGCGGCCCGAACCTCGAATACGACGCGGATTTCCTGCAGCTTCAGGAGCGCGCGACGCCGCGCGCCGAGCAGCAGTACGGCGACACCGTGATCCCGGCCGAGCTGCCCGACTGGCGCACGGTCGAACGCCTCGCGCTCGCGCTGGGCGAGCGGACGAAGGACCTGCGCGTCGCCGCGTATCTCGCGCGCAGCTGGACCGAGCAGCACGGCATTCCCGGCTATGCGGACGGGCTCACGGTCGTGGCGGACCTGATCGAGCGCTGGTGGGACGACCTGCACCCGCGCCTCGACGCCGACGGCGAACCGGACCCGACACCGCGGATGAACGCGCTCGCCGATGTCGCCGGCGCGCACGAGTGCGCACGCGCGGCACGGCGCCAGCCGTTGTTCGACGGCGGCCCGAGCGTGCGCGACGCCGAACGCATGCTCGATGGTCGCGACGAAGCGGGCGGCCCGGCGGCAGGCAGCCGCGATGGCCTGATCGCCGCGCTGTCGACCGTGCGCGACGACGGTCGCATGCCGATCGAAGCGGTGCATGCCGCGCTGCGCGCACTGGATTCGATCCGTGCGCGCGTGACGGACCGGCTCGGCAGCGAATGGGCGCCCGACGCGAGCGATACGGAGAAGGCGTTGCAACGCATCGCGCGCGAAATGCCGGCGCCGGCGCCGATGGCGCGGCAGTCCGCACCGGACGGTTCGATTCCGGCCGCGCCGGCCGCATCCGGCACCACGCGAGCCGCATCGGCGCCGGCCGTTCTGCCGAACGCACAGGCCTGGCGCGATGCCGAGGTCACGAGCCGCGACGACGTGCGGCTCGGCCTCGACAAGATGTGCCGCTATTTCGAACTGCATGAGCCGAGCCACCCGGCGCCGCTGCTGCTGCGGCGCGCGCAGCGGCTGCTCGCGCTCGACTTCTACGAAATCATCCGGGATCTCGCTCCGGAGAGCCTGCCGAAGCTGGACCTGCTGAGCGGCGAGCGGAGCGAATGAAGCAGGCCGCCGGCCAGCGGCGGCACCGTACGCGCAACCTGATCGATGTGAAGGAGTGGACGATGACGGACAGAACCAAGGCGGCAGGCAGCGGACAGAAGTTCATCGCGCGCAATCGGGCGCCGCGCGTGCAGATCGAGTACGACGTCGAGACCTATGGTGCCGAGCGCAAGGTGCAGTTGCCGTTCGTGATGGGCGTCATCGCGGACCTGGCCGGCAAGCGCGCCGAACCGCTGCCGAACCTGCCGGAGCGCAAGTTCCTCGAGATCGACGTCGACAACTTCGACGAGCGGATGAAGTCGGTCGCGCCGCGCGTCGCGTTCCAGGTGCCGAACACGCTGACCGGCGAAGGGATGCTCAACGTCGACATGACGTTCGAGCAGATCGACGATTTCTCGCCGGCGGCGATCGCGCGCAACGTCGACGCGCTGCGCCGGCTGCTCGATGCGCGCACCGAGCTGTCGAACCTGCTGTCGTACATGGACGGCAAGCACGGCGCCGAACAGCTGATCGAGCGCGCGATCAACGACCCCGACCTGCTGAAGACACTCGTGCGCGAGCCGCACGCGGACGCGCGGGACGGCGACGCGACCCGAACGGAGGCCCGCGATGAATGACCCTGTCCAGTCCCGCGCCGATACCCGCGACGCACGCTCCGCCGCGCAACCGGCAGCCGCGCCCGGCGAGTTCGCCGCACTGCTGCAGAAGGAATTCAAGCCGAAGACCGCCGAGGCGCGCGAGTCGGTCGAGCGTGCGGTGCGCACGCTCGCGCAGCAGGCGCTCGAACATACGGTCGGCATGACGACCGACGCCTACGGCAGCGTGAAGCAGATCATCGCGGAGATCGACCGGAAGCTGTCCGAGCAGATCAACCAGATCCTGCATCACGACGACTTCCAGACGCTCGAAGGCGCGTGGCGCGGCCTGCATTACCTCGTCACGCACACCGAGACCGACGAGTTGCTGAAGATCAAGGCGTTGCCGGCGTCGCGCAACGAGGTCGGGCGGATGCTCAAGCGCTACAAGGGCGTCGCGTGGGACCAGAGCCCGCTGTTCCGCAAGATCTACGAGGAGGAATACGGGCAGTTCGGCGGCGAGCCGTTCGGCTGCCTCGTCGGCGACTTCTACTTCAATCACAGTCCGCCGGATGTCGAGATGCTCGGCGAGCTGTCGAAGATCGCGGCGGCCGCGCACGCGCCGTTCATCGCGGGCGCGTCGCCGGAGCTGATGCAGATGGATTCGTGGCAGGAGCTGTCGAACCCGCGCGATCTGACCAAGATCTTCCAGAACACCGAATACGCGGCGTGGCGCAGCCTGCGCCAGTCGGAGGATTCCCGCTACGTCGGCCTCGCGATGCCGCGCTTTCTCGCGCGGTTGCCGTACGGCGCGCGCACCAATCCGGTCGACGAGTTCGACTTCGAGGAAGACACCGACGCTGCGAATCACGACCGCTACACGTGGGCGAATTCCGCTTACGCGATGGCCGCCAACATCAACCGCTCGTTCAAGCAGTTCGGCTGGTGCTCGTCGATCCGCGGCGTCGAGTCGGGCGGGGCGGTCGAAGGGCTGCCGAGCCACACGTTCCCGACCGACGACGGCGGCGTCGACCAGAAATGCCCGACCGAGATCGCGATCAGCGACCGCCGCGAGGCCGAGCTCGCGAAGAACGGCTTCATGCCGTTCGTCCACCGGAAGAACTCGGATTTCGCGGCGTTCATCGGTGCGCAGTCGTTATACCAGCCCGCCGAGTACCACGACCCCGACGCGACCGCGAACGCACGGCTGTCCGGCCGCCTGCCTTACCTGTTCGCGTGCTGCCGGTTCGCGCACTACCTGAAGTGCATCGTGCGCGACAAGATCGGCTCGTTCCGCGAACGTGACGACATGGAGCGCTGGCTCAACGACTGGATCATGAACTACGTCGACGGCGACCCCGTGAACTCGTCGCAGGAAACCAAGGCGCGCAAGCCGCTGGCGGCCGCGCAGGTAGTCGTCGACGAGGTCGAGGACAACCCCGGTTACTACACGTCGAAATTCTTCCTGAGGCCGCACTACCAGCTCGAAGGGCTCACCGTGTCGCTGCGGCTCATCTCGCGGCTGCCGTCCGCGAAGGCGGCGAACGCGTGAGCGGCAGGGGCATTCCATCCAGCATTCAACCTGATTTCGCACCGAAACGGAGACGGCAATGGGCGTGGCAATGTTTATGAAGGTGGACGGCGTGACCGGCGAATCGGCGGACGCGCAGCACAAGGGCTGGACCGACATCGAATCGTTCACGTGGGGCGCGAGCCAGCCGGGCGCGATGGCGAGCGGCAGCGGCGGCAATGCGGGCAAGGCCAGCTTCAACGATCTCGTCGTGGCCGCGTACATGGACAAGGGCGCGCCCGCGATCATCAAGAACTGCGCAAGCGGCAAGCACTTGCCGAAGGTCGAGATCTCCGCGTGCAAGACCGGCGGCTCGCAGATCGAGTTCATGCGCGTGACGCTGCAGGAAGTGCTTGTCACGTCCGCGCAGGTCGCGGGCATCGATCCCGGCGACGCGGCCGATCGGCTGATGATGCACTACGGCTTCCAGGCCGCGAAGGTGAAGAAGCAGTACTGGCAGCAGAACGACAACGGCGGCAAGGGCGCCGAGGTGTCGGTCGGCTGGAACATCAAGGAAAACACCGAGATGTGACCGCGGACCGATGACGATGGACGACCCGAAAACCCGCGACGGCCGGCACGGCGGCATGCGCGACCGGCTGCAACCGGCGCTGCTCGACCGGCTGACCGACGACGCGCCGCAGCGCACGACCGATCCGCCCGGCACGCAATGGATCGGCGCCGAGCGCCTGCGCTCGGCCGTGCTGCGCGACCTCGCGTGGCTGCTCAATACGCGCAATGCCGAGGATGGCTTCGTCGACTGGGCCGCGTTCGCGCACGCGCAGGCATCGGTGCTCAATTACGGGATGCGGCCGCTCGTCGGCAAGCCGATGTCGGACGTCGAACGCATGTCGGTCGAGGCGTCGATCCGCGACGCGATCGTCCGCTTCGAGCCGCGCATCGCGCCCGACAGCGTCGAGGTCCGCAGCATCGCCGATGCAGCGGACGGGCGCGCCGGCGAACCGCGTCACAACGTGCTGCTGTTCGAGATCCGCGGCACGCTGTGGTCGATCCCGCATCCGGTCGAATTCGTGCTGCGCTCCGACCTCGATCTCGAGACGGGCGCGATGTCGCTGCAGTCGTCAGCGGGAAACTGACACGATGGATACGCGCCTGCTCGACTACTACAACCGTGAACTCGCGTACCTGCGCGAACTCGGCGACGAATTCGCGCAGCAGTTCCCGAAGGTCGCGGCGCGGTTGCGGCTGCACGAATCCGGGCCGCCCGATCCGTACGTCGAACGATTGCTCGAAGGCTTCAGCTTCCTCACCGCGCGTGTGCAGCTGAAGATGGACGCCGAGTTTCCGCGCTTCACGCAGGCGCTGCTCGATGCCGTGTATCCGGGTTACCTCGCGCCGTTGCCGTCGATGGCGATCGTGCGGTTCGCGCCGATGCTGAACGAAGGCAGCCTCGCACAGGGCTGGCGGTTGCCGGCCGGCACCGCGCTGCGCGCGCGGCCGGCCGCGTCCGAGCAGACCGCGTGCGAATTCCGCACCGCGCACGACCTGACGCTGTGGCCGCTCGAACTGACCGACGCGACCGTCACCGGCGCGCCGTCGTGGCTGCCACGCGGGGCCGTACCGGCGCGCCAGGACGCGCGCGGCGCGCTGCGCATCCGGCTCAAGGCGCGCGGCGGCGCGAAACTCTCGCAACTGCCGCTCGAACGGCTGACCTTTCATCTCGCGGGCCCCGAGCGCGACGCGCTGCACCTGCTCGAACTGATTGCCGCGCATGCGCTCGGCGTCGTCTGCCACGATCCGGCACAGCCGCCGCGCTGGCTGCATGCGCTCGACGCCGACACGATCGGCCACGAGGGTTTCGACCCGGCGCAGGCTATCCTGCCCGACGACGGACGCAGCTTCCACGGCTACCGGCTGTTGCGCGAGTATTTCGCGTTTCCGGCGCGCTTCCTGTTCTTCAGCATCGGCGGGCTGCGTGCCGCGCTTGCGCGCGCCACCGGCGACGAATGCGAGCTGACCGTATTGTTCGACCGGCACGATGCGGCGCTCGAGGCGGCCGTCGATGCACGGCATCTGGCGCTGAACTGCACGCCGGCCGTGAACCTGTTCGCGCGCCGCGGCGACCGCATCCGGTTACAGCCCGGCGCGCGCGAGCATCATGTCGTCGTCGATCGCAGCCGGCCGCTCGATCACGAGATCTATGCGGTGCAGCGGCTCGCGAGCGAGCAGCGCGACGACGGCCAGTCGCGCGAATTCCGGCCGTTTCACGCGTCGTTCGCGCGCGACGACGGCAACTACGGCGCGTACTACACGGTGCGGCGCGAGCCGCGGCTGGTGTCCGCGCAGGCACGTGCGAACGGCACGCGCACCGGCTACGTCGGCAGCGAAGCCTACGTGTCGCTCGTCGACAGCCAGTGCGCGCCGTACGACGAGACGATGCGCTACCTGTCCGTCGACACGCTGTGCACGAACCGCGATCTCGCGCTGCTGCTGCCGCCGGGCGATGCGAACGCGTTCACGCTGCGCATCTCGGCGCCCGTCGAGCGTGTCGTCGCGATTCGCGGCCCGTCGCGGCCGCGCCCGCCGATCGCCGATGCGCAGACAGCCTGGCGACTGATCCGCCATCTCGGGCTGGCCCGGCAGACGCTGACCGATCTCGACGACGAGGAGGGCGCGCACGTGCTGCGCGAACTGCTCGGCCTGCACGCCGACCCGGCCGATGCGGCGATGCGCCGGCAGATCGACGGCGTGCGGCGCGTCGCGTTCTCGCCGGTGTTCCGGCGGCTGCCGGCGCTCGGGCCGCTGATGTTCGGGCGCGGCGTGCAGGTCGACGTGACCGTGGACGACCATGCGTTCTCCGGCGACAGCCCATTCCTGCTCGGCGCGGTGCTCGAACAGTTCTTCGCGCGGCACGTCTCGATCAACGCGTTCGCCGAATGCGTGCTGACCAGCGCGCAGCGCGGCACGCTCGCGCACTGGCCGGCGCGCGTCGGCAGGCGGCCCGCGATATGAAACACGAGATACCCGCCGGCGCGCAGCCGGCCGCCGATGCCGCACGCCGCGATGCGTGGTGGGCGCGGCTGCGTGCCGCGCCGCATGGCTACGACCTGTTCCAGGCGCTGCGCTGGCTCGATGCGCTGTCGCCCGGCCGTGCACCGCTCGGTCATGCCGCGCGGCCGCGCGACGAACCCGTGCGGCTCGGGCAGCAGCCGTCGCTCGCGTTCGCGGCGTCGATGCTGGCCGGCGTTACCGACGGTGACGGTGGCGTCGTACGGCCGCGCATCGCGATCCATGGCTTCGGGCTGTTCGGGCCGAACGGACCGCTGCCGACTCACCTGACCGAATACGCACACGAGCGCGCGGCCCAGCACGATGACCCGACCTTCACCGCGTTCGCGGACCTGTTCCATCACCGGCTGATCCTGCTGTTCTACCGGGCATGGGCCGACGCGCAGCCGACGGTGAGCCTCGATCGCCCCGGGCGAGCACGGTTTGACGCGTACGTCGCGAGCCTGGTCGGGCGCGCGGCGCATGGCGACGGGCCGGCCGCGCGGACCGATGCCGAACGCCCCGCTGCCGACGCGCTCGCGCCGCACGCCCTTTATTTCCATGCGGGTCATCTCGTCCGGCACACGCGCAACCCGGAAGGGCTCGCGCAGATCCTGCGGCGCCATTTCGGTGTCGACGCACGCATCGTCGAGCATGTACCGCGCTGGGTCGCGATCGAACGCACACAGCGCTGCGTGATCCGCGCGACGCGGCCGACCCTGCGCGTCGGCGGCGTCGCGCTCGGCATCGCCGTGCGCGATGCGCAAGCGCATTTCCGGATCGTCCTCGGGCCGCTGTCGCTCGACGCGTACCGGCGCTTCCTGCCGGGTGGCCCGCACGCGCGGCAGCTCGCGCACTGGGTGCGCGAGTACGTCGGCATCGAGTTCGACTGGGACGTGCAGCTCGAACTGGCGGCCGACGCGGTGCCGGCGATCGCGCTCGGCGCGGCGCAGGGCCTCGGCCGTACCGCGTGGCTCGGGCAGCGGCTCGAAGCGGGGCCCGCGCGCGATCTCGTCGTCCGTTACGACGCGCGCCGTGGCGCCCCGCCGCGCACCGGCGCCGTCCTTCATCGCGAAACCGCCTAAACGGGAACCGTCATGTCCGATATCGGCCGCGTCAACCTGTTCGGAAAGCTCGATCCGCTCCTCTACGAGACGCTCGAGCAAGCGACCGGATTCTGCCGGCTGCGCGGCAATCCGTACGTCGAACTCGCGCACTGGTTCAAGCAGCTCCTGCAGCGACCCGACGGCGACCTGCAGCGCGTGCTGCGTCGATTCGAGATCGACGAGGCCGCCGTCGAACGCGGGCTCGTTGCCGCGCTCGACCGGCTGCCGCGCGGCGCGGGATCGGTGTCGGACCTGTCCGTGCACATCGACGACGCGGTCGAGCGCGCGTGGGTCTATGCCACCTTGAAATACGACGTGGCGCGGATTCGCGGCGCGGTCCTGCTGCTCGCGATCCTGAAGACGCCGCAGTTGCGCAACGTGCTGTACGCGATCGCACGCGAGTTCGAGCGCATCGTGCCCGACGTGCTTGCCGATGAACTCGAAGCGATCGTCGACGGCTCGCCCGAAACGCCGTCGGCCGGACAGGCCGGCGCGGGCGGGGATTCTCCGGCGCGCGCCGCAGCCTCCGCATCGGCCGCCGACGGTTCGGCGCTCGCACGCTTCGCCGTCGACCTCACGGCCCGCGCACGCGCCGGCGAGATCGATCCCGTGATCGGGCGCGACGCGGAGATCCGCCAGATCGTCGACATCCTGCTGCGGCGCCGGCAGAACAACCCGCTGCTGGTCGGCGAAGCCGGCGTCGGCAAGACGGCCGTCGCGGAGGGCTTCGCGCTGCGGATCGCCGCCGGCGACGTGCCGCCGTCGTNGTCGCGCTGTACCTGCTCGACATCGGGCTGTTGCAGGCCGGCGCGAGCGTGAAGGGCGAGTTCGAGAGCCGGCTGCGCGGCGTGATCGACGAAGCGATGTCGTCCGAGCGGCCGGCGATCCTGTTCATCGACGAAGTCCATACGCTCGTCGGCGCGGGCGGGGCGGCCGGCACCGGCGATGCGGCGAACCTGCTGAAGCCGGCACTCGCGCGCGGCCTGCTGCGCACGATCGGCGCGACCACGTGGTCCGAGTACAAGCAGTACATCGAGAAGGATCCGGCGCTGACCCGCCGCTTCCAGCTCGTGCACGTGCTCGAGCCCGAGGAGGCGGCCGCCGCGACCATGCTGCGCGGCCTCGCCGCGAAGCTCGAAGCGCACCATCGCGTGCTCGTGCTCGACGACGCGCTGCAGGCCGCCGTGACGTTGTCGCACCGGTATATCCCCGCGCGGCAACTGCCGGACAAGGCGATCAGCTTGCTCGACACGGCTTGTGCGCGCGTCGCCGTCAGCCAGCACGCGGTGCCGGCGCCGATCGAGGACGCGCGGCGGCGCATCGAAGGCTTGCGCGTCGAGCGGGAACGGATCGGACGCGAGTGTGCGCTCGGCAGCGGCGACACCGCTCGGTGTGACGCGATCGATGCCGAGCTTGCCGCGGTGCAGACGGAACTCGATCGACTCGACACGCGCTGGCAGGCCGAGCGCGATGCGTTGACGGCGATCGTCGAGTCGCGCGCCGCGCTCCTCGACGAGACGCCGTCCGAAGCACGCTCGGCGGCCGCACGCGCCGACGTTCAGGCGCGTCTGGCCGCCGCGCAGCAGGCACTGGCCGAGATGCAGGGCGACGCACCGCTCGTGCTGCCCGCCGTCGACACGCATGCGGTCGCCGCCGTCGTCGCCGACTGGACCGGCATCCCGCTCGGCCGGATGGTGCGCGACGAGACACAGGCCGTGCTGAAGCTTGCCGAGACCCTCGGCGAACGCGTCGTCGGCCAGCGTCACGCGGTCGAACTGATCGCCGAACGGATTCAGACTGCACGCGCGAAGCTCGACGATCCGACCAAGCCGCACGGCGTGTTCCTGCTGTGCGGGCCGTCCGGCGTCGGCAAGACGGAGACCGCGCTCGCGCTGGCCGACACCTTGTACGGCGGCGAGCGCAACGCGATCACGATCAACATGAGCGAGTTCCAGGAAGCGCACACGGTATCGACACTGAAGGGCGCGCCGCCCGGCTACGTTGGCTACGGACAGGGCGGGGTGCTCACCGAGGCCGTGCGCCGGCGGCCGTACAGCGTCCTGCTGCTCGACGAGATCGAGAAGGCGCATCGCGACGTGCACGAGATTTTCTTCCAGGTGTTCGACAAGGGCTGGATGGAGGATGGCGAAGGCCGCGACATCGACTTCCGGCATACGGTGATCCTGCTGACCTCGAACGTCGGCGCCGATCGCGTGATGCGGCTGTGTCGCGATCCCGACCATCTGCCCGACATGCAGACGCTTGCCGACGCGCTGCGCGCGCCGCTGCTCGACGTGTTCCCGGCCGCGCTGCTCGGCCGGCTGACTGTCGTGCCTTACTACCCGCTGACCGATGCGACGCTCGCACGCATCGTCGAACTGCAGTTGCGGCGTTTCGAGAAGCGGATCGACCTGCATCACGGGATCCGGCTCCGCTGCACCGATGCGGCGACCGCGCTGATCGTCGAGCGCTGCCAGACCATCGAATCCGGTGGCCGGATGGTCGACGCGATCCTCACGCATACCGTGATGCCGCGGATCGGCCGCGCGATCCTCGAGGCCACGCTCGAAGGCCGCGCGCTGGCGTCGATCGAGGTCAGCGCGGCCGGCGGCGAATTCGCTTACCGGTTCGACGAGGAGGGAACGACGTGAATCGCGTATTCACACTCGACAGCCCGCACGGCGACGACCTGAAATTCCACACGCTCGACGGCAGCGACGAACTCGGCCGCCTGTTCGAATTCCGGATCGAGGCGCTGGCGGACAGCCACAGCCTGTCGCTGAAGGATCTTCTCGGCAAACCCGTGACCGTGCGGATCGAGCAACAGGACCTGTCGACGCGCTACCTGAACGGGATCGTCGCGCGCGCGTCGCTCGGCGGCCGGCGTGCCGAGCGGCACTACGGCTATGAACTCGTCGTGCGGCCGTGGCTGTGGCTCGCGACGCGCCGTTCCGACTGCCGGATCTTCCAGAACCGCACCGTGCCCGACATCGTGCAGGAAGTACTCGCGCCTTACGGTTTCCCCATCGAGAACAAGCTGACCGACGCGTATGTGCCGCGCGAATACTGCGTGCAGTACAACGAATCCGATACCGCCTTCGTGATGCGCCTGATGGAGTTCGAGGGTATCTATTTTTACTTCCGGCACGCGGCCGACAGTCACACGCTCGTGCTGTGCGACGCGATGTCGTCGCACACCGCGTTGCCCGGCTACGAAACGATCCCGTACATCGCGCAGGATCGCACCGCAATCGCCGACGAGGAGCACATCGACGCGTGGCTGCCCGCGCAGGAAGTGAGCGTCGGCAAGCATCAGACCACCGACTACGACTATACGAAGCCGCGTGCCGATCTGTCGACGCAGAAAGTCGACCCACGCGGCCATGATCACGACGGCTTCGCGTCGTTCGAATGGCCGGGCGGGTATCGCGACGATGCGCCGGGTGCGCATTACAGCCGCGTGCGGCTCGAGGAACAGCAGGCCGAGCATGAGCGGGCGAGTGCCGAGACGGACGTGCGCGGTGCGGCGCCTGGGTATCTGTTCACGCTCGAGCATTGTCCGCGTGCTGACCAGAATCGCGAATATCTGATCGTGCGGTGCCAGTACCGCTTTCAGGAGAACGCTTACGCGAGCGATCGGGGCGCGGAGGCCGTCGTGCATCAGACGATGATGATCGTGCAGCCGTCGAGCCAGCCTTACCGGTCGCCGCGCGATACACCGCGGCCACGAACCAACGGGCCGCAGACGGCTACCGTGGTCGGGCCGCCCGGCGAGGAGATCTGGACCGACCAGTATGGGCGCGTGAAGCTGCAGTTCCGGTGGGATCGATACGGGCAGAGCAACCAGGATTCGTCGTGCTGGGTGCGGGTGTCGAGCCCTTGGGCGGGGGGCGGATTCGGGGGCGTGCAGATTCCGCGCGTGGGCGACGAGGTCGTCGTCGATTTTCTGAACGGCGATCCGGACGAACCGATCGTGACCGGGCGGGTTTACAACGGCGAGAAGATGCCGCCGTGGGGGCTGCCGGGGAGTGCGACGCAAAGCGGGCTGCTGTCCCGGTCGTCACCGGGCGGGACGACCGAGCATGCGAACGCGTTCCGCTTCGAAGACAAGAAGGGCGCCGAGCAGCTGTGGATGCATGCGGAGCGGAATTTCGATGCGGAGACGGAGGCCGATCACACGCTTTCCGTCGGGAACAACCATACGCATACGGTCGGGAACGACGAAACGATGCAGGTGAAGAACAACCGGCAACGGAGCGTCGGGCAGAACGAAACGGTGAATATCGGCAAGAACCGGGTCGCGCAGATCGGGGTGGATGAGACGCATGGGGTGGGAGGGAACCGGACGCGAACGGTCGGGAAGAAGGAGACCGTGACGATCGCGTCGGATCGTGAGGCGACGATCGGCGGCAGCCATACGGAATCGGTCACGCATGGCAAGACGGAAACAATCGGCGAAGGCAAGACGCTGAACGTCGGACAGATGTATCAGACGACGTCAAAGGACATGAAGACGTTGGTTGCATCGGCGCATACCGAAGAGATCGGCACGCGGACGTCGACGATCGCGAATGCGCATACGCACACGGTCGGCGGCGAACACACCGTCAACGTCGGCGCGAACCATACGACGAACGTGCAGCATCAGGTGCTCGTCAACGCCGGCGACCAGCTTTCGCTCGTCTGCGGGATGTCCAGCATCGTGATGAAGAGCGACGGCACGATCACGATCCAGGGCGTCAACGTCGCATCGACCGGCACGAACACCCACAGCGTGAACGGCAAGACGGTGACGTCGTCGGCGACTGCCGAGCACACGGTCGAAGGTGCCGTACTGAAACTGAATCCGTGACGGAGGCCCGCACGAATGCAGAACTGGCAGCCGACCAATCCGATAGAACGCAGGTTCATGGATGCGCATTCGGACTGGATGAGTTTCGCGAAAGAGCAGGACGCGCGAGTGATGATCTGGCAGACCGACGAGACGGATGCGGAGCTCGTCCGGCTGTATTTCCAGGTCCAGGATGAAACGTCGTGCGCGGTCAGGACCATGCGGGCGTCGTTCGTCAATGAAGCGGGTTATGCGTCAGCGTTGGTGGATGAGCTCATCGCGTTCTACGACAGCCGGCGAGCGGGGTCCGCTGCGCAGGGCGTACGTGCGGACTGGCAGCCGCCATATGACGACGGCAAGAATCCCGTGCTCTATCTGTTCGCGGTTGCCGACAGCCTGATGCAGCACCATCCGGACATTTTTCCGGCGATGGTGTTCGTGCTGGAGCCTGTGGCAGTGCGGGATGATGCAGCATGGGTGCGCTGGATGGATGACTTGCTGTCGATCCTTGCGGTCGCGCCGCAGCTTGCCGAGCGCGTGCGCTTCGTCGTGCCGCGTATCGATATCGCGCCGTTTGCTGCGTTGATGCAACGGCATCGGACTGCGGTGTGCGTCGTAAAAGGCAAGTATTCGATGGCGAGCGTGCCGCGCGAATTGCTGGCGGAATCGGGCGAGCGCGGGCCGAGCGGTGAGTTTAGACGGCATTTCGTGATGCTGACCGAGATGATCGAAGGCGGTGGTCCTTCTCGGCTGGAGGAACTGCGTGCGGCGGCACTGAAGGTCGCGGAGCGTGAACAGTGGTTCGATCAATGCGTTGTCGTGCATCTGATTGCGGGGGCCGCGTATCTGAAATGGCGCGATCGGGAGCGGGCGATCGAGGCTTACCAGAGCGCCGCCAGCAGCGGCATGCGCGCGGTCGAGGCGGGGCATCCGGCGGGCCACAAGCTCGTTGCGAACGGGTTGTTCGGCGAGGCGAGCGTGCATCTGGCGCACAAGGACTATGCGCACTCGGCTTATTGCTACGAGCGTGCGACGGCGTCGACTACGGCGGCGAAGGACGGGCTGATGACGGTCGAGGCGTGGCGGATGAGCGCCGTGTGCTGGGAACGGGCAGGGGAGCGCGAGCATGCGCTGGAGGCCGGGTTCAATGCGCTCGATGCAGGGTTGATGATCGACGAGCCGATGCGGGTGAACAGCAACCTGCCGATGGTTGTCGAGTGGATGGTGTCGCAACTGGGTGCGATGGACCGGCGGCGCAACGCGTTGAGCGAGAAGGTCGCTGCGTTGCGCGGCGGGCGCTGAGTGAGCGCGAGGGGACGAAACCGTGGCACTTCCAGCCGTCAAGCATCTCGATCCGGTTGTTGGCGTGGACGTTCATTCGGTGCTGGTTACGCCTGGTACACCGCCGGTGTTCCTGCCGCACCCACATGTCGGGTTCATGCTCGATAAGCGCGAGTACATCCAGGCCGCAAAGGCCGTGGTCGGCTGCATTGCAATGATGATCGTTCAGGAGAAGGTGACCGAATACATCGAAGATCATCCCGACGATGTGACGAAGCTGGAACACCTGGCCGATGAAGCAAGCCAGCAGGTCAACGACTTGACGGGTGGCGGAAAATTGCCGGACTTCAAGGACGATCCCAACGTCGCGGAGGGGATGCGGCTGGCGAAAGAGGCCAACAAGATCAAGAACCGCATCAGTGATGATCTTGGTTCGAACGTCGGATCGGGGGGAAGCAGCGGCAGGCCGATTTTTGTGAACGGGATGATGCGGGCCACGGCAGGGACGCATGCGTATCACGTTCCGGGGTTGCATTTCCCTCTCGGGGAGTCATTTGCGCCGCCACCTGAGGAGGTTGAACCGTCGAACGACGGGGAATCGTTCATGGGCAGCAAGACGGTGCTCGCCAACAACGATCCGATGTCGTACAT
This sequence comes from Burkholderia sp. 22313, assembly GCF_052045245.1. NCBI lineage: Bacteria > Pseudomonadati > Pseudomonadota > Betaproteobacteria > Burkholderiales > Burkholderiaceae > Burkholderia > Burkholderia sp. 22313. Next base: position 325,941 of record NZ_JBQEON010000003.1, read on the forward strand.
GGCGCTTGAGGCGTTGAGTTGCTGGTCGGTTGGGATGGAGCCGCCTCCGCATAACAGCGCGCATACGGATCGGACTTATCCGTCGATGCCGAGTTCGGTGATGTTGCCAATTCCGGCAGGAAGGCCGGTGTTGGTGGGTGGGCCGCCGATTGTGAATATGGCTGCGGCGGCGAAGGGGTTGTTCAAGGCGTTTCGGGGGTCGAAGTGGGCGAAGGATCTCGCGGACAAACTGCATCTGAAGTCGGGATTTCTACGATGCACGGTGCTGAAGGCGGAGCCGGTCGACGTGACGACGGGCGAAGTGGTTGTGCAGCAGAAAGACTTCACCGTGTCCGGTCGCTTCCCGCTCGTGTGGAATCGCTATTACGCGAGTCATGATCGCCATGCGGGCGCAGTGGGCTTCGGCTGGCAGACGCCGGCCGATATCCGGCTCGAACTGACGCACAACGAAGACGGGATCGGCGCGATCGCACATTTTCCGGATCATGCGACCGCTTTCAACGTGGTGCCGGTGGACGACGGCTGGCCGGCGCGCACGTATGACTGGCAGCATGGGCACGCGTTGTATAGCGACGGTGGGCGGATGGTACTTCGCACGCGCGAGGGAATCGAATACGGATTCGTGTTGCCGTCCCGTTGGCGGGATGCCATTGCGGCGCTCGATGGCGATTCGCGATTCACGTTGCCGATCGATCGCATGGCCGATCTCAACGGCAATGCGTGGGTGTTCGAGCGTGACATGTATGGCGGGCTCGAGCGTCTCGTCGAGTGGAGGCGCGACGGGCAGACCGAGCGTTTTGTCGAATGCGGTATGGGCCGCGGGCTGCACGCCGGGTTGTTGACCTCATTGACGCTGATCGATGCGGACGGAAACGCGCATCCGCTCGTGAGCTACGAGCACAGCCGCGAGCGCAATCTGGCAACTGCTATCGATGCGATGGCGCATCCGCATCATTTCAAGTATGCGGCCGGGCACCGGATGGAGAGCCACACGAGCGCGCGGGGCGTGTCGTTCTACTACAGCTACCAGCAGGGCGACGACGGCATGTGGCGTGTCGATCATGCTTGGGGTGACAACGGGCTATTCGATTATCGCTTCGTCTACGATCGCGCGCGGATGGAGACGCGCGTCACCAATTCGCTCGGGTATACGACGGTAACGCAGATGAACGAGCGTGGGATGCCGGTGGCGGAGGTTGATCCGTTGGGTGGCGTAGCGAGTTACCGGTACGACGCGCAGGGGCGCACCAACGCGAAAATCGATGCCGCGCGACGCACCACTAGGTGGGAATACGACACCTACGGCAATCTGCTCATGCAGACCCTGCCAGACGGGAGCGTACTGCGCGCCGAGTACAACGTCGACCACAGGCTGGTGTGCGGGATGGAGCCCGAGGGCGGACAATGGCACTATACGTGGGACGATCGGGGCAACCTGCTGACGCAGACAACGCCATCTCCAGCCAGCGTCCGTTACGAATACGACCAGTACGGCCAGCTCGTCGCGCATACCGGGCTACTCGGAGTGGTGATGCGGTTCGACTACGACCGGGATGGCCACCTTGCGGTGCTGACAGATGCACTTGGACATCGCACCGAGTACACGCACGACGCGCTTGGGAACCTGGTGCAGATCGTCAACGCGCTCGGGCAGGCGAGCCGTTACGAATACGACAGCAACAGCAATCTGACACGCGCCTTCGAACCAGGCGGGCGCGAGGCCCACTGTGTCTATGATGCCGATGGCAATCTGGTGCGCTACCGCGATCCGACCGGCAATGTGACGCAATTGGCCTATTCGGCGCTGGGGCAGGTGAGCATAAGGCAGACGCCGGACGGAAACGTCGTCGAATTCCGCCACGATACTGAGGAACAACTGGTCGGTGTAATCAACGAGCGCGGCGAGCTCTACGAACTCAAGCGCGATGGGTTGGGCAGGATTGTCGAGGAGGTCAATTACTGGGGTCAACCGCGCCGCTACGAGTACGGCCCGCTGGGCGAACTGCGGCGCAGCATCGACCCACTGGGGCAGGCGATTGTCTACCAGACGGACGCGCTTGGGCGCATTGTGCAAAAGCAAGTGCCGGACCCTCGGCAACCCGACGGTGTCCGCACCGAAACATTCTCATACGATCGACGTGGCCAGTTGATCGTCGCGACAAATCCGGACAGCCGTGTCGAACTGCGTTACGACGACGCGGGTCGTCTCGTTGAAGAACAGCAGGGCGACGACTTCGTGATTGCCTACCGGTACGACGCGGCTGGCCGGCGCATCGAGCGACGCACGCAGCTCGAAACGGGCACCGAAACAGTCTCACACATCGTGCGCTACGGCTACGACGCGCTCGGCGCGGTCGCCTCGATTCAAATCGACGATGCGGCGCCGGTCACGATCGAACGCGATGCACTCGGGCGGGTTCGCGTCGAACACTTGGGTGAGGTACTGCGGCGCGAGTTGACCTACACGCCGGATGGACAATTGGCCCAGCAAGCGCTGCTTGTCGGCACCGGCGCCGTGTTTGCCACGGAATACGCCTATGACGCCAACGGTGAAATGACCGAAAAACGGGACTCCCGACTCGGCACGGAACGCTTCGAGTACGACCCGGTGGGCAAGCTGACCGGCCACCTCGATCCGACTGGCATGCTGCGCCAGTTCCTGTACGACTCGGCGGGCGATTTATTGAAGACACGGAACCGTCAGGGCACCGAAGGAAGTCGGACCGTCTTATTTGACTGCGGGCTGCAAACCGACACATGGTTGCGTGAGGGTGAGTATGATGGTTGCCATTACACATTTGACTCGATCGGCAACCTATTGTGTAAGCGGGGCGCACAAGAGGACCTGCTGTTGCGCTGGGATGGCGATGGGCTGCTAATTGAAACGCTGATGGTGCGCCCCTCGGGAAACCCTCTAGTCGGCAATTCGCGCATCTACACGCGTTATGCGTACGACGTCTTCCATCGGCGCACCCGGAAGGTCACGCAGATCAAGCACCAGCGTGGCGCACAGAACGACGCAGCTTCCGGCTGGACCAATGGGGCGCGTACCTGTTGTTTTTTCTGGGAAGGCGATGCGCTGGTGGCAGAGATCGCGCACAGTGATGCGGACGATCGCAGCTTACTGGCAGACGCAATGGCCGACGCGGACTTGAAGAGCGCAGAGGGCTCGACTGCTATGTTGCCAGAGCCAGCTAACGAATACCGGGATGCGAGTGAGTGGGTGTACTATCCGGGTACCTTTCGGCCGCTGGCGGGGATTCGATGCGCGTACCCGAAACAAGCGTTACATGCCGATGGAGGCGATCAGCAACCTACGGAGCCACTTGCCTCGACGCCCAGATGCGAGACACAGCATGTGTTCTTCCATACAGATCCCAATGGGGCGCCAACCCACCTTGCCGACCAATCAGGCACAGTTGCCTGGAGTGGGCGTTACGGGGTGTGGGGTAATGTCAGTCGACTTGGAATGAAGCTCTGGGTTGATCAGCCGCTGCGGTTTCAAGGGCAGTATTTTGACGAGGAAACCGGGCTCCATTACAACCGGAACCGATATTACGATACCCGGCTAGGGCAATTTGTAAGCGAAGACCCCCTTCGGCTCGCAGGCGGGGTAAACCTATATCAATATGCCCCCAATGCCCTCGCATGGGCTGATCCTTTTGGCCTGGCTGCGGCTAAGGACCCAATTGGATTGTTCGACCCAGATAATCCGCTTTCCTTCAACGCTATCTGGGCATATCGTGGCAACCACAAGGATCTCGTTCCTCCGGATGTGATAGTGGAGCGTTACGCAAAGAATTTCGCCAACAACGCGGGCGTGCTAAAGATTGGAGGTCTTTATCATGTCTTTTCGAGCTATTCAATACGTGTCGAGGATACAGTCAATGGGAAAAAAAAGAGAGTTCCAATTCACGCCGAGGACTCCATGATTTCTTTCCTAGAACAAATGGCGAAACAACACAATGTTTCTCTCAAGGATTTGGCAAAAGATGTTGAAGGGGCATACAGTATTCTTTCCCCGTGCGCCGAAGAGAAAAAATCCTGCATGCAGAAGACAACGGATGCTGGCTTAACTGTTAGTTATAGTCTTTTTCATTTAAAAGAGGGGCAGAGATTGGCGGCCGAAATTTCCAAGCGACTTCGATCCATGGGCATGCTGTTGTGAACGTACTTTTGTGGCGTTTTCGGGCGGTTTCATGGAGCCGATCCATTCGCACCGAGACTTTACCGCCCTCGGTATTTCGATTCAAAGACAGCGACGTGTTGATCTGAGAATTCATATTTTACATAACGTGAATTATCGAACTCAAATCTTGTAGCGGCCATATCCTAATGTCGTGTTCTGGCTATTTACAGATGTCGTGTTTTTGACTGCTGGCATGCTG
>NZ_JBQEON010000004.1:0-6811 GCF_052045245.1 Burkholderia sp. 22313
AGATACGCGCCGATCCCCGGCAGCGTGATCGTCTGGTTGCCGACGGTGATGGCTTCCGACGCGACGACGAAGAACCAGCCGCCCGACATCGACATCATCATGTTCCAGATCAGCCCCGGCATCGAGAACGGCACCTCGAGCTTCCAGAAGCGTTGCCACGACGTCAGGTGGAAGCCGCGCGACACTTCGTCCAGATCGCGCGGTACCGTGCGCAGCGACTGGTAGAAGCTGAACGTCATGTTCCACGCCTGGCTCGTGAAGATCGCGAAGATCGCCGCGAGCTCGGCGCCGAGCACGCGGCTCGGGAACAGCGCGAGGAAGAACGTGACCGTAAACGAGATGAAGCCGAGCACCGGCACCGACTGCAGGATGTCGAGGATCGGGATCAGCACCATGCCCGCACGCCGGCTCTTCGCGGCGAGCGTGCCGTAGACGAGCGTGAACACGAGCGACGCGACCATCGCGGCGAGCATGCGCAGCGTGGTGCGCAGCGCGTATTCGGGCAGGTTCGACGGATCGAGCGAGATCTTCTGGGTCTGAAGGGTCCCGATCGGCGCCATCGTTTCATGGAAGCCGACGACCGCCATCGCGATCAGGCAGATGATCAGCGGGAACGCGATGAAGTCCCACCGGTTCGGCAGAACGCGCCACGCGGACGCATTGGCGGTCCGGTTCGGATTGAAGAATCCGACGTCCATCAGGCGCCCTCCCCGGTAAGGCCGAACGAAGCCGGCAGACGATGTTGATTCATGGCAAAGCGCACGGGCGCGGTAATTCGACGCGGTATTTCGATTGATTCACGATCTCACGCCGGCGCGAGGCGCCGTGCGTGCAAGCTGCGCCCCGGCGCGGCGAGTCGGGCCGCGACGGCACGACACTACACCAACCTGTATTTCAGCTACAACCGTCCGGGGACGGCGCGGCGGCGCGCGACGGGACGGCACGCGCGGTGCGGGGCAGCCCGGCTGCAGTCTTTCGGCCGGCATGCAGGCCCCGAATTATGCCGTGATCCGGGCCGGCCGGGAACCCGCCGGGCGCATCCGGACGCCCCGCCCGGACGCAAACCGTGCCGGACGCCAGCGGACGATCGCGGCGAAGCAGGTATGATCGGGGCTGGCCCCTGGCGTCGGTTGACCGACAGCTGCCGGGGATCGACCGACCAGCGGGAGGAAGGGAATGGCAGGAAACTTGGTGATCGTCTGCCGCGATCAGGATGCCGATGCGTTCTATGAGCTGATGCAGGAATACGGGTCGTTCCAGACCCGGCTGTCGTCGACGGCGTGGTACCTGAACATGAACGTCGTGCCGGAATCGCTGCAGGAGGAAATCCTGGAGCGCCTCGGCCGCTATACGACCGTCTATATCTTCGAGGCCACGAGCGTGACCTACAACACCATCGACAGCAACGCCGCCGAGACACTCGGCACGCTGTTCGGCGAATGATGCCGCGCGGCGCCTGCCGGGCAGGCGCCGCATCCGCCGCTTACGCGGCCTGGGCGTGCAGTTCGTCCTTCGGCACCACGTCGAACGGGAACGTCATCGCCACGCGCAGGCCGCCCTCCGGGCGATTGCCGATCTCGCACGCCCCGCCCAGCCTCAGCACGAGCCGCTCGACGATCGCGAGCCCCAGCCCGCTGTGACCGTTCCCGCCACGCGCGGGGTCGAGCCGCACGAACGGCCGCGTCGCGGCCGCCAGGTCGCGCGGCGCAATCCCGCCGCCGCTGTCGCTGACCGACAACACATAACCCGTCGACGTGCGCGCCGTCTCGACGAGCACGGGCGGCGCGCCGTACGCATGCGCGTTGTCCAGCAGGTTCGACAGGATCCGGTCGAGCGTCGCGGTCGGCAGGCGGAAGTCCGAGTCGGCCGCGAGCCGGGTCTGGACCGCCGGCGCGTTCGGCGCGACCGCCCGATAGCTGCGCGCGATCCGCTCGCAGGTCTGGTCGACCGGCACGGGCTCGCTGCGGTCCGCCCCGCCGTGCGCGAACACGAGGAACTGGTCGACGATGTGCGACATCGAGTCGACATCGCGCACCACGCCGTCGCGCAGCCGCGCGTCGTCCATCATTTCCGCGCGCAGGCGCATGCGTGCGAGCGGCGTGCGCAGATCGTGCGCGACGCCGGCCAGCATCACCGCGCGGTCGCTCTCGGCCTGCGACACCTGCTCCACCATCTGGTTGAAACCGTGCGTGAGCTGGCGCAGCTCGCGCGGGCCGCGCTCGCGCAGCGGCGGCACCGGCTGGCCACGGCCGAAGCGCGCGACCGCGCGCGCCAGCGAGCGCAGCGGCTGCTGCAGTTGCCAGGCCGCGAACAGCGCGGCGATCACGCCGGCCGAGAAGATCGTGCCCAGCCACAACAGCATCCGGTCGAGCGAGCGCGGCGGACGCAGCGGCTGCACCGGCACCACGATCCAGTTGCGGTCGCTCGGCTCCTTGACCCACAGCACCGGCGGGTGGCCCGGCACCCCGATCTTGACCTGGGTGCCGGCCGGCATCCGGTCGCTCACGTCGTCGCGGAACCGCTTGAGCGGCGCCGGCAGGCTCGACGCAGCCTCCTGCGGCACGTCGGGACTGTCCGGCGACACCAGCCGCACCCGCGACGGCAGCGGCTGATCGGGCGTGCGCTGGACGTGCTGGCGCACGGCGTCGACGAGGAACGCGGCCTCCTCGACTGCGTAACGCGTCTGCATCTGGCTGCGCTCGAGGCGTATCGCGAAAAACCACGCGAAGTGCGACAGGAGCAGCACGCCGACGACCAGCAACGCGAGCCGCCCGAACAGTGAATCAATGGGCTTGCGCATGGGCCTCGCCGTCGGGCACGAACACGTAGCCGCGCCCGCGGACCGTCTGGATGAAGCGCGGCGTCGACGGATCCGTTTCCAGGATGCGGCGCAGGCGCCACACCTGGACGTCGATGCCGCGGTCGGTGCCGTCGTACTCGGGCCCGTGCAGCAGCTCGAGCAGCCGCTCGCGCGTGAGCGTGCGCAGCGCATGGTTCACGAAGATCTTCAGCAGCGCGAATTCGCTGCTCGACAGCGTCGCCGGCTTGCCGTCGACCGACAGCGTGCGCGCCTGGAAGTCCAGCACGAAGCGGCCGAACGCGAACGGCTCGCGCTGCTCGGGCGCCGCCGCCGACGGCGTCGCGCGGCGGCGGCGCAGCACGGCCTGCACGCGCGCAAGCAGCTCGCGCGGGTTGAACGGCTTGCCGAGGTAGTCGTCCGCGCCGAGCTCGAGCCCGACGATGCGATCGACGTCGTCCGCGCGCGCGGTCAGCATGATCACGGGGATGTCGTCGCCGGCCGCGCGCAGCTGGCGCAGCGCGGTCAGGCCGTCCACGCCCGGCATCATCAGGTCCAGCACGATCAGGTCGGGCCGCTCGCGCTCGAGGCGCTTCTCGAGCGTCGCCGCGTCGTGCAGCACGGACACTTCCATCCCCTGGCGCACGAGATAGTCGCGCAGCAGGTCTCGGAGTTCTTGGTCGTCGTCGACGATGAGGATCTGGGTAGTCATGGCTGGAAGTTTAGCGCGCGAGGGCGGAGTCGAAGAACGAAACAAAGGGGCGAAAGGGTTACTGCGGGTTACCGCGCAAGGGAACTGTAATGCGCGGTAACCCGGGCGTCACCCCGCGTAACACCCGCCGGGGCACGCGCCGCTAACCTGCGTCTTACCGGATGCGGCACACGGGTCACCCCGCGCACCGCATCGCCGGACCCTTTGGATACAAGGAGTTTCTGAAATGTATAAGAAGACTTCCCGCGCGGCCATCGCGGCCGCCACCGTGCTCGCTCTCGCTTTCGGCACCGCGCATGCCGCGCAGCCCACCAACATGCCGCCGGCGGGCGGCCCCGGCATGCACCAGATGCACGGCGGCCATGACGGCGGCCCGTTCGGCGTGGTCATGAAACTGCACGACCAGTTGAAGCTCAACGCGTCGCAGGAGCAGCAGTGGCAGACGGCCGTCAATACGATGAAGCAGAACCATGAAGCGATGCGCAAGAGCCACGAGCAGATGCGCGAGCAATTCAAGGCGCAGCAGAACCAGCCGATCCTCGACCTGAGCGCGATGCACGCCGCCCGCCAGCAGGCCGAGCAGCAGAATGCGCAGCTGCGCGAGCAGAGCGCGGCTGCCTGGCTCACGTTCTACAACGGGCTGAACGACCAGCAGAAGACGACGGTCAGCACCGCGCTGAAGCAGCAATTCGCGCGGATGGAGCAGCGTCACGAGAAGATGAAGGAACGCTGGCAGCAGCACCGCGCCGACAAGGCCGCGTCGGCACCGGCGCAGTAAGCCGGCAGGCTGCCTCCCCGGGCGGCCTCGCAGGGGACGCGGGCGCCTGGCCCACGTCCCCTGTTTCATTTCAGGCGACGTCGAACAACAGCACCTCGGCCGCCCGGCCGCGTGCGAACGCGACGGCATCCGCGCCGGCGATTCGCGCGCCGTCGCCCGCGGCCAGCGCGTGGCCGTTGACTTCCACGTCGCCGCGCGCCACGTGCACGTAGGTACTCCGACCGGCCGGCACGCCGACTACCGCCACCTCGTCCCCGTCGATCAGACCCGCGAAGATCCGCGCGTCCGCACCGATCGACAGCGCGCCGCCGCCGCCATCCGGCGACGCGACGAGCCGCAGGCAGCCGCGCTTCTCGTCGTCCGCGAAATGCCGCTCCGCGTAGCCGGGCCGGCCGCCGCGCTCGGCCGGCTGCAGCCAGATCTGCAGCAGGTGCAGCGCGCGCTCGCACGACGCATTGGTTTCGCTATGCATGAGCCCCGTGCCGGCACTCATCCGCTGAATGCCGCCGGCCCGCACGATTGCGCCGTTGCCAAGGCTGTCGCGATGCGCAAGCGCGCCGTCCAGCACGTAGGTGACGATCTCGAGGTTGCGGCGCGGCTGCATCCCGAAGCCGCGCGTCGGCGCGATCCGGTCCTCGCTCAACACGCGCAGCGCGCCGAACGGCGGGTGCGTGGCCCCGGCGTGGCCGGCGAGCGGGAAGCTGTGGCTCGATTCGAGCCAGCCCTGGCGGGTATGGCAACGGTCGGCGGCGCGGCGGATCTGGAACATGGGGCGGGCACTCCGGCAGGCAGATGGTCTTTTCGGGTTTACCTGCACTGTAGGGGCGTGCGGATCGCGCCACAATCCGCCTCCCGTGCACCGCATCGTTGCACTCACCAACCCAATCGACGCAATACTCGTTGCGAATACCACGATTGCCGCAACGACCGGATCGAAGTATCGATCGGTCTCATCGGATTGCCGTTTTCCGGGTATCGCGTTCGGGTAAAATACCGCCCTTTTGGCGTTCGCCCGTCCGGCGAGCGCCGTTGCCAGCGCGCCGAAACACGAATTTTGGCCGTCTAGAATACCCTGCGGCGCCCGGCCCGACCGGCCGCGAGCGCCTCCCCGGAAGTGAGCGACAAAAGAATGGAAATGAAGAAGGCCGCCGTGTGCGCCGCCCTCGCCCTCGTGGCGGGCAGCGCCTCCGCGAAAGAGTGGAAGACCGTGCGGATCGGCGTCGACGCCAGCTACCCGCCGTTCGAGTCGACCGCGCCGAGCGGCGATATCGTCGGTTTCGACGTCGATCTCACCAAGGAAATCTGCAAGCGGATCAACGTGAAGTGCGTGTGGGTCTCGCAGGATCTCGACGGGATCATCCCCGCGCTGAAGGCGAAGAAGTACGACGTCATCGTGTCCTCGCTGACCGTCACGGACAAGCGCCGCGAGCAGATCGACTTCTCCGACAAGGTGTATGACGCTCCCGCGCGCATGATCGCGAAGACCGGCTCGCCGCTGCTGCCGACGGTCGCGTCGCTCAAGGGCAAGCGCGTCGGCGTCGAGCAGGGCTCGACCCAGGAATCCTATGCAAAGGCATACTGGGAGCCCCAAGGCGTGACGATCGTGCCTTACCAGAATCAGGACCAGGTCTACGCCGATCTCGGCTCGGGCCGCCTCGACGCGACGCTGCAGGATGAGCTGCAGGCCGACTACGGCTTCCTGCGCACGCCGCGCGGCAAGGGCTTCGCGTTCGCCGGGCCGGAAGTGAAGGATCCGAAGACGATCGGCGACGGCACCGCGATCGGCCTGCGCAAGGACGACACGGACCTGAAGCTCAAGATCAACAAGGCGCTGGCCGACATGCACAAGGACGGCACGTACGACCGGCTGTCGCACAAGTATTTCGCGTTCAGCGTCTACTCGGCTCGCTGAGCGCCGACAATGACGGGAAGCGGATGCGGGGGCGGCCCCGCGTCCGGGCAACACTGGCAGTCAACCACGCGCCGCCCGCGCCCGCCGTTCGCGCGGCGGGCTGACCCGGCATCGTTGCCGGGGCGGACGGTCATGATACGCACGGGGCGTTCCGCGCAGCTTGGGGCGAACGCGTCTTTCGCGGCGCACCGGGTGCGCCTTCCGGGACCACCCAGGGACCACACCAGGGACCACTCAATGTTTCTACAAGGCTACGGCCCGCTGATCCTCGCCGGCACCTGGCAAACCGTCAAGCTGGCGGTGCTTTCGCTCGCGCTGTCGTTCCTGCTGGGCCTGCTCGGCGCGGGCGCGAAGCTGTCGCGCAACCGCTTCACGCACGGCGCCGGCACCGTCTACACGACGCTGATCCGAGGCGTGCCCGACCTCGTGCTGATGCTGCTGCTGTTCTACAGCCTGCAGATCTGGCTGAACATGGCGACCGACGCGCTCGGCTGGGACCAGATCGACATCGACCCGTTCCTCGCCGGCGTGCTCGTGCTCGGCTTCATCTACGGCGCGTACTTCACCGAGACGTTCCGCGGTGCGTTCCTGTCGGTGCCGCGCGGCCAGCTC
>NZ_JBQEON010000004.1:6861-19119 GCF_052045245.1 Burkholderia sp. 22313
CCCGCAGATGATGCGCTTCGCGCTGCCGGGCATCGGCAACAACTGGCAGGTGCTCGTGAAATCGACCGCGCTCGTGTCGATCATCGGCCTCGCGGACGTCGTGAAGGCGTCGCAGGACGCCGGCAAGGGCACGCTGCGGTTCTTCTTCTTCACGCTGATCGCCGGTGCGGTCTACCTCGCCATCACGACGATCTCGAACTTCGTGCTGATGTGGCTCGAAAAGCGCTACTCGACCGGTGTCCGCAAGGCTGACCTATGATCGAACTCATCCAAGAATACTGGCGCAACTACCTCTACACCGACGGCTTCAGGATCACCGGCGTCGCGATCACGCTGTGGCTGCTGGTCGTGTCGATCGGCCTCGGCTTCTGCCTGTCGGTGCCGCTCGCGGTGGCCCGCGTGTCGAAGAAGAAGTGGCTGTCGGGCGCCGTGTGGCTCTATACGTACGTGTTCCGCGGCACGCCGCTCTACGTGCAGCTGCTGCTCTGCTACACCGGCCTCTACAGCCTGCAGGCCGTGCGCGGCACGCCGCTGCTCGATGCGTTCTTCCGCGACGGGATGCACTGCACGCTGCTCGCGTTCACGCTGAACACCTGTGCGTACACCACCGAGATCTTCGCGGGCGCGATCAAGGCGACGTCGTACGGCGAGATCGAAGCCGCGCGCGCATACGGAATGTCCACCTTCACGATGTATCGCCGCGTGATCCTGCCGTCCGCGCTGCGCCGCGCACTGCCGCTCTACAGCAACGAAGTGATCCTGATGCTGCACGCGACCACCGTCGCGTTCACCGCGACCGTGCCGGACATCCTGAAGATCGCGCGCGACGTGAACTCGGCGACCTACATGTCGTTCCACGCATTCGGTATCGCCGCCCTGCTCTATCTCGTGATCTCGTTCACGCTCGTATGGCTGTTCCGCCAGGCCGAGCGTCGCTGGCTCGCGTATCTGCGCCCGCAAGGCAAGTAAGTTTTGCAGGACTATTTGACGTCCTCCCCTACCTAACGGCGGCGGGGAATTCCCACACCTGGCGATGCACGTCCGCATCGGAGAATGTTCAGCGCAGCGTTGGTATCTCGATCATGCAAGACACCGCACTCACTGCAGGTCCACTCTCTTATTCGCAGTCCCGCGATACCTTTCGGCCGCGTCGGGCTGTCTTTCGACCCGCACGCCGAACAAGACTGGGTGGAACCGCTTTCGTCGACTTCCTCGAACGTGACCCCGTGCGCCATCGCCTTGTAACGGAGCTTGTTTCGGAAGGACGACCAGGATGCGTCGTAGACGCTTTTCGCCATCCTGGTTTTGGCAAGTTTGACGGGCGACACGTTGCCGACCACGATGTAATCGAAGCGCCGCACCAGATCGAGTGCCAGCTTGTGTTGGAAATCGGCACGGGCATTCGCGACCTTGGCGTGCAACTTCGCGATATGCCGCTTGTGCTTGCGCGCCCGTTGCGCTTTCGCCAGTTTCTCGGCCGCGCGTCGGCCGAACCGATCGTTCGGCAGCTTCTCGCCCGTCGAAAGTGTGGCGAAGTCTTTCAGGCCGAGATCGATGCCGACACCGGAATGGATCGGGCGGGCCTGAACATCGGGCATCTCGATCACGATATTCAAGAACCAGTTGCCACGCGCATCCTGCGCAAAGTTGGTTCCGTCCTTGATCTTGCCTTCAGGAAGCGGGCGACTGTTGAACACGCGAAAGGTGTTGCCGGCGAAGCGGAATGCGTCGCCTTCGCGTTTCAGGGCGTGCTTCTGCGTATCGTTGCAGAAGTTCCAGACGTAGTTCACCGCACGGCTCTGCTTGTTAAGCAGTCCGTTGAGCGACTTCACCCGGTAGCGATAGACAAGAATCATGCCGGTGATCCTAACCCGTGGAAGAAGCTGCCTGTCAACAGCGCTCCTTTCCTTCCCGCCATCAATGGCGGCGTTTCTCCGAGTAACTGATGAATTCCCAGACCCAGAAGCTGTTCGTCGACGATCTCCACAAGCGGTACGGCGACAACGAGGTACTCAAAGGCGTGTCGCTGAAGGCGAACTCGGGCGACGTGATCAGCGTGATCGGTTCGTCCGGTTCCGGCAAGAGCACGATGCTGCGCTGTATCAACTTCCTCGAGCAGCCGAACGCGGGCCGCATCGTCGTCGACGGCGAGGAAGTGCGCACCACGAAGGACAAGACGGGCGCGCTGCGCGCGGCCGATGCGAAGCAGCTGCAGCGCGTGCGCACCAAGCTGTCGATGGTGTTCCAGCACTTCAACCTCTGGTCGCACATGAACGTGATCGAGAACGTGATGGAAGCCCCCGTCAACGTGCTCGGGATCCCGAAGAAGGAAGCCGAGGAGCGCGCGCGCGAATATCTCGAGAAGGTCGGCCTCGCGCCGCGCGTCGAGAAGCAGTATCCGTCGCACCTGTCGGGCGGCCAGCAGCAGCGCGTCGCCATTGCGCGCGCGCTCGCGATGCATCCGGACGTGATGCTGTTCGACGAGCCAACGTCCGCACTCGACCCGGAACTCGTCGGCGAAGTGCTGAAGGTGATGCAGAAGCTGGCCGAGGAAGGCCGCACGATGATCGTCGTCACGCACGAGATGGGCTTCGCGCGCAACGTGTCGAATCACGTGATGTTCCTGCACCAGGGGCGCGTCGAGGAAGAAGGCGTGCCGTCGGAAGTGTTCGCCAATCCGAAGAGCGAGCGCCTGCGCGGGTTCCTGTCGGGCAGTCTCAAGTAACGCACGCGCCCTCGCGTCGCGATGCACGAACGGGCGCCATGCGGCGCCCGTTTTGCGTTTGCGCGGCGTCCACCGGCGTGCCGTCCGCGAACGCGCGCAGCGCATCGCCGACGAGCCGGTAGCGCACCCATTCGCTCTGCGGCGCGGCGCCGATGCTTTCGTAGAAGCGGATCGTCGGCGCGTTCCAGTCGAGCACGCTCCATTCGAAGCGCCCGCAGCCGGCAGTTTCTTCATCTGGACATGAACAGCACGCAGGCACCGACGCACACCGGTGGTTGCGCGCGCAGCTGCTCGATGCACGGCCGGCGCCGGGCTGAGTCCGACATGCTGATACGGCAAGCGGTTCCGGCATCGCGCCGGCGACGGCGGACCGGCGTCAATTCATTACGAATTGCTTACCCACTCCACCTCTTCGGCGCTTACGCTCGCACTCCGGCAGCGTCAATAGTGGCAATCCTTGACCCATCGTCACGAAATCCGTGCCGCCCTTGTCGGGCAAGGGTTTTCCGGTAATCGACGACCTCCCTGGCATCCGGCGCGCACTGTGTTGCATGGCAATTTGGCGACATGTGTTAGTCAAACAACGATTTTCATCGCCACAAAATTGTATTTTTGCTAAATTAGTAACCAAAGTAGCAAAACGAAGTTCGTGAAATGTAGTTTGGCTTCACGACACGACAAGGAGACCCCGCAAGCCGACCCGGCCGCGCGGGACCGCCCAACGGTTTTCCGTCCGCTTGCCCGCGTGCCGCGCTTACCGGCCCTGCACGAGGTCTCCGTGGTTATCCCGCTTTTCGCTTTTGCCTGGCGCTCACGGCTCCGGGCATCTCGTGCAGTCTGGGTTGACTTTTTGACAGGGTATGGAGGAGATGATGAAGAAAGCTTTGGTCGCGGCCGCGCTGATGGCTGCTGGGGTGGTTACGGCGCACGCGCAGAGCAGCGTCACGCTGTATGGTCGCCTGGATGCCGGCCTCGAGTACATGAACGGCCTGCAGGACGGCCATCGCTACCGTGCGGAAAGCGGCGACTGGGGCACGAGCCTGTGGGGCTTGAAGGGCAGCGAAGACATCGGCGGCGGTAACAAGGTCGTGTTCCACCTGGAAGGCGCGTTCAACACGATGACGGGCGGCCTCGGCACGAGCGGCTCGATCTGGGATCGTTTCGCGACCGTCGGGATCTCGAACGACCGCTACGGTACGCTGCTGCTGGGTCGCGAACTCGCGATCGCGAACGGCGTGTGGGACTTCGATCCGCTGGGCCAGTCGAGCTGGTCGTCGGCATCGCTGGTGCGCGGCCGCAACTGGAACAAGACCAGCAACAACGTGTCGTACCAGTCGCCGTCGTTCTACGGCCTCGACTTCTACGGCCAGTTCGCGTTCTCGAACTCGACCAGCTTCAACGGCAACACGACGGCCGGCCAGCCGGGCCGTGCCGCCGGCGCGCAAATCACGTACACGAACTCGCTGTTCCAGTTGCGCGGCATC
Organism: Burkholderia sp. 22313; assembly: GCF_052045245.1. Taxonomy (NCBI): domain Bacteria; kingdom Pseudomonadati; phylum Pseudomonadota; class Betaproteobacteria; order Burkholderiales; family Burkholderiaceae; genus Burkholderia; species Burkholderia sp. 22313. Next base: position 11,071 of record NZ_JBQEON010000004.1, read on the forward strand.
TACGACGAAACGCGCGACAGCAGCGGCCGTTTCTCGGACGTGTTCAACTACTCGCGTGAATACTTCGCGGGCGCGAACGTGTTCCTCGGCCAGTTCAAGCTGCAAGCGGCTTATCAGGCGTCGCACGCTGACGGCAGCGGCGGCCCGGCCGTCAACAACGGCATCACCGGCACCCAGCAGGTCTGGGGCGGCGTGACGTGGCAGGCAACGCCGGCGGCAGCGCTGATCGCGGCCGTGTACCACGTGAACGCCAACCACGGCGGCGGCAACGCGAACATCTACACGGTCGGCGGTTCGTACAACATCTCGAAGCGCACGCTGTTCGACCTGCAGGTCGCGACGGTGCGCAACAGCAAGACCGCGAACTTCGGCCTGAACGCGAACGGTGCCGGCACCGCCGTGTCGACGGGCAACCCGCATGCGGGCGGCAGCCAGACCGGCGTCTACGCCGGCATCCAGCACCTGTTCTGATCAGGCGCCGTCCGGAGAACGATTCGACAACACTTTCCACGCTGCTGCGAGAGGCGCGTATCGGTGCGGTACCCATCCGGGTATCCGCACCGTTTTTTATTGGCGGGCCGCATGCGTGCGGCCCGCGGCCCTTTCGGCCGAATCAGCCGAGAGAGCGCCGAATCAGCCGGAAGCCGCGCTCAGACCGCCGCTTCGTTCTCTTCGCCGGTGCGGATGCGGATCACGCGCTCGACGTCCGACACGAAGATCTTGCCGTCGCCGATCTTGCCCGTGCGCGCCGCGCCGATCACCGCATCGATCACCTGGTCGACCTGCGCTTCCGCGACGACCACCTCGATCTTCATCTTCGGCAGGAAGTCGACGACGTATTCCGCGCCGCGATACAGCTCCGTGTGCCCCTTCTGGCGGCCGAAGCCCTTCACTTCCGTCACCGTCAGGCCGGTGAGGCCCACTTCGGCGAGCGCTTCGCGGACTTCGTCCAGCTTGAACGGCTTGATGATGGCGGTGATGCGTTTCATGATGGTTGTCCCTCAATGCTCGTTTGGATGAAAAATCGCGGTCCCGATTGTAAGCCGTAAGTGTAAGCCGTAAGCCGGCCACCCGCGTACGGCGCGGCGCGGCTCAGTCGAGACGTTCGGTAAAGCGTGACGTGACCGGATAACGCCAGTCGCGCCCGAATGCGCGATGCGTGACGCGAATGCCGATCGGCGCCTGGCGGCGCTTGTATTCGTTGACCTTGATGAGCCGCGCCACGCGTGCGACGTCGGCCTCCGCATAGCCGGCCGCGACAATCTCCGCGAGCGGCAGGTCCTCTTCCATGTACATCCGCATGATCGCGTCGAGCACGTCGTACGGCGGCAGGCTGTCCTGATCCGTCTGGTTTTCGCGCAGCTCGGCCGACGGCGCGCGCGTCAGGATCCGCTCGGGGATCACGTCGCGCGAGCCGTAGTCGGCGGTCGCGTTGCGATAGCGGCACAGCTGGTAGACGAGCGTTTTCGCGATGTCCTTGATCACCGCGAAGCCGCCGGCCATGTCGCCATACAGCGTGCAGTAGCCGACCGCCATCTCGCTCTTGTTGCCGGTCGTCAGCACGATCGAGCCGAACTTGTTCGACAGCGCCATCAGCAACGTGCCGCGGATGCGCGCCTGGATGTTCTCTTCCGTCGCATCCTCCGCGCGGCCCGCGAATTCGACCGCGAGCGCGGCGCGGAACGCGTCGAACATCGGCGCGATCGCGATCTCGTCGTAGCGCACGCCGACGCGCCGCGCCATCTCCGCCGCGTCGGTGGTCGAGATGTCGGCCGTGTAGCGCGACGGCATCATCACCGCGCGCACGCGCCCGGGCCCGAGCGCGTCGCAGGCGACCGCGAGCACCAGCGCCGAATCGACGCCGCCCGACAGCCCGATCAGCACGCCGGGAAAACCGTTCTTGCCGATGTAGTCGCGCACGCCGGTCACGAGCGCGCGATACACCTGCGCGTCGACCGGCAGCTCGGGCGCGATCGCGCCGGGCAGCGGGCGCGCCCCGTCGAATTCGACGATCGCGTGCCCTTCGTCGAACTGCGGCATCTTCGCGACGAGCGCGCCCTCACCGTCTAGCACGAACGAGCCGCCGTCGAACACGAGCTCGTCCTGGCCGCCGACGAGGTTCACGTAGACCATCGGCAAGCCGGTTTCGCGGATCCGGGCGCGCAGGATGTCGATACGCAGCGCTTCCTTGTTCATGTGGTACGGGGAGCCGTTCGGGATCAGCAGCACCTGCGCGCCGGCGGCCTTCGCGATCTGCGCGGCCGACGCATGCCATGCGTCTTCGCAGATGATCACGCCGAATTTCACACCGTTCAGCTCGAACACGAGCGGCCGCGCGTCGGTCGCGAAGTAGCGCTTCTCGTCGAACACGTCGGCGTTCGGCAGATCCTGCTTGCGGTAGGTGCCGGCGATCTCGCCGCCGACGATCAGCGACACGGCGTTGTAGGTGTCGGCCGGCGGCACGCCGCGCTCGATCGGGCGGTTTGCATTACCATCGACGGCTGACGCGCGCGCATCGCCGGGATCGGCGCCCCTTCCGCGCAACGGATGACCGACCAGCACCGCGAGCCCGTCGAACGCGCGCAGCGCGTCGGCGAGCGCGTCGAGCGCCTCGGCGGCGGCGGCGTAGAACGCGGGCCGCAGCAGCAGATCCTCCGGTGGATAGCCGGACAGCGCGAGTTCGGGCGTGACCATCAGCTGCGCACCATCGTTGTGCGCGGCGCGGGCGGCCGCGACGATCCGCGCGACGTTGCCGGCGAAATCGCCGACGGTGACGTTGATCTGGGCGAGAGCGAGTCGGGTCTTCATGACGGGATCGGCGCAACCCGGCGGCGCGCCCTGAACGGCTGACGAAAACGCCTCGGACGCGGGCCACGGCGGCACGCATCCGGCGGCATCCAACAGTACGGATTCACGCTTGAAACACGAACGCATCGATTATCGCACGGGCATCCTGTCGTCTCCCGCGGAGGTGCCGGCCGACGAATGGAACGCGCTGCTCGAGCGCGACGCGCAGCCGACGCCGTTCCTGCGCCACGAATTCCTCGACGCGCTGCACGTCGCGCGCTGCGCGGTCGGCGACACGGGCTGGTCGCCGCACTTCGTCACGCTGACCGACGCGCGAACGGGCCGGCTCGCGGCCGCCGCGCCCGTCTATGCGAAACAGCATTCGTACGGCGAATACGTGTTCGACTGGGCGTGGGCCGACGCGTACCAGCGCAACAACCTGTCCTACTACCCGAAGCTGCTGTGCGCGGTGCCGTTCACGCCCGTGCAGGGCACGCGCCTGCTCGCGGCCGACGACGATGCGCGCCGCCGGCTCGCCGCCACGCTGCTCGCGTTCGCCGAGCAGAGCGACGTGTCGTCGCTGCACGTGCTGTTCCCGACCGGCGACGAAGCACGGCTGCTCGAATCGATGGGGATGATGCTGCGCGAAGGCGTGCAGTTCCACTGGCTCAACGACGGCTACCGCGACTTCGACGACTTCCTCGGCACGCTCGAGCAGAAGAAGCGCAAGAACATCCGCGCGGAACGGCGCAAGGTGCGCGATGCCGGCGTCACGTTCCGGCGGCTCACCGGCGACCGGATCACCGATGCCGACTGGCGCTTCTTCTCGCGCTGCTACCGGCAGACCTACCGCGAACACTATTCGAGCCCGTACCTGAATCTCGACTTCTTCCGCGCGATCGGCGCGACGATGCCGGAGAACCTGCTGCTCGTGATCGCCGAAGCCGACGGCCAGCCGATCGCGAGCTCGCTGGCCGTCTACCGGCGCGGCGCGAACGGCAACGGCGGCACGCTGTACGGCCGCTACTGGGGCGCGCTCGAGCACGTGCCCTGCCTGCATTTCGAAACGGCCTACTATCAGTTGCTCGAGTTCTGCATCGAGGCCGGGCTCGACACGTTCGAAGGCGGCGCGCAGGGCGAGCACAAGCTCGCACGCGGCTTCCTGCCGACCGCCACGCATTCCGCGCACTGGCTCGCGCATCCGGCGTTCTCCGATGCGGTCGCGCACTTTCTGGCACGCGAGACCGCGCAGATCCACGCCTACGTCGACGAATTGCGCGAACACGATCCGTTCCGGCGCGGCCCGTGACGGCGCCGCCCATCGCATCGCTTGCGGCGGCGCGCGCCAATTCTGCGACACTGACGGCTTCGCATCCCGCCGCCTTCCCATGTCCTGGTTTCTGTATCTGATCGAGTGCGTCGACGATAGCGTCTACACCGGCATCACGAACGACGTCGCCGCGCGCTTCGACCAGCACGCATCCGGCAAGGGTGCGCGCTATACGCGCTCGCGCAAGCCGCGCGCGCTGCTCGCATCGTTCCCGCTGCCCGACCGGTCGATCGCGTCGCGCGTCGAGTACTGGGTGAAGCGGCTCACCGCCGCGCAGAAGCGCGAACTGGCAGCCGGGACCCGGACGCTCGCATCGGTGTTGCCGGCCGGCATGCCGATCGACGGATGCGTCGTTGCGGACGGATTGCAGGCTGGCCAGCGCGGGCGGAAGAAGGTGAAGGACAAGGGCGCCGAGATCGCGACGCAGCCGGCCGACACGGACAAGCCCGCGAGGAAAACCGCGAAAGTCGGCAATGACGGGAAAGCGTCCGGATCCACGAAGACGAGGATCGCGAAACCCGGGCCAACCGCACCGGCTCCCGCGACGGCAAAGGCCGTACCGGGCGGGGGCGCCCTGCCCGCACGCATGCGCGCACGAAAGAAACCCGCCCCGCGCGCCACGCCGCGCGCAAAACAAAACCGCGCGGCCTCCTGAGGAGACACGCGCGGTTTGCGTTCCGAACGAACCGGCCGCGAGGCCGGCCAGCCGGATTACTTCTTGTAGTTGGCGGCGCCGTCGGTGATTTCCTTGTGCGCGGCATCGATGCCGGCCCAGCCTTCGACCTTCACCCACTTGCCCTTCTCGAGCGCCTTGTATTGCTCGAAGAAGTGCTTGATCTGGTCCTTCAGGTACTCGGGCACGTCGTCGATCGACTTCAGGTTCGCCGTCATCGGGCAGACCTTGTCGTGCGGCACCGCAACCAGCTTCGCGTCGACGCCCGACTCGTCGGTCATCTGCAGCATGCCGAGCACGCGCGAACGCACGATCGAGCCGGCCAGCAGCGGGAACGGCGTGATCACCAGCACGTCGACCGGATCGCCGTCGCCCGACAGCGTCTGCGGGATGTAGCCGTAGTTCACCGGGTAGCGCATGCCGGTACCGATGAAGCGGTCGACGACGAGGAGACCCAGCTCCTTGTCCGCCTCGTACTTCACCGGATCGCTTTGCGCGGGGATCTCGATGATCACGTTGAAATCGTGCGGCAGGTCCTTGCCGGCCGGAACATGATTGAAGCTCATGAGCGCTCTCTGTTGGTCGATGGGAATTCGGGACAGGGCGCCGCAGCCGTTGCTCCGCCGCGGGCGTCCCCGCAGGGAATGCGCCATTATAGCCAATCGACCGGTGGCGTCCTGATGACGATCGGCGCGATAATCGGTTCCGGATGTCCGGCCATCGAATGACAGCCGGCATTGCACGTCGACCACAAGGCATCAGGCCCGGGTGAGCGATGAAGCGCCAGTTCGGGTCGACCGCGAAGCAGGGGACCCGGGTGAACGCTGAAACGCCAACTCGGGTCGACCGCGAAGCATGGGACCCGGGTGAACGCTGAAACGCCAACTCGGGTCGACCGCGAAGCATGGGACCCGAGTAAGCGCTGAAGCGCTAACTCGGGTCGACAGGAGCTGGCATGGAAGAAGCGAAGCACTTCATCGCAGGCGAATGGACGTTGCCCGCGCAGCTGGAGACGATTCCGGTCGTCGACCCATCCGACGGCCAGCCGTTCGCGACGATCGCGCGCGGCACGGCGCCCGACATCGAGCGCGCGGTCGCCGCGGCCCGCGACGCGTTCGCAGGCCCGTGGGGCGCGGCAAGCGCCGCCGAGCGCGGCCGCGTGCTGATGCGGCTGTCGGCGCGGGTCGCCGACCATCTCGAGGAACTCGCCGCGATCGAAGCGCGCGACACCGGCAAGCCGCTGAAGCAGGCGCGCGCCGACGCCGCCGCGCTCGCGCGCTACTTCGAATTCTATGCAGGCGCCGCAGACAAGCTGCACGGCGAAACCCTCCCCTATCAGGCCGGCTACACGGTGCTGACGGTGCGCGAACCGCACGGCGTCACCGGCCACATCGTGCCGTGGAACTACCCGATGCAGATCTTCGGGCGCAGCGTCGGCGCGGCGCTCGCGGCCGGCAACGCATGCGTGGTGAAACCGGCCGAGGATGCGTGCCTGTCGGTGCTGCGCGTGGCCGAGCTCGCGGCCGAAGCCGGGTTGCCGGCCGGCGCACTCAACATCGTCACCGGCTACGGCCATGAAGCGGGTGCCGCGCTCGCGCGCCATTCCGGCATCGACCACATCTCGTTTACGGGCTCGCCCGCCACCGGCAAGCTGGTCGCGCAGATGGCCGCCGAGAACCACGTGCCCGTCACGCTCGAGCTCGGCGGCAAGTCGCCGCAGATCGTGTTCGCCGACGCCGATCTCGAGGCCGCGCTGCCGGTGCTCGTATCGGCGATCGTGCAGAACGGCGGGCAGACCTGCTCGGCCGGCAGCCGCGTGCTGATCGAGCGCGCGGTCTACGAGCCGCTCGTCGAACGGCTCGCCACCGCGTTCAACGGGCTGCGGGTCGGCCCGAGCCGCGCCGATCTCGACTGCGGCCCGCTGATCAACGCGAAGCAGCAGCAGCGCGTGTGGGATTTCCTGTCCGACGCGCAGCACGACGGCATTCCGATGGCCGCGCACGGTCAGGTCGTCGCCGACGCGCCCGAAAGCGGCTTCTACCAGGCGCCCGCGCTGTTGCGCGACGTGCCGCCGTCGCACCGGCTCGCGCAGGAGGAAGTGTTCGGCCCGGTGCTCGCCGCGATGCGCTTCGTCGACGAAGACGAAGCGGTCGCGCTCGCGAACGGCACGCCGTACGGCCTCGTCGCCGGCATCTGGACCCGCGACGGCGCACGCCAGCTGCGTCTCGCGCGGCGCCTGCGCGCCGGCCAGGTGTTCATCAACAACTACGGCGCGGGCGGTGGCGTCGAGCTGCCGTTCGGCGGCGTCGGCCACTCGGGCCATGGCCGCGAGAAAGGCTTCGAGGCGCTGTACGGCTTCACCGCGCTGAAAACGATCGCGATCCGGCACGGCTGAACGCGGCAAGCCGGGCCGGCCGGAACCAACCCCGTCGGCCGCGAACCGACATACCACGCACCCTTCCAACACAGGAGACACACCATGCGGTTGAGCGGCAAGACGGCCATCGTCACGGGCGGCGGTTCGGGCTTCGGCGAAGGCATCGCGAAGACCTACGCGCGCGAAGGCGCGAACGTCGTCGTCAACGACCTGAACGGTGCGGCGGCCGAGCGCGTCGCGAGCGAGATCGCGCTGGCGGGCGGCAAGGCCATCGCGGTCGCCGGCGACGTATCGCACGACGCCGACTGGCGCGCGCTGCTGCAAGCCGCGCTCGACGATTTCCATGCCGTGCAGATCGTCGTGAACAACGCCGGCACCACGCACCGCAACAAGCCGGTGCTCGACGTGACGGAAGCCGAGTTCGACCGCGTGTACGCCGTCAACATGAAGAGCCTGTTCTGGAGCGTGCAGACCTTCGTTCCGTATTTCCGCGCGCAGGGCGGCGGCGTGTTCGTGAACGTCGCGTCGACGGCCGGGGTGCGGCCGCGCCCGGGCCTCGTCTGGTACAACAGCACGAAAGGCGCGATGATCACCGCGAGCAAGTCGCTCGCGGCCGAGCTGGGCGCCGATCGCATCCGCGTGAACTGCATCAACCCGGTGCTCGGCGAAACGGGCCTGATGACCGAGTTCATGGGCTGCGAGGACACGCCGGAGAACCGCCGCCGGTTCCTCGCGACGATTCCGCTCGGCCGCTTCTCGACGCCGCAGGACATCGCGAACGCGGCCCTTTACCTCGCATCGGACGAAGCCGAGTTCATCACCGGCGTCTGTCTCGAAGTCGACGGCGGGCGCTGCATCTAGCCGCACGATCGTGGCGGCGCC
>NZ_JBQEON010000004.1:19128-135661 GCF_052045245.1 Burkholderia sp. 22313
GCATCGGGATTGCTTCGCACGACCCCGGATCGGGCGCGCCGCGCCGGCTCCGGCCCATCACAAGAAAGGACAGGAGACAACATGGCAACATCGACGCAGTCGCTGCCGGGCGCGTCCGGCGCATTCGAGGAAGCAACCTACCGCAAGGTGTCGTGGCGGCTCACGCCGCTCCTGCTGCTGTGCTACGTGGTCGCCTATCTCGACCGCGTGAACGTCGGCTTCGCGAAGCTGCAGATGGTGAGCGACCTGAACCTCAGCGATGCCGTCTACGGGCTCGGCGCCGGGATCTTCTTCTTCGGCTATTTTCTGTTCGAAGTCCCGAGCAACATCATCCTGCACAAGGTCGGCGCGCGCGTATGGATCGCGCGCATCATGGCGACCTGGGGCGTGATCTCGATCCTGACGATGTTCGTCACGACGCCCGCGATGTTCTACGTGATGCGCTTCCTGCTCGGTGTTGCCGAAGCCGGCTTCTTCCCCGGCGTGATCCTGTACCTCACCTACTGGTATCCCGCGCACCGGCGCGGCCGGATGACGACGTTCTTCATGACCGCCGTCGCGCTGTCCGGCGTGATCGGCGGGCCGATCTCGGGCTTCATCCTGAAGGCGTTCAACGGCGTGAGCGGCTGGCACGGCTGGCAATGGCTGTTCCTGCTCGAAGGGATCCCGTCCGTGCTGGCCGGCGTGCTCGTGTTCTTCGCGCTCGACGACCGGATCTCGAAGGCGAAATGGCTGACCGACGACGAAAAGGCACTGCTCGCGCGCAACGTCGACGCGGAGGAAGCAACCAAGGAGGACCTGCCGCTCGGCGCGGTGCTGGCGAGCCCGCGCGTGTGGCTGATGGCGCTGATCTACTTCTCGTTCGTGATGGGGCTGTACGGTGTCGGCTTCTGGCTCCCGACGATCATCAAGGCGACCGGCGTGGTCGACACCTTCATGATCGGCCTGCTGTCGGCGATTCCGTATGCGGCGGCCGTGGTCGCGATGATCCTGATCGCGCGCAGCGCGGACAAGCGCCGCGAACGGCGCTGGCACCTCGCGATTCCGGCCGCGTTCGGCGCGCTCGGGCTCGTGCTGTCGGTGATCTGGGCGCACCAGACGGGGCTCGCGATGCTCGGCCTCACGCTCGCGACGATGGGCATCCTGACGACGCTGCCGCTGTTCTGGAGCCTGCCGACCGCGTTCCTCGGCGGCGCGGCGGCCGCGGCCGGCATCGCGATGATCAACTCGATCGGCAACCTCGCGGGCTTCCTGAGCCCGTACATGATGGGCTGGCTCAAGCAGGCGACGGGCACCAACGACGCGGGCATGGTCGTGCTCGCCGCGTTCCTCGTGCTCGGCGCGCTGCTCGCGCTGTCGGTGCCGAAGCGGCTCGTCGACAAGTAATGCGCAACGCGTGACCGCGGGCCGGCCGCCTGGCGGTCCGGCAACGAGCAAAAAAATGCCCCGAAGGCCATGCGGCGTTCGGGGCATTTTCACGCGCGGCGGGCAGCCGCCGCGTCAGACCACGGTGATCGCGAGTGCGCTTTCGCGGTAGTGCTTCGCCGCCTTGTCGGTTTCGCCGAGATGCTCGAACAGGCGCGCAAGCGCACGGTGCGCGCGCACCTTCAGCGCCTCGTTGTCGGCCTGCTTCAGCGCGGCCTCGAGGAACGACTGCGCCTTGCCCCACAGCTGCTGCTGCTGGCACAGACGACCGAGCGCGAACAGCAGGTCCGCATCGTCCGGATGATCCGTCTTCCACCCTTCGGCCTTCTGGATCAGCGGCAACGCATCGCCGCCGGCCGTATCCGGATAGCGGCGCAGCAGGCGTGCATCCCAGTTGTGCGCGAGCGCGTCCTCGACGATGCGGCGCGCTTCGGTGCGGCGCTCGAGCGGCACCAGCAGGTCGGCCGCGAGATCGGCGAGGCGCGGCGACTGGCGCTCGAGCGGCGACAGCGACTGCCACACTTCGAGCAGCGCGTCCGGATCGTGCCGGCGTTCGCGCAGCAGATTCTCCGCCGCCTGCTGGCGCAGCCGCACGGCCGCGGCCGGATGCAGCGCCTCGCGCTTCTCGAGCGCCTTCGCGAGCTTCAGCACCTCGGCCCAGTTCTTCAACTGCTGCTGCGCGCGCAACGCGACCTGCTGCGCATGGATGCGCTTGCCGCCCGCCTGCAGGTCGGCCAGCGCGGCGAGCGCGCCGTCGGCATCGCGTGCATCGGCGCGCATGTCGGCCGCGGCGAGCAGCCGCGCGTCCTGCCATTCGGGCGCGTCGACCTTCGACAGCCAGTCGTCGCGGCGCGTGTACTCGTGCATCCGGTGCGCGGCCGTGGCCGCGACGAGACTCGCGGCGCCCTGGTTCGCATCGACCGCGAGCGCATCGCGCGCGGCCTTCTCGGCGCGCGAGAAGCGGCCCGCGTACAGGTTCGCGATCGCATCGCGCAGCGACGACGCCGCCTTCTCGTTGCGCGAACGCGCACGATACGCGGCGACCCGCTGCGGCATGCGCCAGATGTTGCGCACGATGCGCAGCAGCGCGTACACGACGATGAACAGCACGACGATGGCGATCACGAACAGGTTCAGCGACACGTCGATCCGGTACGGCGGATAGACGAGCAGCACCTGCCCCGCGTCGAAACGGCCGACGGTGGCGAGTGCCGCGGCGATCGCGAACAGGACCGCGAGCCAGACGATTCCTCGAAGCGTCATGGTTACCCCCGGCTCTTGAACTGCTGAACGGCGTTCAGGCTCGTGTTCAGGTTCGGCACCGCGACCGTCAGCGATGCGCTGTCGACCTGCTTGAGCAGATCCTCGACGGATTGCGTGTCCTTCGATGCCGGGTCGAAATACTTGCCGAGCGACGCCTGCGCGGCGTGCAGGTCGGCCTTCATCGCGCCGTCGTTGCGCGCGAGCAGCGACAGCCGCGCGGTGAGCAGGCGCAGCTTCACGTTCTCGCGCACGAAGTAGCCCTGGTCGGGCGACGCGAGCATCGCGTCGGCATTGTCGATCCGGCGCACCTGCACGAGGCCCTTCAACTGCTGGCCGAGGCCGGCCGAGAAGTCATGCCACCACACCTTCCAGCGCGGCTCGCCGGCCGTGGCTGCAACCGCCGACGCGGCGTCGGCCGGCTCGGCCTTCGGCGCCGCATGCGGGACGATCGCCTCGCCCGCCAGCGGCAGCGCGTCGATCTTCGCGATCGCGTCGTCGAGCTTGATCGCGAGGCCGGTGAGATCGGCCGACGGGGCGGCCTTCAGCTTCTCGATGTCCTGCGCGAGCGCCTTGCGCACCGTGACGGCCTGCGCGCTCTGCGACGTCGCGAGGCGCGCGTCGGCGTTCTGCAGCGCGATCAGCGCGAGCTGCGTGTTGCCGGTGAGCTGCAGTTGCTGGCTCGCGCTCGACAGCATCTGGTCGACTTCCTCGAGCATCCACGCGTCGCGGTTGCGCGACAGGTCCTGGTACTGCTGCTGCAGCGCCTGCTGCGCGCTCTGCGCGTCGGCGAGCTTGCCGTCGAGCTGCGCGAGCTGCGTGTCGACCTGGTGCGTGCCCGCGAGCGCCTGCTCGGTCTTCATGCGGGTCTCGGCCGCCTGCGCATCGAGCGCCTTCTGGCGCGCGACGAACGAGTCGTCAAGCCGGTCGACCTTGCGGTTCAGCGCATAGCCGCCGACGCCCGCCGCGCAGCCGAGCACGACGACGACGAACCACAGCGCCGCGCTGCTGCCGCGGCGCGCAGGCGGTTCGGACGCGGGATAAGGGGGCCTGGACGGCGGTGCGGATGCAGCGGCCGGCTGGGAAGCGACACTTTTGGAATCGTTGGTATCTGTCATGCGTTTAGTCACCGGTGCGGCTGTCGCCGGTTGGACGGCCTCGTCGGCCATCGTTCGAAACGCGCGGACGATGCGCTCATCGCCCGCGCCGGTCAGCGTAATCCTATCAAAACCCAGTGCGCGCGCGGTCTGCTCGATGCGCGGATGCGGCGTCACGAGCGGCGCATGCTTCAGCGCGTCGATCTCGGCGTCGTTCAGGTGCGTGCGCGCGAGTTCGTGCAGGTTGCGCACGCCCTCCGAGCTCGTGACGAGCCACCCGTGCGGTGCACCGGCGAGCAGCGCATGCACGCGCTCCCATGCGCCGACGCGCGGCTCGGGCACGACGCGCCGGTACGCGGCGACGAGCGTGACGTCCGCGCCGGCTTCGCGCAGCCGCTCGGCAAGCCATTCGCGCCCGCCGTCGCCGCGCACGATCAGCACGCGCTTGCCCGCCAGCGCCTGCGCGCCGCCGAACGCGGTCTCGATGCTCGCGAACAGGCTTTCGGAATCGTAATGCGGGACGCCGCCGTCGGCGGGCGCCTGCGGCGCGATCACGCGATGCGCGGGCGCCGCGATGCCGTGGCGCTCGAGCGCCGCGACGCTGCCGGGCCCGACCACGCCGACCGGCAGCGCATTCGGCCAGATCGCACCGTACTGCGCGAGCGCGCGGTCGATCGCGTTCGGCGACACGAAGATCACGAGCGCGTAGTCGGCGAGCGCCGCGAACGCGGCATCGAGCGGCGCCGGATCGTCGACCGGCGCGATGTCGATCAGCGGGAATTCGAGCACGTCGCAGCCGGCGCCGGCCAGTTGGGCCGCCAGCGCGGCCGACTGGCCGTCCGGGCGGGTCAGGACGGCGGTGAACGCACGCGCGCCGCCCGCCATCAGGCGTCGCCCTTGCCGGCCCGCGAACCGGCGAGCAGCGCGTTGACGATGTCGAGCGCGCCCTGCGCCTCGAGCTCGTCGGACACCGCGCGGCCGAGCGCGAGCGCATCCGCGACGGTCATGACGGCGCCGCACTCCTCGGCGGTCAGCACGCGCTGGCCGTCGGTCGTCGACACGCGGCCAGTCAGGTACAGCTCGCCCGCGCGCCACACCGCGTGCGCGGCGAGCGGCACCTCGCAGCTGCCGCCGAGCGCGCGCGACACCATCCGCTCGGCCTCGACCGCGAGCGCGGTCTGCGGGTCGTGCAGCGGCGCGAGCCAGCCGGCGACATCGGTGCGGTGCGCGGCGATTTCGATGCCGAGCGCGCCCTGGCCGGCGGCCGGCGGGCTGTCCTCGACGTCGATCAGTGCGCGGATCCGCGCTTCGAGGCCGAGGCGCTTCAGGCCCGCGGCCGCGAGGATGATCGCCGCGTAGTCGCCGCGATCGAGCTTCGACAGGCGCGTGTCGAGGTTGCCGCGCAGCGGCAGCACGTTCAGGTGCGGATAACGCGCGCGCAGCATCGCCTCGCGGCGCAGGCTCGACGTGCCGACGACGGCACCCGCCGGCAGCGCGTCGAGCGACGCGTAGTCGTTCGACACGAACGCGTCGCGCGAATCTTCCCGCGCCATGATCGCGGTGAGTGCGAAGCCGTCGGGCAGCGCCATCGGCACGTCCTTCAGCGAATGCACGGCCAGATCGGCGCGGCCGTCGGCGAGCGCATTCTCCAGCTCCTTGACGAACAGGCCCTTGCCGCCGACCTTCGACAGCGTGCGATCGAGAATCTGGTCGCCACGGGTTGTCATCCCGAGGATTTTCACGTCACAAGCTGGATATAATTTGCGCAGCGCATCACGCACATGTTCGGCTTGCCACATCGCCAGGCGGCTCTCCCGCGAAGCAATCGTCAGCGTCGCGGGGGCTTGTGCCGGAAAGGTCTCGGAATTCATTGCTGGAACATCGAAGGACGGGATGGAAGATCGAACAATGGTAGCACGCACACCCCTGCCCGCCCGGGCCCGGAGCCTGCGCCCGCCGCGCTTTTGCGCCGGCGGCGATACCGATGCGCGGATGTGCCGCACGTAGCTGGATGCTTGACCGCTGTTCCCGTAGTTTCCGCAGTCCCCGCAGTCCCTTTTTGACTCGTGCTTTCCCAAGGAAACCCATCGTGAAGTCTTCCGGATCGGCGCGTACGACGCGCCGCAATGCTGCCTTGCCCTCCTCCGACGCCCAGACGGGCACCCGCGCCGCCGCCGCGAACGGCCGTGCGAAAACGGCAACGAAACCGAAAGACCCGATACGTCAGACAAAACGCGTGATCCAACCCGCCGGCCCTGCTGCCCGCACGGCCGGCGCCGCGAAGGCCGGCGGCCGCACCCGCGAGGACAAGGACGGTCCGCTGTTCGAGGACATCCGCTTCCTCGGCCGCCTGCTCGGCGACGTGGTCCGCGAACAGGAAGGCGACACCGTGTTCGACGTCGTCGAAACGATTCGCCAGACGGCCGTGAAGTTCCGCCGCGAGGACGACAGCGAGGCCGCGCAAACGCTGGAGAAGAAGCTGCGCAAGCTGACGCCGGAGCAGACGGTGAGCGTCGTGCGCGCGTTCAGCTATTTCTCGCACCTCGCGAACATCGCGGAAGACCGCCACCACAACCGCCGCCGCCGCATCCACGCGCTGGCCGGCTCCGCGCCGCAGCCCGGCACCGTCGCGTACGCGCTCGAACAGCTGAAGACGACCGGCAACGCGTCGAAGCGCCTGCTGCAGCGCTTCTTCGACGATGCGCTGATCATGCCGGTGCTGACCGCGCACCCGACCGAAGTGCAGCGCAAGAGCATCCTCGACGCGCAGCACGACATCGCGCGCCTGCTGGCCGAGCGCGACCAGCCGCTGACGACGCGCGAACGCGCGTACAACGAATCGATGCTGCGCGCGCGCGTGACCGCGCTGTGGCAGACCCGCATGCTGCGCGACGCGCGCCTGACGGTCGGCGACGAGATCGAGAACGCGCTGTCGTACTACCGCGCGACGTTCCTCGACGAGCTGCCCGCGCTGTACGGCGACATCGAGGCCGCGCTCGCCGAGCACGGGCTGTCCGCGCGCGTGCCGGCGTTCTTCCAGATGGGCAGCTGGATCGGCGGGGATCGCGACGGCAACCCGAACGTGACCGCCCCGACGCTCGACGAAGCGATCAACCGCCAGGCCGCGGTGATCCTCGAGCACTACCTGGAACAGGTGCACAAGCTCGGCGCCGAGCTGTCGGTGTCGAACCTGCTGGTCGGCGCGAACGACGCCGCGAAGGCACTCGCCGCCGCGTCGCCCGACCAGTCGCCGCACCGCGTCGACGAGCCGTACCGCCGTGCGCTGATCGGCATCTACACGCGGCTGGCCGCGAGCGCGCGCGTGCGTCTCGGCGAAGGCACGGTGCCGGTGCGCAGCGCGGGCCGCGGCGCGGCACCGGTGCGCGCGATTCCGTATGCGGACTCCGAAGCATTCGTCGCCGACCTGAAGGTGCTGACCACGTCGCTCGACGAGCATCACGGCACGTCGCTCGCCGCGCCGCGCCTCGCGCCGCTCGTGCGCGCGGCCGAAGTGTTCGGCTTCCATCTCGCGAGCATCGACTTGCGCCAGAGCTCCGACATCCACGAGGCCGTGGTCGCCGAGCTGTTCGCGCGCGCCGGCGTCGAGGCCGACTACGCGGCGCTCGCCGAGGCAGACAAGCTGCGCGTGCTGCTCGCCGCACTCGCCGATCCGCGCCCGCTGCGCTCGCCGTACCTCGAATACTCGGCGCTCGCGCAGACCGAGCTCGGCGTGTTCGAGAAGGCCCGCGAGGTGCGTGCGCAATTCGGCGCGCGTGCGGTGCGCAACTACATCATCTCGCATACGGAAACCGTCAGCGACCTCGTCGAGGTGCTGCTGCTGCAGAAGGAAACGGGCCTGCTCGAAGGCGCGCTCGGCAGCCATGCGAAGAGCGGCCTGATGGTGATCCCGCTGTTCGAGACGATCCCCGACCTGCGCGACGCCGCGCGCATCATGCGCGAATACTTCGCGCTGCCGGGCATCGACGCGGTGATCGCGCACCAGGGCGCCGAGCAGGAAGTGATGCTCGGCTACTCGGACAGCAACAAGGACGGCGGCTTCCTGACGTCGAACTGGGAGCTGTACCGCGCGGAACTCGCGCTCGTCGACCTGTTCCGCGAACGCAAGATCACGCTGCGGCTGTTCCACGGGCGCGGCGGCACGGTCGGCCGCGGGGGCGGCCCGACCTACCAGGCGATCCTGTCGCAGCCGCCGGGCACCGTGAACGGCCAGATCCGCCTGACCGAACAGGGCGAGGTGATCGCCAGCAAGTTCGCGAACCCCGAGATCGGCCGGCGCAACCTCGAGACGGTGGTCGCAGCGACACTCGAGGCGTCGCTGCTGCCGCAGTCGAACGCCCCCGCGCAGCTGCCTGCGTTCGAAGCCGCGATGCAGACGCTGTCCGATGCCGCGATGGCGTCGTATCGCGCGCTCGTCTATGAAACGCCCGGCTTCACCGACTACTTTTTCTCGTCGACGCCGATCACCGAGATCGCCGAACTGAACATCGGCAGCCGCCCGGCCTCGCGCAAGCTGCAGGATCCGAAGAACCGCAAGATCGAGGATCTCCGCGCGATTCCGTGGGGCTTCTCGTGGGGCCAGTGCCGGCTGCTGCTGACGGGCTGGTATGGCTTCGGCAGCGCGGTGAGCGCGTATCTCGACGGCGCGCAGGATGCCGCCGAACGCACCAAGCGCGTGACGCTGCTCAAGAAAATGAACAAGACCTGGCCGTTCTTCGCGAACCTGCTGTCAAACATGGACATGGTGCTCGCGAAGACGGATCTCGCGGTCGCGTCGCGCTACGCGCAACTGGTCGCCGACCGCAAGCTGCGCAAGCACGTGTTCGAGCGGATCGTCGCGGAATGGGAGCGCACGTCGCAGGCGCTCGCGGAAATCACCGGGCACGAAGGCCGCCTCGCGACCAACCCGCTGCTCGCGCGCTCGATCAAGAACCGCTTCCCGTATCTCGATCCGCTGAACCACCTGCAGGTCGAGCTGATCAAGCGTCACCGCGCGGGCGACACGAACGCGCGACTGCGCCGCGGGATTCACCTGACCATCAACGGGATCGCGGCCGGCCTGCGCAACACGGGCTGATCCGCGCGCGGCGCGGGCCTGCCCCGCGCCACGCTCACCTCGCGACACGAAAGCCGCGCTACGCCGCCCCGCGTAGCGCGGCTTTTTTCATGTCGTCATGGAACCGCGCGACGGCCCAGGCCGCTGTGCCCCGCTGCTCAATGCGCTCATTGCACTCATTGCGCATCGATCAGCAACGCGTCGTGCTCGAACGAGCCATCCGCCTGCACCGCGTAGTAGCTGCGCACCTCGTCGGGCGCGTGCGCCCACAGCGCATGGATGCCCGCGACGCTGTCGGCCGGCGTGCGGATCCGCTCGACCCATGTATCGAAATCGATCGGCAGGCGCCAGCGGCGCTGCACGTGCGCATCGAACCCGGCGCCGCGGAACATCGCGAGCCATTCGTCGGCGCGGTAGTCGCGCACGTGCGACGCATCGCGCAGCACTTCCGCGGCCTGGAGATACGTATCGAGCAGCGGATGGTCGTTGCCTGCGATGTCGATCATCAGCACGCGGCCGCCCGGCTTCAGCACGCGGCGCACCTCCGCAAGCGCCGCGCGCACGTCGTGCCAGTGGTGCGCGCTCATCCGGCTGACCACCCGGTCGAAGGTACCCGCCTCGAACGGCAGCTGCTCGGCCGGCCCCTGCTGCGTACGGATGTTCGCGAAGCCGCGCTCGCGGGCGGCGACGTCGACGGTCGCGAGCATCGGCGCGGCAAGATCGTAGGCGACCACGTCGCGCACGTGCGGCGCGACCGCGAAGCTCGCGTGGCCCGCGCCGCAGCCGAGATCGAGCACCGCGGCGTCGGGCGTCGCACGCATGGCGTCGGCCAGCGCCTGCAGATCGGCACCCGTCGCGTGGACGGCGCTCGTCAGGTAGGCGGCGGCTGTCGTGCCGAATGCGTCGGCGACCTGGTCGTGGTGTTTCATCGTTCGCTCCTTCGTTGGGTGGGGCGCCCGCTGCCTGCCAGCGCGCGAATCGCTACAATAGGGCCGCGCTTGTACCGGTACAAGTCAAGCAGTTATTCTGGTATTTGTTACACCTGCCTGAGCTTCGCCGCGCCGCCAGCGCGTTGTTTCTCCATTTCAGCCGCTTCCGGGCGGCTCCACCCGCCTCAGCCGTTTCCGCATGAACCACCCGTCCTCCGCCCCCAACCCGCCGCTCGACGCCACGCCCGCCCGCGCGCTCGGCGAATTCATCCGCGCGCACCGCGAACGGCTGTCGCCGCAGGCCGTTGGCCTGCCGCCCGGCCCGCGCCGCCGCACGCCGGGGCTGCGGCGCGAGGAAGTCGCGCAGCTGTGCGGCGTCAGTCCGACCTGGTACACGTGGATCGAGCAGGGCCGCCCGGTGTCGGCGTCGGCCGACGCGCTCGCGCGGATCGCCGTCGCGCTGCAGCTGTCGAAGGCCGAACGCGCGTACCTGTTCGAGCTGGCCGCGCAGCGCGACCCCGCCGAGCCCGATGTCGCGGCCGGTGACCTGCCGCCGACGCTCGCGGCGACCGTCGCCGCGATCGCCACGCCGGCTTACGTGCTCGACCGCCAATGGAACGCACTCGCGTGGAATGCGCCGGCGGCCGCGCTGTTTACGGGCTGGCTCGACGGCGAGCACGACCGCAACCTGCTGCGCTTCACGTTCATGGCGCCGGCCGCGCGCACGCTGATCGTCGACTGGGAAACCCGCGCGCGGCGGCTCGCGGCCGAATTCCGCGCCGACTCGATCCGCCACCTCGCCGATGCGCCGACCCGCGCGCTGATCGACGCGCTGATGGCCGGCAGCGACGCGTTCGCGCAGTACTGGGCCTCGCAGGACGTGTTCGAGCGCGAAGGCGGCCTGCGCGAATTCGACCATCCGGCCGACGGTCGCGTCGTGTACCAGCAGATCACGCTGAAGCCCGCGCACCGCGAGGACCTGAAGCTGGTCGTGCTGGTGCGCGACTGACCGGACGGCCCGAGCCGGCGAAGGCCGGCCGCCCGCCCCGCGAATGTTAGAATCGCGGGATTCCCTCGGCGGCGCACGCCGCCCAACTCCCCTTCGAAGAATCGCCATGACGTCCCAACTGCACAAAAAGGGCGAGGCCTGGTCGGCCCGCTTCTCGGAACCGATGTCGGAGCTGGTCAAGCGCTACACGTCGTCGGTGTTTTTCGACAAGCGCCTCGCGCTCGTCGACATCGCCGGCTCGCTCGCGCACGCCAGCATGCTCGCGGCGCAGAAGATCATCAGCGCCGACGACCTGGCCGCGATCGAACGCGGGATGACGCAGATCAAGGGCGAGATCGAACGCGGCGAATTCGAATGGCAGCTGGATCTCGAGGACGTCCACCTGAACATCGAGGCGCGCCTGACCGCGCTGATCGGCGACGCCGGCAAGCGCCTGCACACGGGCCGCTCGCGCAACGACCAGGTCGCCACCGACATCCGTCTGTGGCTGCGCGGCGAAATCGACCGCATCGGCGGCCTGCTGACCGACCTGCGCGGCGCGCTGATCGACCTCGCGGAGAAGAACGCGGACACGATCATGCCGGGCTTCACGCACCTGCAGGTCGCGCAGCCGGTCACGTTCGGCCATCACCTGCTCGCGTACGTCGAGATGTTCACGCGCGACGCGGAACGCATGCGCGACTGCCGCACCCGCGTGAACCGCCTGCCGCTCGGCGCGGCCGCCCTCGCCGGCACCAGCTACCCGATCGATCGTCATGCGGTCGCGAAGACGCTCGGCTTCGACGGCATCTGCGCGAACTCGCTCGACGCGGTGTCGGATCGCGACTTCGCGATCGAATTCACGGCGGCGTCGGCACTCGTGATGACGCACGTGTCGCGTTTCTCCGAAGAACTCGTGCTGTGGATGAGCCCGCGCGTCGGCTTCATCGACATCGCCGACCGCTTCTGCACCGGCAGCTCGATCATGCCGCAGAAGAAGAACCCGGACGTGCCCGAGCTCGCGCGCGGCAAGACCGGCCGCGTGAACGGCCACCTGATGGCGCTCCTCACGCTGATGAAGGGCCAGCCGCTCGCGTACAACAAGGACAACCAGGAAGACAAGGAACCGCTGTTCGACACGGTCGACACCGTCGCCGACACGCTGCGGATCTTCGCCGAGATGGTCGCGGGCATCACCGTGAAGCCGGACGCGATGCGCGCGGCCGCGCTGCAGGGCTTCTCGACCGCCACCGACCTCGCCGACTACCTGGTGAAGCGCGGGCTGCCGTTCCGCGACGCGCACGAAGCCGTCGCGCACGCGGTGAAGATCTGCGACGATCGCGGGATCGATCTCGCCGACCTGACGCTCGACGAAATGAAGCAGGAACTGCCGAACGTCGCGCACCTGATCGGCGACGACGTGTTCGGCTACCTGACGCTCGAAGGTTCGGTCGCGAGCCGCAACCATCCGGGCGGCACCGCCCCCGACCAGGTGCGCGCGGCGGTCAAGGCTGCCCGCGCCGCGCTCGGCAAGTAAGCACGCCGTCACGAGCGGACGCCTTCGGCGTCCGTTTTTCATTCGGGCGGCCGGCGCGCCGCCCGTCGCCTTTCCCGCTTATTCGTTTTCCCGTTTCCGGACACCGCCGATGACCTTCTCCGCCGCGCTCTTCGACATGGACGGCCTGCTCGTCGATTCCGAGCGGACCATCATGAACACGTGGATCGACGTGTCGAGCGCACACGGCGTCGTGCTGACCGAGATCGACTATCTGCAGATCGTCGGCCGCTCGTTCGCCGAGGGCCAGGTGATCCTCGCGCGCCTGATCGGCAACCCCGACACGTTCGACGCCGTGCGCATCCGCGTGCGCGAGCAACTTGCCGCGCCCGAGCCGCATCCGAAGTTTCCGCTGAAGTCCGGCGCGCTTGCGCTGCTCGACGCGCTCGCGCAGGCCGGCATTCCGTGCGCGGTCGCGTCGTCGTCCGCGCGCGACGTGATCCGTGCACGGCTCGACGCGGTCGGCGTGCTGCCGTACTTCCGCGCGCTTGCGGGCGGCGACGAAGTCGCGCGCGGCAAGCCCGACCCGGCCGTGTACCGGCTCGCGGCCGAACGCCTAGGCGTGCCGGCGCACGCGTGCGTCGCGTTCGAGGACAGCGACTTCGGCGCGCAGTCGGCCGCCGGCGCAGGTGCCGCGGTCGTCACCGTGCCCGACCTGAAGGCGCCGACGCCCGAGATCGTCGCGCTGAGCCTGCACGTGCTCGCATCGCTCGACGATGCGGTCGCGCTCGTGCCGTCGTGGTTCGGCCGTCTGGACACGCAGCAACCGGCGTAAGCGGCGCGCTGCGTGCGTCAAATGCAAACGGGCACCCGAGGGTGCCCGTTTTGCGTTGCCGCATCGGAAGATCGACGTCGTAACGATCGTTACTTGTTGCCGGCCGTCTCCGACAGCCGCTTCATCGTCGCGATGCGCGCGCCGATCAGGTCGACGCGTCCGTCCTCGCCGACGAGCGGCGCCGTCGTATCGCGGAACGCGACCCAGGCGCGCTGCGCGCGCACGAGCGTCGCGGCCGAATGCGCGGGCATCTTGCGGCGCAGCTTCTGGTAATAGCGATTCAGGTCGAACACCGCGTGTTCGCACGCGGCATCCTGCACGCACGGCCGCACCCGGCCGATCGCCGGATCGCGCGGCGCGGCGTTCGCCGGCTTGCCGGCGGCTACCGCGGCGGCGCCCGACGCCGCACTCGCGCCGCCCTGAACCGCGCCCTGCGTGCCGCTCGTGGCCGCGACCGGCACGGCGGCGGGCGGCGGCGCATAACGGTCGGCCGCCGCGCGCAGCGCGAGCGCACGATCGCGCACCGGCTGCAACTGCATGTCCGCGCTCGCCATCGTGTACGCGGTGCCGCGCGTCGTGTCGTACACAGCCTTCAGCAGAAGAATTTCATCCTTGCGCCACGTGACCCAGTGACGCTGGCTGTCCTGCCAGCCGCGCTTCGCGTCGGCCGGCGCATCGCTCGACAGGCGCTGGTACGCGCCGTCCATCACCGCCTGCCACTGCTGCTGCGCCTCGCCCATGCACTGGATCTGGCCGGCCGGCGACGACCGGTCGCGCCGCGCGAGACACTGCCGCATCGCGACGTCGATCGGGTCGGCCGCCGCGACTTCCGCATGCGCGACATTCACCCCTGCCGGCCCGGCCGACCACGCGGCCCAGGCGGCGAGCGCCGCCAGCGCCGCACGCATCGTCCGGATTCGTCCCTGCGCCGCCATCAGTCGCGCACGCAGTCGACGAAGTACTCGACGCGACCGTTCACTTCTTCCGCGACGAGGCCGTGGATGTCGGTATGGAAGCCCGGGAAGCGTTCGTTGAAGTCGCGCGCGAACCGCAGGTAGTTCATGATCGTCTTGTTGAAGCGCTCGCCCGGAATCAGGAGTGGAATGCCCGGCGGGTACGGCGTGAGCAGGATGCTCGTCACGCGGCCTTCGAGCTCGTCGAGCGGCACGCGGTCGATCTTGCGGTGCGCGAGCTTCGCGAACGCATCCGACGGCTTCATCGCCGGCTCCATGTCCGACAGGTACATCTCCGTCGTCAGGCGCGCGATGTCGTTCGCACGGTACACGTCGTGGATCTGCGTGCACAGGTCGCGCAGGCCGACGCGCTCGTAGCGCGGATGCTGCGCGACGAATTCCGGCAGCACGCGCCACAGCGGCTGATTGTTGTCGTAGTCGTCCTTGAACTGCTGCAGCTCGGTCACCATCGAGTTCCAGCGGCCCTTCGTGATGCCGATCGTGAACATGATGAAGAACGAGTACAGGCCGGTCTTCTCGACGATGATCCCGTGCTCGGCCAGGTACTTCGTGACGATCGCGGCCGGAATGCCGGTCTCGCCGAACTCGCCGTCGACGTCGAGCCCCGGCGTGATGATCGTCGCCTTGATCGGGTCGAGCATGTTGAAGCCTTCCGCCAGCGGGCCGAAGCCGTGCCAGTGGTCGTTCGGCTTCAGCATCCAGTCGTCGCGCGAACCGATGCCCTCTTCGGACAGCTCGTCCGGACCCCACACGCTGAAGAACCAGTCGTCGCCGTATTCGGCGTCGACCTTGCGCATCGCGCGGCGGAAGTCGATCGCCTCGGCGATCGATTCCTCGACGAGCGCGGTGCCGCCCGGCGGCTCCATCATCGCGGCCGCGACGTCGCACGACGCGATGATCGCGTACTGCGGGCTCGTCGACGTGTGCATCAGGTACGCCTCGTTGAAGCGGTGCTTGTCGAACGTGCGGTTCTCCGAATCCTGCACGACGATCTGCGACGCCTGCGAGATGCCCGCGAGCAGCTTGTGCGTCGAGTGCGTCGCGAACACGAGCGCGCCCGTGCGCGGACGGCCGTCGCCGATCGCGTGCATGTCGCGGTAGAAGTCGTGGAACGTCGCGTGCGGCAGCCACGCTTCGTCGAAGTGCAGCGTGTCGACCAGGTCGCCGAGAAGATCCTTGATCATCTCGACGTTGTAGACGACGCCGTCGTACGTGCTCTGCGTGATCGTCAGGATCCGCGGCTTCATGTCCGGATTTTCGCGCAGCGCCTCGCGCGCGAACGGGTTCGCCTCGATCTTCTTGCGGATGTTTTCCGGCTTGAATTCTTCGCGCGGGATCGGCCCGATGATGCCGAAATGGTTGCGCGTCGGCGTGAGGAACACCGGAATCGCGCCCGTCATCGTGATCGCGTGCAGGATCGACTTGTGGCAGTTGCGGTCGACCAGCACGATGTCGCCGGGTGCGACCGTCGCGTGCCAGACGATCTTGTTCGACGTCGACGTGCCGTTGGTCACGAAGAACAGGTGGTCCGCGCTGAAGATGCGCGCCGCGTTACGCTCGGACGCCGCGACCGGGCCCGTGTGATCGAGCAGCTGGCCGAGTTCGTCGACGGCGTTGCAGACGTCCGCGCGCAGCATGTTTTCGCCGAAGAACTGGTGGAACATCTGGCCGAGCGGATTCTTCAGGAACGCAACGCCGCCCGAGTGGCCCGGGCAGTGCCACGAGTACGAGCCTTCGTCGGCGTACTTCACCAGTTCCTTGAAGAACGGCGGCGCGAGCGAGTCGAGATAGACCTTCGCCTCGCGGATGATGTGGCGCGCGACGAACTCCGGCGTGTCCTCGAACATGTGGATGAAGCCGTGCAGTTCGCGCAGGATGTCGTTCGGCAGGTGCCGCGACGTGCGCGTCTCGCCGTACAGGAAGATCGGGATGTCCGCGTTGCGGCGGCGCACTTCGGTGACGAACGCGCGCAGCTCGATGATCGCGGTCGCCAGCTCGGGCAGCTCGCCGTCCGGGCCCGTTTCGCCGAGCATGAGTTCGTCGTCGTCGATCGACAGGATGAAGCACGACGCGCGGCTCGATTGCTGCGCGAACGACGTCAGATCGCCGTAGCTCGTGAGGCCGAGGACTTCGACGCCCTCCTTCTCGATCGCTTCGGCCAACGCCCGGATGCCGGAGCCCGAGATGTTCTCGGAGCGGAAATCTTCGTCGATGATGACGACGGGGAAACGAAACTTCATGGGCGATTCTCCAAAAAGAACGACCGCGGCGCGTCACGCGCAGCGGTCACCCGGAAACTGGTGAGACGTTATGCAACCAGATCAGGTTTTCGGCAGCGTGACACCGCGCTGACCCTGATACTTGCCGCCGCGATCGGCGTACGACACGTCGCACACCTCGTCGCTCTCGAAGAACAGCACCTGCGCGACACCTTCGTTCGCGTAGATCTTCGCGGGCAGCGGCGTGGTATTCGAAAATTCCAGCGTGACGTAGCCTTCCCACTCGGGTTCGAACGGCGTCACGTTGACGATGATCCCGCAGCGGGCGTACGTCGACTTGCCGAGGCAGACGGTCAGCACGGTGCGCGGGATGCGGAAATATTCGACGGTGCGGGCCAGCGCGAACGAGTTCGGCGGGATGATGCACACGTCGCCCTTGAAATCGACAAACGAACCCTCGTCGAAGTTCTTCGGATCGACGATCGTCGAGTTGATGTTCGTGAAGATCTTGAATTCGTCCGCGCAGCGGATGTCGTAGCCGTAGCTCGACGTGCCGTAGCTGACGATCCTGCGACCGTCCTCGGACGCGCGAACCTGATCGGGCACGAACGGCTCGATCATCTTGTGTTCTTCGGCCATGCGCCGAATCCACTTGTCGGACTTGATGCTCATGCCAGCCTCCGCCGGGCCGTCCCAAGGTGGCTGGCCGTCCCCTCGGGGGACAGCGAACAAAGTGAGCGTTGGGGTCGTTTCATATTGGGGCGCCAGGAAACGCTGCGTGACGGTAAACGACGGCCGCCGGTTCAAGGCGGCGGCCGGGGAAGGCGCACATTTTACGCGATCATCGGCTCGCGCACGCGGCGGCCGTCAACGGATCACGCCGCACGCGAGCGCGGGCCCCGCACCATGCTGCGGAAACGCCGGATCGCTCGACTCGCGGTGGACCAGCGCCGCGCGGTTCAGCGCGGAACGCACGCCATCGAGGGCCAGATCGGGAGCGACGATGAAACCGGCCGCGACGCCGTTCGCATCCGCGTGGATGTTGCCGAGATCGCCGGCGACTCGCGCGCCCGCGCGCAGCCGGTCGGCCGCCGGCGCGAACACCTGGCCGGCGCTCGAGCCGTCGCCCGCATTGCAGTCGCCGCGCTCGTGCACCTGCAGCGCGTGATCGCTGTTCGGCGGCAGGCCGACCAGGTTGTACGTGACCTGAACGCCGTCCGGGCGTTCGACGAACGACACCGCGCCGCGCGTCTGCGAGCCGACGGTCGGCTGCAACTGCGCGTCGGCGCGCTTTTCATGCGACGAGGAAAAAACAGTACAGCCGGCCAGCAGGCCCAGCGCGGCAGCGGCCAGCAGCGCGCGCCGCGCGCGGCCGGCGAGCACGCCGTGATGTCGTTGGTTCATTCGATCCTCATGCCGGCTGGCGGCCGTTTGATACGGCACTAGGCCGGGCGGGTAAAGGGACCCGGGAAAAGTCGCCATGATACCGTGCCTTGCGGCGCCGTAAACAGCGTGAGGCCCCGCCCCGCAAGGGTTTTACGTATTTTGAACAACGATCGACGGGAACTTCGACGTCATGTCGCGCGCGCGCTCGGCAATCGCCAGCGCAACGCCGCGCGCGATGTCGCGGTAGCGCCGCGCCAGCGCGCCGTCCGGGTCGGCCGCAACCGTCGGCGTGCCGCTGTCGGCGCGCTCGCGGATCGCGATGTCGAGCGGCAGGCTGCCGAGCACGTTCACGCCGTAATCCTGCGCCATCCGCGCGGCCCCGCCCGCGCCGAAGACATGCTCTTCGTGGCCGCAGTTCGAGCAGACGTGGATGCTCATGTTCTCGACGATCCCGAGGATCGGAATCCCGACCTTCTCGAACATCTTCAAGCCCTTCTTCGCGTCGAGCAGCGCGATGTCCTGCGGCGTCGTCACGATCACGGCGCCCGTCACCGGCACGCGCTGCGCGAGCGTGAGCTGGATGTCGCCCGTGCCCGGCGGCATGTCGACGATCAGGTAGTCGAGCTCGCGCCAGTTGGTCTGGCGCAGCAGCTGCTCGAGCGCCGACGTCGCCATCGGGCCGCGCCACACCATCGGATTGTCTTCCTCGATCAGGAAGCCGATCGAGTTCGCCTGCAGCCCGTGGCCGACCAGCGGATTCATCGACTGGTTGTCCGGCGACTCGGGGCGCTGGCCGTGAATGCCGAGCATCGTCGGCAGCGACGGGCCGTAGATGTCGGCGTCGAGAATGCCGACCGACGCGCCTTCCGCCGCGAGCGCGAGCGCGAGGTTGACGGCCGTCGTGCTCTTGCCGACACCGCCCTTGCCCGACGCGACCGCGACGATGTTCTTCACGTTCGGCAGCAGCTTCACGCCGCGCTGCACCGTGTGCGCGACGATGTCCTGCGACACGGCGACGCGTGCGTCGCGCACGCCCGGCACGGCCTTCAGCGCATCGGCGATGCGCGCGCGCACGTCGTCGTGCTGGCTGCGCGCCGGATAGCCGAGCACCACGTCGAGCGTCACGGCATCGCCGTCGATCGCGACGTTGCGCACGCCCTTGTTCGCCGCGTACGGACGGCCGGTATTGGGGTCGACGACAGCCGCCAGCGCGGCGTCGACTTGTGCCCGGTCAATGCTCATCGAAACTCCGTGAAAACGTTTTTCTCTCGCGCAAACGTCAAGAAATATCAAATAACGCTGCGAAACGCGGGAAAAGTGAAAGAATCTGTTGCACGCCATTGCGCGAACGCGCGCGCTGGCGCAATCTTCGCGTGCGGCATGCTATGGGGCCAAATCGGCCACGAACCGCCTATATTGTAGAGGCTGACGCGCCACCCTGTCCGAACAGCCACGCTGGCGAACAGGGCATGCGACCGCCTCGGCGGCTGCCGCGGGCGCGGGCCGGCCCTCCTTTTTCGGGCAGCCCGTGTACGGAGCCGTAACTGTTGTTTGTCATTGTTGTCGACTCGTTCAAACCAAGAGAGGAATCCAAGATGAACATGAAAATCGCGACTCGCCTGTCCGTCTTCGCACTCGCCGGCGCACTGCTGGCAGGCTGCGCCACGCAGCAAGGCAACAACGCGGCCGTCGGCACCGGCACGGGTGCGGCGCTGGGCGCGGGCATCGGCGCACTGGCTGGTGGCGGCAAGGGCGCGGCGATCGGCGCGGGCGTCGGCGCACTGGTCGGCGGCGTGACGGGTTACAACTGGCAAGCGATCAAGAACAAGCTCGCGCCGTCGGCAGCCAAGACGGGCACGCAAGTGACCGAGCAGCCGGACGGCTCGCTCAAGCTGAACGTGCCGAGCTCGGTGACGTTCGCGACCAACCAGTACGCGATCACGCCGGCCTTCACGCCGCTGCTGAACGACCTGGCGACGACGCTGAACCAGAACCCGCAAGTGACGGCATCGGTCGTCGGCTACACGGACAGCACGGGTTCGCAGCAGCTGAACCAGACGCTGTCGCAGAACCGCGCGCAGAGCGTCGTGAACGCGCTCGTGCAGCGCGGCGTCGCCGGCGGCCGCCTGGCGGCACAGGGCATGGGCCCGTCGAACCCGATCGCGGACAACGCGACCGAAGCCGGCCGCGCGCAAAACCGTCGCGTCGAGATCTACCTGCGCGCAGCGCAACAGTAAGCATCGCAACGAGAGGAAACCGGGGCGTGCGCGGCGCGCACGGCCCCGCCGCCGCGGGCGTGCAACGGGACCGGCAACAAATCGAAAAAATTTTCGAACTTCCGTCCCGGCCTGCGGTCTGTCTTTACGGTACGCGGCCGGCGCTGCCGGCGCGTCACCATTCTCCTCTTGTCGTTGTTGCTCCGGGGCCGTATCCGCCCCGGTTTTTTTTTGCCCGAAATTCGCGTGCTGCGTTGCAGCATGACACCGCCCGGCACGCTGCCCCGGCGGTCCCGCCCGTCTCGGCGCCCGGTCCACGGCACCGGCCCCGACTGACCTCCCTGCACCCCTGCTAGAATCGCAGTTTCCGTCGTTTTCCCGCCGTTCTTCTACAGACCCTATGTCCGCATCCGACCTCACTTCCGTGCAGGCCGCGGCGCCGCAAGGCAGCCGCCAGATCCTCGTTACGTCCGCTCTGCCCTATGCCAACGGCCAGATCCACATCGGCCACCTGGTCGAGTACATCCAGACCGACATCTGGGTTCGGACGCTGCGAATGCACGGCCATGAGGTCTACTACATCGGTGCCGACGACACGCACGGCACGCCGGTCATGCTGCGCGCGGAGAAGGAAGGCCTCACGCCGAAGCAGCTGATCGACCGCGTGTGGACCGAGCACAAGCGCGACTTCGACAGCTTCGGCGTGTCGTTCGACAACTTCTACTCGACCGACTCGGAAGAAAACCGCGTGCTGAGCGAGAAGATCTACCTCGCGCTGAAGGAAAACGGCCTGATCGCCGAGCGCGAGATCGAGCAGGCGTACGACCCCGTCAAGGAAATGTTCCTGCCGGACCGCTTCATCAAGGGCGAGTGCCCGAAGTGCCACGCGAAGGACCAGTACGGCGACAACTGCGAAGTGTGCGGCTCGACCTACCTGCCGACCGAACTGCTGAACCCGTACTCGGTCGTGTCGGGTGCGACGCCCGTGCGCAAGAAGTCGACGCACCACTTCTTCCGCCTGTCCGACCCGCGCTGCGAGTCGTTCCTGCGCGAATGGGTCAGCGGCCTCGCTCAGCCCGAAGCCACCAACAAGATGCGCGAGTGGCTCGGCGACGCCGGCGAAGCCAGGCTCGCCGACTGGGACATCTCGCGCGATGCGCCGTACTTCGGCTTCGAGATCCCGGGCGCGCCCGGCAAGTATTTCTACGTGTGGCTCGACGCGCCGGTCGGCTACTACGCGAGCTTCAAGAACCTGTGCGAGCGCAAGGACATCGACTTCGACGCGTGGATCCGCTCGGGCTCGACGGCCGAGCAGTACCACTTCATCGGCAAGGACATCCTGTATTTCCACACGCTGTTCTGGCCGGCGATGCTCGAGTTCTCGGGCCACCGCACGCCGACCAACGTGTTCGCGCACGGCTTCCTGACGGTCGACGGCGCGAAGATGTCGAAGTCGCGCGGCACCTTCATCACCGCGCAGAGCTACATCGACACGGGCCTGAACCCCGAATGGCTGCGCTACTACTTCGCCGCGAAGCTGAACGCGACGATGGAAGACATCGACCTGAACCTCGACGACTTCCAGGCGCGCGTGAACAGCGATCTCGTCGGCAAGTACGTAAACATCGCGAGCCGCGCGGCCGGTTTCCTGATCAAGCGTTTCGACGGCCGCGTGCAGGACAGCGCGATGAACCATCCGCTCGTCGCGAAGCTGCGCGACGCGATTCCCGCGATCGCCGCGAACTACGAAGCACGCGAGTACAGCCGCGCGCTGCGCCACACGATGGAGCTCGCGGATGAAGTGAACGCGTACGTCGACGGCGCGAAGCCGTGGGAACTCGCGAAGGATCCGGCCAATGCGGTCGCGTTGCACGAAAGCTGCAGCGTGAGCCTCGAGGCATTCCGGCTGCTGTCGCTCGCGCTGAAGCCGGTGATGCCGCGCGTCGCCGAATCGGTCGAAGCGTTCTTCGGGATCGCACCGCTGACGTGGGCCGACGCCGCTGCGCCGCTGTCGTCGGCGCAGCCGATCAAGGCGTACCAGCACCTGATGACGCGGGTCGATCCGAAGCAGATCGACGCGCTGCTCGCCGCGAACCGCGATTCGCTGCAGGCCGAAGCCGCCGGCGCCGCTGCCGCGGGCGCGACCGCCGCCAAAGCCGCGAAGGATTCGAAGGGCGCCAAGGCAAACGCGAAGCCGGCCGCCGCGAACGGTGCCGACGACGGTCCGATCTCGATCGACGATTTCGCGAAGGTCGACCTGCGCATCGCGAAGATCGTCGCGTGCCAGGCCGTCGAAGGCTCGGACAAGCTGCTGCAGCTCACGCTCGACATCGGCGAGGAAAAGACCCGCAACGTGTTCTCGGGCATCAAGTCCGCGTACCAGCCCGAGCAGCTCGTCGGCAAGCTGACGGTGATGGTCGCGAACCTCGCGCCGCGCAAGATGAAGTTCGGGCTGTCCGAAGGGATGGTGCTCGCCGCGTCGGCGACCGACGAGAAGGCCGAGCCGGGCCTCTACATCCTCGAGCCGCACAGCGGCGCGAAGCCCGGCATGCGCGTGAAGTAAGCCGCTCGAGCCGCTTGCGCAGAAAGGCCCCGCAAGATGCGTGCGGGGCCTTTTTTTGTTTACGTCGCGCGACTGCCGACCGAATGCGAGGGCCGCGGCAACGATCACGCTGCACGCGGCATGCATGATCGGCTAGCGCTGCCCGAACCACCGATCGAAGCGCCGCGTGTAGTTCAGGTCGACGCCCTGGAACGTGCCGCCATACGCGGACACCGACCAGAAGCGCGTCAGGTTGATCGTCGCCTTGAACGCGTTGCTCGCCGATTGCAGCCCTTGTTCGTAGCCGAGCACGAAGCGCTCGTTGATCGCCTTCGAGATCTGCACGACCTGCGCATCGGTCAGGCCGACGTCGCTGCGGCCGATCGAGAATTCGTCGAGGCCGATGCTCTGCGCGACACGCTTGCCGGTCGCGCTGCCGAGCAGCCCGAGCGCGGCGGTCATCGCGTTCTGCTGGCCGACGTTGTTGCCCTGGTCGGTGCCGTGACCGAACAGCAGCCACGACAGCTTCTCGTTGTCCGTGACGTTCGGCTCGGACACGAGCTTGACGGTCGGCGACTGGATCGTGCCGATGACCTGCACGCCGGCCTCGACCTCCTGGTTGCGCCGCATCGCGAGGATGTTGATGCCCGGATTCGACACCGGGCCGTTGAACGTGAAGAAACCGTTCTCGACCGCGAGCTTGCGGCCGAACGACGTGTACGTCGACCCTTCCGTCACGCGCACGTTGCCGACCGCGCGCAGCGGCACGCCCGGCGCGCTCATCACGGTGATCGTGCCGCGCAGCCCGAGGTCCGCGCCGTGGCCCCTGAAGCGGAAGTCGTTGCCGAGGCCGATGTCGATGTTCGCACGCGGCGCGAGCGACGGCGCCGGCTTGTCTTCGACCTTCTGCGGCTTCGCGGCCGCGGTACCCGTCTGCACGTCGCCGCGCACCGTGCCGTCCGGGCGCACGATCACGACGTCGTCCGACAGATGCGGCGCCGATTCCTCCGGCAGGTCGAACAGCGCGCGATCGACGACGAACTTGCCGTCGATCGACAGCGCGCCGCGCGGCCCGTCGTTCGCGACGGTCGCCTTGCCCGACAGCGACAGCTTGCGGTCCGGCGCCGCGAACAGTTCGAGCTTGTCCGCGACGATGCTCGCGGTCAGGTCGGGCGCCTCGCCGTCGAGACGCACGCGGCCGATCGCGCGCAGCGTGCCGTCGCCGCCATGGAACTCGACCTGCTGGAATTCGACGAGGTTCTCCGCGAGCTTCACGCGCACGATGCCGTCCTTCAGCTGCACGCCCTGGTCGACGAGCGTCGCCGACAGGTCGTCGCCCGTCAGCATCCCCGACACGTTCGGCTTCGCCGGCGTGCCGGCGATCGTCAGGTTCAGCGCCGCGCGGCCGCCGAGCAGGTAGCTCGGCCCGAACAGGACGCCGGTCGTCTTCAGCGACGGGATGTCGGCGTCGATGCGGCCCGACAGCGGGCCATCGTCGACGACGCCGAACACGCCGTCGCGCAGCGCGAACGGCACGGTGACATTCGCGTCGAGCTTGCCGATCCGGTTCGCCCTCGCGAGCGCCACGACGTTGAGCCGGTTGCCGGGCACGAAGCTCGCGCGCGCCGAAAGCTCGGTCAGCCCGAGCGACGAGATGCCGCGCCCGGTCTCGATCGTCACGTCGCCGCCACGCCGCTTCACCTGCACGTA
The DNA here is from genome assembly GCF_052045245.1 of Burkholderia sp. 22313. Taxonomy (NCBI): domain Bacteria; kingdom Pseudomonadati; phylum Pseudomonadota; class Betaproteobacteria; order Burkholderiales; family Burkholderiaceae; genus Burkholderia; species Burkholderia sp. 22313. The sequence goes on from NZ_JBQEON010000004.1 coordinate 43,279, forward strand.
GCCGGTCGCGTTCGCGCCGAGCGAGAAGTCCCAGTCGGCATCGAGCACGACGTCGGTGCGCACGGGCGGCCGCTGGCCCGTCAGCGCCTGGCGGACCTCGAGGAAACGTGCGACCGATGCGTCGCGCACGGAGCCTGCCGAGCGCATCTGGCCGCGATCGAACACGAACGACTTCAGGTCGATCGCCGCGCCTTCGAGCATCAGCCGCGTCGCGCCGAGCGTCACGCGGCCGGCGCCGGCCGACACGGTGAGCGGCGACTGCAGTGCCAGCGCCGGCGTGCCGCGGTTCGCGAGGCGCGTGACGGTGCCGTCCCAGCGCATCCCGTCGCCGTTCTCGACCACGCCGCCGCTCGCCGCGAGCGTCAGGTCGATCACGCGGCCGCCGGCCATCCCGAGCGCCGACGCGTCGAGCGTGTGCTTCGCGCGCGTGCCGTCCAGGTTGGCGCGCAGCGATTTCAGCTGCAGCGAGCCGAGCGCGATGTCGGACGCGTCGGCCGTGAACACGAGCGCGCCGTGCGCGCCGTCGCGGATGTCGGCGCGGCCCTGCGCGGCGCCGATCCGGTTCGAGCCAACCACGACGTGCTGCGCCTTGTAGGTGGCCGTCACGTTCGGATGGGCGAAGCTGCCGGTCAGGTCACCCTGTGCCTGCACGAGGCCCTGGATGCCGAAGCCGAGCCGGTCGAGTTCCGGTGCATCGACGACGAAGCGCAGCCGGTCGCCGGGCGCGCCGAAACTGCCGCGCAAGTCGACGTGGTTGCCCGCGATCGACAGGTTCGCGTTGCTCGGCAGGATCCGCGCGCCGGCGAGCTGGACGACGCCGGCGCCCGTCAGCGGCACGCCGTCGTACAGGCTGTCGCCGAGCTTGAAGGTTGCCTTCGTCGACACCTGCGGTGCGAACGCGCCGGAGGCCGTCAGCGTGCCCGACACGCGCGTCTCTCCGCGCGTGGCCGGCGCCCTGGCCGCCGGTTTCGCCGGTTTTCCCCTGACCGCGCTGCTCGCCCCACCCGCGCCCGGCGCGCTCATCGCCGCGAGCAACAGCGGATCGAACGCGGTCAGCGTCGCCTTCGCGTCGTAGCTCGAATGCGCGTCGTGACGGAACACGCCCGTCAGGTCGATGCGCCCCTTGCCCGCCGTCACGCGCGCATCGGTCAGCACCGTCTGCTGCCGCGTGAGCGCGACCTTCGCACGCGCGCCGAGCGCAAGCTTCGGATCGTTCAGGTTGAAGTCGACGATCGTCGCGTCGCCGGCCAGCGTCACGCCGAGCGGGCCGCCGAGGCGCATCGGTCGCAGCTCGGCGACGAACGCATTGAGGTCGAGATTCGCGACTTTCAGGTCGAAGCGGCCCTTGCCGCCCGTCAGCATGCCGCTGCCGGTGACGCTGCCGTCGCGAATCAGTTTCAGCGCGAGGCCGTCGATCCGTTGCGCGTGCGCGTCCAGGTTCACGGTCGCATGCGCGTCGACGACCGGCAGCAGATGCTCGCCGAGCGTGCCGGGCTTCGCGTTGACGATCGACACCGGGCCGGTCACCGCGAAACCCTTCGCCGCGGCGGTGCCGGCCGGCGCGGTCACGGGCGCCAGCTCCGCACGCACCGCGAGATCGGCGGCCGGCGCGCCGGGCGAAAGCGCCTGCGGGTTCACGTGATCGAACACGAGCGACGCGCGCGTGAGCGGCACCGCGCCGAACGGGGCGGCCTCGACGTGCGCGCGCCCGTTCAGCTTCATCCCGCTCGCGGCGACGTCGGCCACGAGCGCTTCGAGCGAGCCCGATACGTTCGCGCTCGCGTTGACCGGTTCGTCGGCGAGCTTGCCCACGTAAGTCGCGGTGCCCGTCAGCGCGAACGGCTTCACGCCGTCGAGCTTCGCGCGCGCGGTCAGCGCGCCGTACGGCGTGTCGACGCCGTCGAGCGCGAGCTCATGGTGACGCCCGTCGCTGCGGCCGTTCAGCGCGAGATGATCGAGCTGCGTCGTCGACGCGCCTTCGTGGATCGCCAGGTGATCGACGCGCAGGTCGTCGATCCGCAACTGCAGCGGCAAGCTCAGGTCCTGTGGCGTCGTGGCCGGTTTCGACGGCCCCGGCACGATCCGCACGTCGATCGTGCCCGCGCGCAGATACGCGACCGACAGCCGCCACGGTGCGCGGGTCAGCGCCCAGCGGCCGTCGAGCCGGTCGATCCGCACTTCGGTGCCGGCGCCGCCCGGGCTCGTCCACGCAAAGCCGTGCAACCGCACGCCCGTCGCGAGCGCGCCGCCTTCCAGCGTGCCCGCCAGCCGGCCGCCCAGCACGCGCACGGCCGTCTGCCACGCGAGCCGCGTGCCGCGCTCGGTCGTCGCCGCGGCCAGCACGAGCCCGACGGCCAGCACGACGAGCAACACGACCGTCGCAAGCGTCCACGCGACGACGCGCCCCGCACGCATGCGGCGCCGCGCGCGCGGCGGCGCGTCGGGCGCGCGCTCGGGCGAGTCCGGATCGTGAGGCGGCGGCGTGTCGTTCGGGTCCTTCGTCATGCGGGTCGTCGTGCGGGTCGTCGTGAACAGGGCAACAAGGTCAGAAAGCGATGCCGAGCGTCAGGTACGGGCGCACGCTGTGGTTGCGCAGCCCGTATGCGACGTCGACGTTGATCGGGCCGACGGGGCTGCGCCAGCGCGCACCGATGCCGACACCCGGATAGAACACCTTCTCGCCCCACGCATCGGTCGCGGTGCCGATGTCGAAGAACGTCGCGGCGCCCCAGTCGCGGTTGAACCAGTGCTGGTATTCGGCGGTGCCCGTCATCAGGTACTTGGTCGGCAGCACGGAGCCGTCGACGTTGTTGCCGATACTCTGGTAGCCGTAGCCGCGCACCGAGTTCGAGCCGCCCGCGCGGAACAGCAGCGACGCCGGCACGCCGTTGGAGCTGCCGCTCGTGAACACGCCGCCGAGCTCCGCGCGGAACACGAACAGGTCGCGCCGGCCGATCGGCACGTACTGCTGGCCGCGCGCGTAACCGCGGATGAAGGTCTGGTCGGTCAGCACGCCCTTGATCGCGAAGCCGGCCTCCGCGTGGATCAGGTTGCCCGAGCGCGGAAACAGCGGATCGTCGACGTTGCGGCGCGTCCACGCCCACTGCGGCACCAGCGCGCGGCTCGTGGTCGGGCCCGCGCCGTTCTGGTCGAGCCGGTCCTGGTAGTACATCAGCGAGTAGGCGTAATCGATGAACTGGCCGGTGCGCGTGCGCTGCGCGCCGATCCGCGCGCTGTAGATGCGCGTGTCCGACACGTTGGTGTTCGTGTACGACGCGAGCACGCTGTTGGTCCACCCCCTCTCGCCGGGCGGCATCGACAGCTGGACCTGGCCGTACTGCTGGATCTGGTCGAGCCGGCCCGACACGGTGAGCGGCCAGGCGGCGCCGAACGTGTCGAGGTATGTGTAGGAGCCCTGCACGTGCGGGCCCGTGTCGGTCGCATAGCCGACGCCGCCGCGAATGTTGTTGTACGGGAACTCGCTGACCTTCACGTGCACGGGCGTGCGCTCCGGCTTCGACGTATCGTCGCCGACGTCGATCGCGACGCTCGCGTAGTACGGCGTGTTCTGCAATTGCCGCTGCAGCTCGGTGATCCGCTGCACGTCGTAGATCTCGCCTTCCGACAGCGGATTGACGTTCGTGACGATCTTCTCCGGATAGCGGCGCACGCCGTCGACATCGACCTTGCCGATCGTAAATGTCGGCCCGCTGTCGAACGTGACGGCCAGCGTCGCGCGCTGCGTGCGCGGATCGATGCGCGCCTCCGACGACGTGATCTTCGCGCCGAGATAGCGGCGCGACTGCAATTGCTTGAGCGCCGCCCCCTTCGCGCCGTCCCAGCCGGACTGCGTGAACGGGTCGCCCGGCTTCAGCGAGAACGCGAAACGGGTCGCGGCCTCCTGCTTCGGATCCTCGGAATCGACCGGGCCCTTGAACGTCAGGTCGACCGTCGACACGACGGTCGGCGGCCCCGGATCGACGGCGACGCGCACGTCGCGCTTGCCGTCGCGCGTGCGCACGTCGGTACGCACGACCGGCGAGAAATAGCCGGCCGTCGCGGTCAGGTCGCGCACCTGCTGCGGCGTGGCGGTGACGAGGAAGTCGAACTGGTCGTCGTTGATGTCGTCGCGCTTCGCGAAGCGCGCGATGTCGAGGTGGGCCTTGAGCAGCTTGCGGATCGAGCGCGGCGCGTCGATGTCGACGTCGTACTTCGCGTAGGCCGGCAGCGCGACGCACGCGGCGAGACAGCCCGCGAGCGCGGCCCGGGCCGCGGCACCGGCGCCGCGCCGCGCGCGACGGCCGACAGGACGGGCCTCATGCGGGCTCGCCTCATGCGCCGTAAGTGCTTGCTGGTTCGCCTGACCCGCCAAATATGACCTCGCCCTCGGTTGTCATGGTTTCGTGGAAAACCCTGTATTTGACCACAGGGCGGGGGCCATGCCCGCACCGGCCCTGCTTTGACGCTTGCGCGCAACGATGCGCGCGCGGGCCCGGCCGGTCCCGCCGCCGGCACCGGCCAGCCGATTCGACGCGCGATTGGCGCCGGCTGTTCCCCGCGATGCGGTAAAATCCCGCCATCGCGAATCCGGCGCATCGTGCGCCGCCCGAAACGGAAAGCCAAGCCATGCCGTACCAGTCCGACGTCACGCAGTTCCTGAACCAGCTCAAGCAACAGAAGCCGACGCTCGAAGAAGAGCAGCGCAAGGGCCGTTCCCTGCTGTGGGACAAGCAGCCGATCGACCTCGACGAGCGCGCCGAGCAGCAGGAATCGCGCGTGAAGCAAACGTCCTACGTCTACTACCAGAACTTCTGACGACGTGAGCGCCGCCGACGAGGCCAGCGCCGCCCGGCAGGACGACGCGATCGCCGCGCCCGCGGGCGCCGATTCGACGCCCGACACGGTCGACGGTGTCGCGGCGTTCGCTCGCCTGTACGGCGAGCCGCTCTTCAAGCTGCCGCAGGATCTCTACATCCCGCCCGACGCGCTCGAGGTGTTCCTCGAGACCTTCGAAGGCCCGCTCGACCTGCTGCTGTACCTGATCCGCAAGCAGAACTTCAACGTGCTCGACATCCCGATGGCGCAGGTCACCGCGCAATATCTGGGTTATGTCGACCAGATCCGCACGTCGAACCTCGAGCTGGCGGCCGAGTACCTGCTGATGGCCGCGATGCTGATCGAGATCAAGTCGCGGATGCTGCTGCCGGTCAAGAAGGCCGATACCGGCGAGGAAGCCGAGGATCCACGCGCCGAACTCGTGCGCCGCCTGCTCGAATACGAGCAGATGAAGCTCGCCGCGCAGCGCCTCGACCAGTTGCCGCAGCTCGGCCGCGACTTCCTGCGCGCCGAGGTCTACATCGAGCAGAGCATCACGCCGCGCTTCCCCGACGTCGATTCGGACGACCTGCGCGCCGCGTGGGCCGACGTGCTCAAGCGCGCGAAGCTCGTCCAGCATCACAAGATCTCCCGCGAGGAGCTGTCGGTGCGCGAGCACATGAGCCTGATCCTGCGCAAGCTGCAGAACGCGCGCTTCATGGAGTTCGCCGACCTGTTCGACACGTCGCGCGGCGTGCCGGTCGTCGTCGTGAACTTCATCGCGATGCTCGAGCTCGCACGCGAATCGCTCGTCGAGATCACGCAGCCCGAACCGTTCGCACCGATCTACGTGCGCCTCGCGTACCTGCCCGCGTAACGCCTCCGCGCCCGCCGCCTCCCCGTCCACCGCGATACTGCGCATGACACCGGATCCCGCCGTCGGGTTTGCCCGCGCGGCCCGCCAGCGGCGCGCCCGATTAAAAAGTGAACGATCGTTCTTTTTTCGATGCGCCCGGCGGCCAAATCCTCTACAATCCGCCGACGTCCGATGCGCCGCCCGCGCACCGGCGTTCTCCGCTTCGACCCCGACGCCGCTGTTGCGGCGCCAACGCGCGCCTGCGCGAGGAACCCGCTACCCGATCATGAAAGTCATCAGCTCGATCCAGGAACTGCGCGACCAGATGCGCGGCCAGAACCGCACGGCGTTCGTGCCGACGATGGGCAACCTGCACGAAGGTCACCTGTCGCTGATGCGCCTCGCGCGCCAGCACGGCGACCCGGTCGTGGCGAGCATTTTCGTCAACCGGCTGCAGTTCGGCCCGAACGAGGATTTCGACAAATATCCGCGTACGCTGCAGGACGACATCGAGAAGCTGCAGAAGGAAAACGTCTACGTGCTGTTCGCGCCGACCGAGCGCGACATGTATCCGGAGCCGCAGGCGTACCGCGTGCTGCCGCCGGATGACCTCGGCGGGATTCTCGAGGGCGAGTTCCGCCCCGGCTTCTTCGCCGGCGTGTGCACCGTCGTCACGAAGCTGATGTCCTGCGTGCAGCCGCGCGTCGCCGTCTTCGGCAAGAAGGATTACCAGCAGCTGATGATCGTGCGCCGGATGTGCCAGCAGCTCGCGCTGCCGGTCGAGATCATCGCGGCCGAGACCGTGCGCGACGAGGACGGCCTCGCGCTGTCGTCGCGCAACCGCTACCTGACGCCCGACGAGCGCAAGGAAGCGCCCGAACTCGCGAAGACGCTGCAGCGCGTGCGCGACAGCGTGCTCGGCGGCGAACGCGACCTCGGCAAGCTCGAGCAGCAGGCGCGCACGCACCTGGCCGAGCGCGGCTGGGCGCCCGACTACATCGCGATCCGCCGCCGCGCGAACCTGATCGCGCCGAGCGCCGCCGAACTCGACGCCGGCGAACCGCTCGTCGTGCTCACGGCCGCGAAGCTCGGCGCGACGCGCCTGATCGACAACCTGGAAATCTGACGGGCCGTCCGCCCGCGCCTCTCACGCATCACGGAGATACCATGCAGCGCCATATGCTCAAATCGAAGATCCACCGCGCGGCCGTCACGCACTGCGAGCTGCATTACGAAGGCTCGTGCGCGATCGACGAAGACCTGCTCGAAGCGGCGGGCCTGATCGAAAACGAACGGATCGACATCTGGAACATCAACAACGGCGAGCGTTTCTCGACGTACGCGATCAAGGGCGAGCGCGGCAGCGGGATGATTTCGCTGAACGGTTCGGCCGCGCGCCGCGCGCAACTCGGCGACCTCGTGATCATCGCGGCGTTCGCGATGGTCGACGAAGCCGAGCTGCAAGCCGGCTGGAAGCCGAAGCTCGTGTTCATCGACGAAGGCAACAAGATCAAGGGCCACCGCGATCACGTGCCGACGCAGAACTGGACCTGATCCGCGCGGCCGCCGGCGTGTCGTGACATGCGGGATCGCTGCCGCGGCGCCCCGCCCGACGGGGCGGTCAGCCGCGCAGCCGTCACAGGTACGAAGGGCCCGATCCGGCGCGATGCCGGATCGGGCCCTTTCTCATTCGACCGGATTCGACCGCATTCGGCCGGATTCACCGTCCGGATCCGGCCAGCGCGCGGTCAGGACGCCTTGGCGACCTTCTCCGCCTTCGGCGCGCGCCGCTCGGCCCATTCGACGATCGGCCGCCACTGCTCGAGATCCTTCTCGACGCGGCTCTTCGCGACATCCCACAGCGTCAGGCCGTGCGCGGCGATCTGCACATAGTTCTGCGTGTCGCGCACGTAGCCGAGCACCGGCAGCCCGAGCCCTTCGACGAAACGGTGCAGCTGGTCGGACGAGCGCGTGCGCGCGTCGACGCGCATCCCGACGATCCCCACCTCGACGCTGCCTTTGCGCACGGCCTTCTCGCCGGCGAGGCGCTCCAGAAACTGCTGGGTCGCGAGAATATCGAACATCGACGGCTGGAGCGGCACGATCACCTTGTCGGCGAGTTGCAGCGCGACGTTGAGCCGGTTGCCGTGCAGGCCGGCCGGCGTGTCGATCACCGCATATTCGAGGCCGCGCGGCGGCTTCGACGGCGCGTCCGGGTCGAGATCCCACGCCTCGATCGCGGGCAGGCCGGCCGGACGCAGGTCGAGCCACGCATGCGCGGACTGCTGCCGGTCCAGATCGGCGAGCGCGACCCACGCGCCCTGCGCCGCGAAATAGCCGGCAAGATTGGTGGACAGCGTGCTCTTCCCCACGCCGCCCTTCGGATTCGCCACCACGATGACCGTCATGAATTCCCCCGAAAAAGCCGTGCGGCGCCTGCCGCCTGGCAGACGCCGCTCGATTGCGGATACAGGGAGCGATGATATCGGCAAACGGGGTATCACCGGAACGGGTTGCGCCGCTGCCCGCCCGACTTATGCGGTTCGCGTCGCGGCGCGCGGTGCGCCGAGCGCGAACGCGCCGCCGCCCAGCAGCGCCTGCACGGCCAGCGTGACGGCCCAGAACGCCGGGTACTCCCAGCCGCCGTGCGGCGACGCGAAGCCCCAGCCATTCGGCAGATGTGCGGAAACGGCGCCGAGCATGAACGGCAGCAGCACGAGCGCGGCGATGCGCACGCGGAAGCCGGCGAGCAGCGCAAGGCCACCGGCCAGTTCGACGAAGGTCGTCAGGTACGCGAGCCAGCCGGGCAGGCCGATCGACGCGAAGAACTGCGCGGTGCCAGGCAGCGTGAAGACGAACACCTTCTGCGCAACGTGCGCGAGGTACAGCACGCCGAGCGCCACACGCAGCAGCGTCGCGCCGAGATCGTTCAGGCGATTGGGGTTCATGGCGAATTCCTTCGGGAGTGGATGGGAATGCATCGCACTCTATTCGAATCGATTCGGCCAATAAATACGCTATCCAGCTTTAATTGATTCCCACAAGGAACGAATTGGGCCGTAAAAAAGGGCATGACCGATCATGCCCCGGTATCCGCTCCGCGATACGCCCGTCAGCCGCCGCTCTTGCCTTGTGCGGCGTCGCCCGAGCCGGCCGGGCTGCCGCCCGGCGCGTACGAATCGCACGCGTGCGCCACCGCCGACGCGCCCAGCAGCGCCGCGAGCAGCACACTCAACCACCATCGAGCCTTCATCGTCGCGCTCCTTCGGGTGGACCTCCGCCCATCTGAGTTGTATGCGATCGGCCGGAAAATGCCAGGCCGGCCGCGCCGTCAGTCGGCAAAAATCAGCAAAACTCCGCGTACAGCGCACGCAGGTCGAGATGCTCGGCGAACGAATCGGCCAGCCGCTCCAGCGACGCCTCGCGCAGCGCCGGGTAGTCGATACGCTCCGCGCCGTCGAGCCCCGCCCACGCGAGCAGCGCCGCGCACGCGTCGGGTGCGTCGAACAGCCCGTGCACGTAGGTCGCGAGGATCTGCCCGTCGGCCGACACCGCGCCGTCGTTGCACACGCCGCCCGGCAGGTCGGCCGCCGCCAGTTCCAGCGCGGGCGCCGCGAGCGCGGGCCCGCGCGTGTCGCCCATGTGGATCTCGTAGCCGTGCACGGCGGCCGCACCCGGCAGGGCCAGATGCCCCGTCACGTTCTTCAGCGTCTTGTCCGGCTGCAGCGTCGTGTCGAAGTCGAGCAGCCCGAGCCCCGGCACGCTGCCGGGCGCGCCTTCGAGGCCGAGCGGATCGTCCAGCGTGCGGCCCAGCATCTGCATCCCGCCGCAGATGCCGATCACCTTGCCGCCGTAGCGCAGGTGGCGGCGGATCACCGCATCCCAGCCCGCGTCGCGCAGCCACGCGAGATCGCGCTGCACGCTTTTCGACCCGGGCAGGATCAGCAGGTCGGCGTCCGGCACCGGGCCGCTCTTCCAGTACGTGAATTCGACCTGCGGATGCGCGCGCAGCGGATCGAAATCGGTGTGGTTGCTGATGCGCGGCAGCGCAGGCACCACCACGCGCAGCACGCCGGCGTCGCCGCGCGCGGCCGCGCTGCGCGCCTGCGACGGCAGCATGTCCTCGGCATCGAGCAGCAGCCCGTGCAGGTACGGCAGCACGCCGAACACCGGCTTGCCCGTCTGCGCGCGCAGCCAGTCGAGGCCCGGTTCGAGCAGCCTGAGGTCGCCGCGAAAGCGGTTGATGACGAAGCCGCGCACGCGCGCGCGCTCGCTGTCCGACAGGCAGGCGAGCGTGCCGACCAGGTGCGCGAACACGCCGCCGCGATCGATGTCGGCCACCAGCACGACCGGGCAGTCGACGCGTTCGGCGAAGCCCATGTTCGCGATGTCGCCTTCGCGCAGGTTGATCTCGGCCGGGCTGCCCGCGCCTTCGACGAGCACCGTGTCGTAGCCCGCGCGCAACCGCGCGTACGACTCGAGCACCGCGTCGAATGCGACCGGCTTGTAGTCGTGATACGCACGCGCGTCGAGATTCATGCGCGCCTTGCCGTGAATGATCACCTGCGCGCCGCGATCGCTCGTCGGCTTCAGCAGCACCGGGTTGAAATCGGTATGCGGCGCGACGCCCGCGGCGAGCGCCTGCAGCGCCTGCGCGCGGCCGATCTCGCCGCCGTCGGCCGTCACCGCGCTGTTCAGCGCCATGTTCTGCGGCTTGAACGGTGCGACGCGCGCACCCGCGCGGCGCGCGAGGCGGCACAGGCCCGCGACGAGCGTGCTCTTGCCCGCATCGGACGTCGTGCCCTGGATCATCAACGTGCCGCGCGGCTGCGGTTCGGGTGCGTTCATCGTATGCAAAGTCGTGGCGAAGCAAAGGCCGCATTATCGCCCGCGCCGCCGCGCGCGCGCCGTTACAATCACGCGATGATTCCGCACGACCTCACCTTCGTCCTCGGCGGCGCGCGCTCGGGCAAGAGCGCGCATGCCGAGCGGCTCGCCGCCGGCAGCGGCCGCTCCGTCACCTATATCGCGACCGCGACGCCGACCGTCGCCGATGCCGAATTCCAGCAGCGCATCGCGCATCACCGCGCGCGCCGGCCGGCCGACTGGGGCTTCGCCGACGCGCCCGTCGACCTCCCCGGCACGCTCGCTCGGCTCGACGACCCGCACGCGTGCCTGCTCGTCGATTGCCTGACGCTGTGGCTCACGAACCTGCTGTGCCCGCTCGACGGCGAACCGCTCGACGACGCGCAGTACGCGGCGCTGGTCGAGCGGCTCGAGCATGCACTGCGCGGCGCGCGCGCGAAGGTGATCGTCGTCAGCAACGAAATCGGGCTCGGCGTCGTGCCGCTCGGATCGGTCACGCGCCGCTACGTCGACGAGCTCGGACGCCTGAACCAGCGTGTCGCCGCGCTCGCGAACCGCGTGACGCTGCTGGTGGCCGGCCTGCCGCTCGAGCTCAAGCCCGGAGCGCCGTCATGCTGATGCTGTCGCTGCCGGTCGTCGCGATGCTCGCGGTCGCGGCCGCGCTCGTCGATCGCGTGCTCGGCGAACCGGCCGGCTGGCACCCGCTCGTCGCGTTCGGCCGGCTCGCCGCGCGCATCGAAGGCGCGCTGAACACGGGCCGGCGCGGGCGCGTCATCGGTGTGATCGCATGGGCCGCGGCGGTGGTGCCGCCGGTGGCCGTCGCGGCGTGGCTCACCGCCGTGCTGCCGTGGCCGCTCGCGGCGGCCCTGCACGTCGCGCTGCTGTGGTTCGCGCTCGGCGCGAAAAGCCTCGCCGACCACGTCGCCCCGATCGCCGCCGCGCTGCTGCGGCACGATCTCGACGCCGCGCGCGCGCTGACCGCGTGCATCGTGTCGCGCGACACGAGCGAAGCCGACGAAGGCGCGCTGTCGCGCGCGGCCGTCGAATCGGCGCTCGAGAACGGCAACGACGCGATCTTCGGCGCGCTCTTCTGGTTCGTCGTCGCCGGCGGCCCCGGTGCGCTGCTGTTCCGGCTCGCGAACACGCTCGATGCGATGTGGGGCTACCGCACGCCGCGCTTCCTGACCTTCGGCTGGGCCGCCGCGCGCATCGACGATGCACTCAACTGGATTCCCGCACGCGGCACCGCCGCGAGCTACGCGCTGCTCGGCGATACGGCCGCCGCGTGGCGCTGCTGGCGCACGCAGGCGCGCCACTGGGACAGCCCGAACGCCGGCCCCGTAATGGCCGCGGGCGCCGGCAGCCTGAACGTGCAGCTCGGCGGCCCGGCCGTCTATCACGGCGAAATCGAGGACCGTCCCGCGCTCGGCACCGGCGCGCCCGCGACGGCCGTGCACGTCGTCGCCGCGCTGTCGCTCGTCACGCGCACGCTCGCGTTGTGGCTCGCGCTGCTCGTCGCGAGCGGCGCCCTCACCCTCGCTACCCATCATGTCTGACGCCCCCATCCCGCACGGCGGCAACCTGCACGAAGCCGCCCGCCGCCACGGCATTCCGTACGACGCGTGGCTCGACCTGTCGACCGGCATCAATCCGGTCGGCTATCCGGTGCCGCCGGTGCCCGCCGACGCGTGGCGCAGGCTGCCCGACGACGGCGACGCGCTTGCCGCGTGCGCGGCCGGCTACTACCACGCGCCCGATGCCGCGCACGTGCTGCCGGTTGCCGGCAGCCAGGCCGCGATCCGCGCACTGCCCGCGCTGCTGCCGCCCGGCGACGCCGGCGTCGCGACGCTCGCGTATGGCGAGTACGCACCTGCATTCGCGCGTAACGGTCATCACGTCGTGCCGCTCGACATCGTCACGGACGTGCTGCCCGCGACGCTGCGTCACGTCATCGTCGGGAATCCGAATAATCCGACCGCCGAGTTCGTGCCGACCGAGCGGCTGCTCGGCTGGCATGCGCAGCTGTCCGCACGCGGCGGCACGCTGATCGTCGACGAGGCCTTCGCGGATACGGGCGCCACGCCATCGCTCGCGCGGCACACCGATCGTCCTGGCCTCGTCGTGCTGCGCTCGGTCGGCAAGTTCTTCGGGCTTGCCGGGATTCGCGCGGGCTTCGTGCTCGCTCACCCCGAACGGATCGCCGCGTTGCGCGACCGGCTCGGCGCGTGGACCGTCAGTGGTCCCGCGCGTCACGCGACCATCGCCGCGTTCGCCGATCGCGCCTGGCAGGCCGCTGCACGCGAGCGGCTCGCGGCCGACGGCGAACGTCTCGCGGCACTGCTGCGCATGCACGGCTTCGCGGTGCGCGCGACCCCGCTCTTCAGCTGGACCGGCGACCCGCGCGCCGCCGCGCTGCATGCGGCACTCGCCGCGCACGGAATCTGGACGCGGCACTTCGCGCAACCGTCGAGCGTGCGTATCGGCCTGCCCGGCAACCCAGCCGAGTGGCAGCGCGTCGCCGACGCACTCGCGCAGTGCGTGCCGACGCTGCAACGGGCATCCGCATGACCGCTCGCCTGCCTTGCCGGCTTCGCCGGCTGCCCCCGCTCGCGACGCTGGTCGCGCTCGCGCACGCGCCGTTCGCCCACGCGGACGTCACGACCCGCGACGATGCCGGCAATACCGTCACGCTGCCCGCACCGGCGCAACGCGTGATCAGTCTCGCGCCACACGCAACCGAGCTGATCTACGCGGCCGGCGGCGGCGCGAAGCTGGTCGGCACCGTCACGTACAGCGACTACCCGCCCGCCGCGCAGGCCGTGCCGCGCGTCGGCGACAACAAGGCGCTCGATCTCGAGCGGATCGCCGCGCTGAAGCCCGACCTGATCGTCGTGTGGCGGCACGGCAATGCCGAGCGGCAAACCGATGCGCTGCGTGCGCTGCACATTCCGCTGTTCTTCAGCGAACCGAAGCATCTCGACGACGTGGCGACGTCGCTGCGCCGGCTCGGCACGCTACTCGGCACGGAACCGGCCGCCGACGCGGCCGCGGCATCGTACACGCGCGACATCGCCGCGCTGCGCGCGCGTTACGCGACACGTGCGCCCGTCACGATGTTCTTCCAGGTCTGGGACCGGCCGCTGACGACGCTCAACGGCGCGCATCTGCTCAACGACGTCATTACGCTGTGCGGCGGCCGCAACGTGTTCGCGGCGCTGAAACCGCTCGCGCCGACCGTCACCGACGAGGCCGTGCTCGCGGCGAACCCGGAAGCGATCGTAACGACGAGCGCCGGTGCCACACGCTCGGACGCGCCGCTGCCGAGCCTCGCGCGCTGGCGTGCATGGCCCGCGCTGACGGCGGTGGCGCGCAACAACCTGTTCGCGATCGACGGCGATCTGCTGACCCGGCCGTCACCGCGGATCGCGCAGGGCGCGGCTGCGCTATGCGAGGATCTCGACGCCGCGCGGTCGCGACGGCCGGCGCGCTGAGTCCGGGTTGCGGTACGTTTTCCGTGCGGCGGCTGTGCTGCATGCACGATCGCGAGCCGATCGCACGCCGGAGCACATCCGCCTAGGCGTCCCAGTGGACGACGTCCCACGTGCGTGTGTCGGGCGCCGTACGCAACCAGACGACACCCCCCGTCGGCACCGGTCGCGCCAGCAGCGTATCGAGCGGCACGCGCAAGGCATGCGATGCGAACGCGCGAATCACGCCGGCATGGGTGAGCGCCCATTGCGGCGCGTCGACCTGCCCGACGGCATCGACCACGCGCGCCACACGCTCGGCGAACCGCGCGACGCTCTCGCCGCCATGCGCACATGCATGCAGCAGATCGGCCGCCCACGCATCGAGTGCGGCGCGGTCGATATCGTCCCAGCGCTGCAGCTCCCACGCGCCGAAGTCCATTTCCTGCCAGAGCGCGTCGCGCCGCAGCGGCACGTCGAACGCCAGCGCGAGCCGTTCTGCGACCGACGCGCAGCGCGTGAGCGGGCTGGTCCAGAGCTGTTCGGGCAACGGCGCCCCGAGCGCGGCCAGATGCGCACGCACGGCCTGCGCGCCGTGGTCGGCCGACGCGGCGAGCGGCACGTCGCTGCGCCCGTAGCAGACACCCGGCTCGACCTCGACGGCCGGATGGCGAATCAGGACGACGTCCATCCAAGCACCACCAGATAGATCGCGAGTTCGCTCAACTGCTGCGCGAAGCCGAGACAGTCTCCCGTATAACCGCCGATCCGCTTCACGAAATAGCGGGCCGCCCATGCACGCACGAGCACGAGCGCGACCAGGGCCGCGAGGCCCGCGCGCCAGTCCGGCCAGAACAGCCACGGCAGCCCGGACCCGGCCGCGACCCAGGCCGCGCGTGCGCCCATGCGCTGCGCGACCGGTTTCGCCTTGCCTTCCGGCCGAACGTAGTCGAGCGACATCAGCAGGCTCACGGCCGCCGCGCGGCTCGCCGCATGCGCGGCGATCATCGTCCACGCGGCGCGCAGCGGCGGCATGGCCGCGAGCGCCTGCCATTTGAGGCCGAGCGTCACCACGAGCGCGACCGCGCCGAACGTGCCGATGCGCGAGTCGTGCATGATGCGCAGCACGTCATCGCGCGTGTAGCCGCCGCCGAACGCATCGCAGCTGTCGGCCAGGCCATCCTCGTGGAACGCGCCGGTCGCGAGCAGCGTCGCGGCCATCGACAGTCCGACCGCGATCGACGCCGGCAGCACGCGCAACGCCGCCAGGTAGACGAGCGCGCCCCACGCGCCGACGCATGCGCCGACCAGCGGGAAGTAGCGCGCGGCCTGGTCGAGATCGCCGGCCGCGTAGCCGATCGCGCGCGGCACCGGCACGCGCGTGAAATAGCCGAGCGCGACGAAGAAGTAGCGCAGTTCGGCGCGCACGCCGCGCGCGCGCTCAGGCGTCACGATTGTCGACGCCCGCGGATTCGAAGCTCGCCATCTCGGCGAGGAACGCGGCCGCCGCGCGCACCAGCGGCAGCGCGAGCGCGGCGCCCGTGCCTTCGCCGAGCCGCAGGTCGAGCGCGAGCAGCGGCTTCGCGCCGAAGTGCTCGAGCATGCGCCGGTGCCCGGCCTCGTGCGACGCGTGCGAGAACACGCAGTAGTCGCGCACGCCGGGTGCGATGCGCTCGGCGACGAGCAGCGCGGCCGTCGCGATGAAGCCGTCGACGAGGATCGTCATCCGCTCGCTCGCGGCCGCGAGATACGCGCCCGTCATCATCGCGATCTCGAAGCCGCCGAACGTCGCCAGCACGTCGAGCGGCGCGATCGCGTGCGAATGCCGGACGAGCGCACGGCCGAGCACCGCGCGCTTGTGCGCGAGCCCCTGGTCGTCGAGGCCCGTGCCGCGCCCGACACACGCGTCGATCGGCACGTCGAGCAGCCGGCTCATCAGGCACGCGGCCGACGACGTGTTCGCGATCCCCATTTCACCAAAGCCGATCACGTTCGTGCCGAGCGATGCGTGCAGGCGCACGCGCGCCGCGCCGGCGGCGAGCGCCGTCAGCGCGTCGTCGCGCGTCATCGCGGGTTCGGCCGCGAAGTTGCGCGTGCCGCGCGCGACCGGCAGCGACACGAGCCGGTCGGACACCGGCAGCGGCGACGCGACGCCCGCATCGACGATCTCGAGCGCGCTCTGCGCGACACTCGAGAACGCATTGATCGCCGCGCCGCCGGCCAGGAAGTTCGCGACCATCTGCGCGGTGACCGACTGCGGATACGGGCTCACGCCCTCGGCCGCGATCCCGTGGTCGCCGGCGAACACGATCGTCACGGGGCGCTGCACCTGCGGCCGCTCGGTGCGCTGGATCAGGCCGATCTGCAGCGCGATCGCCTCGAGCTGGCCGAGACTGCCGGGCGGCTTGGTCTTGTGATCGATCACATGCTGCAGGCGCTTGCGCAGCACGTCGTCGAGCGGCGCGATCGCGGGCGGGAAATCGGTGTGGGCGGTCTCGGCGGTCTGGGCGGTCGAATTCGTCATCGGAAGGTTGCCTCGTTGGCGCGGCCGGTGCCGCGCGTCGAAAGAAGGAAGATCATCGCCGCTCGGGCCACGCGGGCAACAGCGCGTCGCGGCCGTTCTCGCGGATCAGCACGAGCGGATAGCCGAACGCGTCGCTCGCGCGCGCCGGCGTCAGCACGTCGTGCACGGGGCCGGCCCACGCGTGACCGCGGCCGTCGAGCAACAGCGCGTGCGTCGCGAAACGCCGCGCGAGATTCAGGTCGTGGCACGAGAACAGCACCGTGCGCGGGCCCGCGTCGAGCCACGCATTCAACGCGGTCAGGCCGTCGATCTGGTGATGCAGGTCGAGATGCGCGAGCGGTTCGTCGAGCAACATCAGCGGCGCGTCCTGGCACAGCGTCGCGGCCAGCGCGACGCGCTGCCGCTCGCCGCCCGACAGCGACAGCACGTCGCGCGACGCGAGCGCGGTCAGCCCGAACGTCGCGAGCGCGTCGTGCGCGGCCGCGCGGTCGCCGTCGCGCTCCCAGCCCCAGCCGCCGAGATACGGAAAGCGGTTGAGCAGCACCGTGTCGAATACCGTCGCACTGAAGGCGTCGTGCAGTTGCTGCGGCATCAGCGCGCGGCGCCGCGCGAGCTGTTCGGGCGGCCACGCAGCGAGCGGCCGGCCGTCGATCGCGACCTGGCCGCCGGCCGGCTGCTGCAGGCCTGCGAGCGTCGCGAGCAGCGTCGTCTTGCCGGCGCCGTTCGGCCCCGCGACGCACCAGATCTCGCCGGGCCGGAACGCCTGCGTGAAGCCGGCGAGCAACGTCCGCTCGCCGGCCTTCAGTGTCAGGTCGACTGCCGCATAGGCGATGTCGCCGGCGGTGTGCGGTGCGGTGTGCGTCATCGCATCGGTCTCCTCAGCAACATCCACAGGAACACCGGCACGCCGGCCAACGCGGTCATCACGCCGACCGGCAATTGCGCGGGCGCGATCGCGGTGCGCGCGAGCAGGTCCGCCGCCATCACGCCGCCGCCGCCCGCGAGCATTGCCGCCGGCAGCAGCATGCGCTGGTCGTTGCCGAAGGCGAGCCGCAGCGCGTGCGGCACGACGAGGCCGACGAAGCCGATCGTGCCGGCCGTCGTCACTGCCGCCGCGGCGGCCAGCGACGCGACGAGATAGATCCGCACGCGCAGTCGCGCGACCGGCACGCCGAGCGCGAGCGCGGTCGCGTCGCCGCGCAGCAGCACGTTCAGTTGCGGCGCGGCCGGCAGCGCGACACAGGCGGCCAGCAGCAGCGCGCCCCATGCGAACCACGGCGCCGTCACGCCGTTCAGGTCGCCCGTCAGCCAGAAGATGATGCCGCGCAGCCGCGCATCGGGCGCGAGCGACAACAGCAGCGTGACGAGCGCGCCCCACCCGGCCGCGATCACGACGCCCGTGAGCAGCAGTCGCGGCGACGCATCGCGCGAGTCGCCGCGCCACAGCTCGCGGCGCGCGAGCCCCAGCACCAGCGCGACCGACACGAGCGCGCCGGCGAACGCGGACGCATCGACGAGCCACCACGCGGCGCCCGCGATCATCGCGACGAGCGCGAAACCCGCCGCGCCACCGGACACGCCGAGCACGTACGGCTCCGCGAGCGGATTGCGCAGCAGCACCTGCAGCAGCGCGCCGGCCAGCGCGAGCAGCGCGCCGCACGCGAAGCCTGCTAGCGCGCGCGGCAATCGCAGCGTGCGCACAATGTCGGCGAACAGCGCGTCGCCGCCATGCGGCACGAGCGACCCAAGCGCCTGCCACGGCGACATCGGCACGCTGCCGATCGACAGCGACGCGACGAACAGCACCGCGACCACGGCCGCCAGCACGGCCCAGATCGCGGCGGCACGCGCGGCGCTCATGCGACGCGCGGCGCCGTGCATGACACGCGACACGTCGGCTGACCGCGGTGGCCGGCCGCGCGCGATACGGGCGCGCTGCGGCGTATTGCAGGCATAGACAAGCTCGTCATCCTTGTTGAACGGGTGGTTGCGGCGGTAGCGCCGCACGTCGGTCATGCCGGCATGCGACGGCCGCGCGCCGTCGGGCCGCACCTTCGCGCGGCCGGCGTTCTGCGCAATATAGTGGAAGGTGCGGCATCGGGTCGATTCGCGTGACGACGACGTGCGTCGCCATCGATCCGGACGAATCGGCATGCACCGCAGTCCGCGCGACCGCGGCAAACGGCAAGCCACGGCATGCGCCGGATGCCACGTGGACGATTGGGGTCAGCATCGAAGACAAGTCCCGTGAAGCACTGCGCGCCCCGCTTCCCCGCAGGCCGCGCGTCACGAAGCCCGTGCGGGCTCCTCGCCTCGGCCGGTATCCGGGCTGGCGGCATACCGGCTCGCCTTCCCGCGCGTGTCGCGCGCAGTGGCCCGCGCCCACGTGCGAACCTGCACGCGAAACGCGCCCGAGCCGGCCTGCGTCATGCGACGCGGCCGCTTACCGTTGCGGGGGCAGCGCAGGTTGGCGATCTCCGGGCGGAGTACGCGCCCTGCTTCCCGTTTAACCGCGCGACGCACGCGCGAGCACCGAGGCGGCGCCAGTTTAGGAGCGGGCCGCGCGAGCGTCAAGAAAGCGTCGAAAACGCGTGCGAAAGGCGTGCCGGACCCGCGTATTCGCGGCATGAAGCCGGGGTGTTACGACTGGAAACGTTACAGATGTCGGAATGCGCGTTATTCCGCGCTAAAATGCTGGGTCTTTAGAGGACGCAGCAGATGCTCAACGAACTCGAAACCTTATCTCAAAATATTGGCCGTCTGATTTCGCTGAACAAGCGCTATCACTCGGAACGGCTCGCGCTCGAGGAGCAGGTCGCGCAAATGCGCGCGGAAGCGGACACCGTCCGCGCGGAACTCGCGCAACTGCGCGACGAACGCAATGCGCTCGCGGCCGAGCGCGACACGCTGTCGGCAAAGATCGACGACGCCCAGGTCAAACTGAACGCGATTCTCGAAAAGCTGCCGCGCACGAAGAACGCCGAGCAAGCCGACAATCAGCTCGATCTGCTGGATGCGCAGGCGCGCACGGGCAGCGATGACGCGGCCAGCCACGGAGAACATGCATGAGCACCAAGCAGATCGAAGTCTCGATTCTCGGTCAGCCGTATCGGCTCGCCTGCTCGGCCGAAACCGAAGCGGCGCTGCTCGAGGCCGTCGCACGCGTCGACGCCGAAATGTCGAAGATCCGCGCGAACAGCTCGGTGCGCGGCACCGATCGCATCGCGGTGATGGCCGCGCTGTCGCTCGCCTCGGAATTGCTGCGGCTGCAAACGAGCGTGCGGCACGGTGAAGCATTTCCGGCGGAAGAAATCCGTCGTACAATGCACCAGATGAACGAACAGCTCGGCGCGGTGCTCGCACAGCACGAGACGCAGTAACGTTTGATCGATGCGTCGATTCCCCTTGATCTCGGCGATCAACGGTGGTCAAATTGGCGCAACGAAACACAGTTCAATCAGCTTCCCTGCCTGGTTCGCCAAGGTCATATATTCCTTGAACCAATGCCATGTGCACGGTTGCGGAAATTTGTAGCACGGGCGCGCGCGTCACTCTGTCTGATGTACCCGATGTGCTGCTAACTGCGACCAATTCTGAACCCCAGGTTCAGGATGCCGGCCTAGCGGCCAAGGCGGGGGCCTATCCAACGGCATCGGGCGAGTCCCGATGCCGTTTCCTTTTGTAGCAGCCTCTTTCTGCGTCGATCACGATCCATGCAATACTGGCTGATGAAGTCCGAACCGGACGAAGCAAGCATCGACGATCTCTCGCACGCGCCGCAGCACTCGCTGCCCTGGACCGGCGTGCGCAACTATCAGGCGCGCAATTTCATGCGCGACACGATGAAGATCGGCGACGGCGTGCTGTTCTATCACTCGAGCTGCCCTGAACCGGGCATCGCGGGCCTCGCCGAAGTCTCGTCCACGCCCTACCCCGATCCGACCCAGTTCGATCCGGACAGCCCGTATTACGATCCGAAGTCGACGCAGGAAGCACCGCGCTGGCTGCTCGTCGACGTGCGCTTCGTGAAAAAGTCGCCGCTCGTGCCGCTCGCCGCGCTGCGCGAACACGACGAACTCGCCGACATGCGCGTGCTCGCGCGCGGCAACCGGCTGTCGATCACGCCGGTCACGCGCGCCGAATGGCGCTTCATCACCGAAAAGCTGATGAAGTAGGCATGCGCGGCGACGCACGCCAAAGGTCAAATCCGGTCAACCCGCGCCACCGTCACGGAACTCGCGGCGCGTTCGCGCGGCCTAAGCAACCGCTGTCGCCCGATCGGGCCGGCGGCCGTTTTTTCGTCGCGCGGTTCGCCCGCGTCGCGCACGCGTGATCCGCCTGCGCGCCCTCGCACAAGGAGTCCAACAATGACCAGGAAAACCGCACTCGCGCTGTCGCTCGCCCTCGCCGCCGCCGTCCCCGTCGCGCTGACGCTCGCGTCGCCGGCCGTACACGCGCAGACCGCGAACCCGCACTTTCCGGAGCCGGCGGGTGTGCTGTCGTTGTCGTCGCAGGCCAGCGCCGACGTGCCGCAAGACATCATCCACATCACGTTGTTCTACGAACAGCAGGCGAAGGATCCGGGCAGCCTGACGTCCGCGCTGAACCAGCGCGCCGACGCGGCACTCGCGCAGGCGAAGGGCGTGTCGGGCGTCACCGCGCGCACCGGTGCGTTCTCCGTGTACCCGAGCACCGATCGCGACGGCAGGATCTCCGCATGGCGCGGCCGTACCGAAGTCGTGCTCGAATCGCGCGATTTCGCGGCGGCGTCAAAGCTCGCCGGCCAGTTGTCGAACCAGATGCAGGTCGCGAACGTCGAGTTCTCGCTGTCGCCCGAAGCGCAGCGCGCGGCCGAGCAGAAGCTCACGACCGAAGCGATCAAGTCGTTCCGCGCACGCGCGGACGAAGCCGCGAAGGCCTTCGGCTACGGCAGCTACTCGATTCGCGACGTGAACGTCGGCGGCGGCCGCAACGTGCAGCCGTACCCGCGCATGATGGCGATGGCCGCGGCGCCGATGGACAGCGCAAAGATGAGCGCGCCGATCTCGGTCGAGGGCGGCAAGACGACCGTGTCGGTCACCGTCAACGGTTCGGTGCAGATGAAGTAACGCGCATCGCGCTACGCTCGCCCGATGCGAAAACGCCGGCCTTCGGGCCGGCGTTTTTCATTTGCGATTCAGCGATGCTGTGATCGACACGCACGCCGATCGTGCGCATCGGCATCGCATCGCGCATCACGTACACGCATCACACCACGCATTGCGCGTCACGCATTACGCAACCGCATTTGCCGCACGGCGGCGGTACGCCCACACCATCAGTGCGATGCCCGCGAGGATCATCGGCAGCGACAGCCATTGCCCCATCGACAAGCCGAGTGCGAGCAGGCCGAGGAAGTCGTCCGGTTCGCGTGCGAATTCGACCGTGAAGCGCGCGAGCCCGTAGCCGATCAGGAACAGCGCGGACACGGCGCCCATCGGCCGCGGCTTGCGCGCGAACAGGAACAACACGAAGAACAGCGCAATGCCTTCGAGTGCGATTTCGTAGAGCTGCGAAGGATGGCGCGGCAGCATCTGATACTGCATGAACACGTCGGCCAGATGCCACTTCTCGACGAGCGCCGGATGCTGCGGCAGCCATGCCGCGTCGTCGCGCATCGCGCCCGGGAACAGCATCGCCCACGGCGAATGCGGATCGGTCACGCGACCCCACAGCTCGCCGTTGATGAAGTTGCCGAGCCGCCCGGCCGCGAGCCCCGTCGGCACCATCGGCGCGACGAAATCGGTGACCTGCAGCCAGTGACGCTTGCGCTGCCACGCGAACAGCACCATCGCGAGCGTCACGCCGAGGAAGCCGCCGTGGAACGACATCCCGCCTTCCCATACCTTGAAGACGTCGAGCGGGTGCGAGAAATAGAAGTCGGCCTTGTAGAACAGCACGTAGCCGAGCCGGCCGCCGAGCACGGTGCCGAGCACGCCGTAGAACATCATGTCGTCGATGTCCTTCGCGGTCCAGCCTTGCGCCGCGACATGCGGCAGCTTCAGGCGGGTCCGGCCGACGACGATCGCCGCGATGAAGCCGACGAGATACATGAGGCCGTACCAGCGCACGGCCAGCGGCCCGAGATGGATCGCTACGGGGTCGAAATTCGGGTGAATGATCATGGGTTAGCGATGAAGGTTTCGAATGCGGTACGGCGCTCGCACGGCGCCGCACCGCGCATTGGACGGCGCCGGCGCGCCATCGTTCGCATCACGCGGCCAAACCGTGCGTGCGCACGACGTCGATGAAGCCGGCGAGCACGGGGCTGACGTCGCCCGTGCGCCACACGAGGCCCGTCTCGACCACCGGCGCGTCGCCGGCGAGCGGCCGGTAGACCACGCCGGTGCGCCGCAGGTTACGCAGCGACTGCGGCACCAGTGCGACACCCATGCCGGCCGACACGAGGCTGACGATCGTCTGCATCTGGATCGCCTCCTGGCCGATGCGCGGGGTTTCCCCCGCCGCGCCGTAGCAGCCCGTAATGATGTCATAAAAGCCGGGCGCCAAACGACGCGGAAAGATCACAAGCGGCAGCGCGGCCAGGTCGGCCAGATGGACGGGTTCGTCTTCCGGGGCGTCCGGTGCCGCGGCCGCCGGCATCGCGACCACCAGCGGCTCGCGCACGACCGGCAGGTACGACAGCCCGGCCGCGTGGCGCGGCGGCACCGGCGGAATCACGAGCCCCGCGTCGATGCGGCCCGCGACCAGCTCGTCGATCTGCACGTCGCTCGTCGCTTCCGCGAGTTGCAGACGCACCTGGGGATAGCGCGCGCCGAACGCGCGCAGCAGCGACGGCAGCAGTCCGTAATCGGCCGTCGACACGAATGCGAGCGACAGCGAGCCGGCCTCGCCACGCGCGAGACGCCGCGCGAGCGGCGGCAGCGCATCGGCCGACGCGAGCAGCCGGCGCACGTCGGGCAGCAGCGCCGCGCCGACCGCCGTCAGCGCGACCGAGCGCTTGGTGCGCATGAACAGCGCGACACCGAGCGTGTCCTCCAGCGCGCGGATCGCCTGCGATAGCGGCGGCTGCGTCATCGACAGCCGTTCGGCCGCGCGGCCGAAATGGCGCTCGTCGGCAACGGTCACGAAATAGCGCCACTGGCGCAGGTCGGGTGTCGGCTCAGCCATGCGTTACTCATTCGCAAAACGACTTAATAAGCGATGAATAATATATTGGACATCCCAAACCGGACACTCCATTCTTGATTGATCCGAACCGGCACGCCGTTCGCGGACGTCGCCAACACAACGATGGAGTCCCCCATGTCGTACAACCGTCGCTCGAAGCACATCACGCAAGGCGTGGCCCGTTCGCCGAACCGCTCGATGTATTACGCCCTCGGCTACCAGAAGGACGATTTCGACAAGCCGATGATCGGCATCGCGAACGGCCACTCGACGATCACGCCGTGCAATTCGGGGCTGCAGCGCCTGTCCGACGCAGCGGTCGCGGCCGTGAAGGCGGCCGACGCGAACCCGCAGATCTTCGGCACGCCGACGATCTCCGACGGCATGTCGATGGGCACCGAGGGGATGAAGTACTCGCTCGTGTCGCGCGAGGTGATCGCCGACTGCATCGAGACCTGCGTCCAGGGTCAGTGGATGGACGGCGTGGTGGTGGTCGGCGGCTGCGACAAGAACATGCCCGGCGGGATGATCGCGCTCGCGCGCCTGAACGTGCCGGGCATCTACGTCTATGGCGGCACGATCCGCCCCGGTCACTGGAAGGGCCGCGACCTGACGATCGTGTCGGCGTTCGAGGCGGTCGGCGAGTTCACCGCGGGCCGCATGTCGCAGGAGGACTTCGAAGGAGTCGAGCAGAACGCGTGCCCGACGTCGGGCTCGTGCGGCGGGATGTACACCGCGAACACGATGAGTTCGTCGTTCGAGGCGCTCGGCATGTCGCTGATGTATTCGTCGACGATGGCGAACCCCGATCAGGAAAAGGTCGATTCGGCCGCTGAATCGGCGCGCGTGCTGGTCGAGGCCGTGAAGCGCGACCTGAAGCCGCGCGACATCATCACGAAGGAATCGATCGAGAACGCGGTATCGCTGATCATGGCGACCGGCGGTTCGACCAACGCGGTGCTGCACTATCTGGCGATCGCGCACGCGGCCGAGATCGACTGGACGATCGACGACTTCGAGCGCATCCGCAAGCGCGTGCCGGTGATCTGCGACCTGAAGCCGTCGGGCCGGTACGTCGCGACCGACCTGCACCAGGCTGGCGGTATTCCGCAGGTGCTGCGGATCCTGCTCGATGCGGGGCTGCTGCACGGCAACTGCATGACGATCACCGGCCGCACCATCGCCGACGAACTGAAGGACGTGCCGGGCGTGCCGCGCGCGGACCAGAAGGTGATCTTCCCGATCGATCGCGCGCTGTACAAGGAAGGCCATCTCGCGATCCTGAAGGGCAACCTTGCGGAAGACGGCGCGGTCGCGAAGATCACCGGCCTGAAAAACCCGGTGATCACCGGCCCGGCGCGCGTGTTCGACGACGAGCAAAGCGCGATGGACGCGATCCTCGGCGACCGGATCCGTGCGGGCGACGTGCTGGTGCTGCGCTATCTCGGGCCGCAGGGCGGCCCCGGCATGCCGGAAATGCTCGCACCGACGTCGGCGATCATCGGCAAGGGGCTCGGCGAGTCGGTCGGCTTCATCACGGACGGCCGCTTCTCGGGCGGCACCTGGGGCATGGTGGTCGGCCACGTCGCGCCCGAAGCGTTCGTCGGCGGCACGATCGCGCTGGTGCAGGAAGGCGACTCGATCACGATCGATGCGCACCGGCTGGTGCTGCAGTTGAACGTCGACGACGCGGAGCTCGCGCGCCGGCGCGCCGGGTGGAAGCAGCCCGCGCCACGTTACACGCGCGGCGTGCTCGCCAAATACGCGGCCCTCGCCCGCCCGGCGAACCAGGGCGCCGTCACCGGCTGATGCGGCGCGCATGACATGCGACCCCACTTAAAACGACCGCCGGGGAAACGCGCAAAACGTGCCTTCCCTTTGCTTTTATAATGCGCGGACCGTGATGCCGGCCGTCCCCGCCGGCGGAGAACCGCATGAAACAGACGATATTGCACGCGCTGCTCGTCGCGCTGCTGGCCGGCAGCGCGGCGGCGGCGCACGCCGACCAGGCCGGCGACGGGCTCGCGCTCGCGCAACGCAAGAACTGCATGGCCTGCCATGCGGTGAGCAAGCCGCTGATGGGCCCGTCGCTCCACGACATCGCCGGCAAGTACGCGGCACGCGCCGACGCCGTCGATTACCTTGCGCAATCGATCGTGAAGGGCAGTGTCGGGGTGTGGGGCGGCGTGCCGATGCCCGCCAATACGCAGCTGACGAGCGCCGAAGCGCACACGCTCGCGCAGTGGGTGCTGTCGCTACGTTGAAAAACCGGGCGAGCCGGNGCGCCGTGTGCCCACTCCCGATCGACCGCCATCGCGTGCGACGCGCGGCGCAGGGCCTCGAGCGGGCGTCAGTCGGCACTCAAGCGAACCGCAACCGCCCCTCGGATCTGATCTAGCGCGACCGGAGCCCGCCGCGGCGCCCATGCCGCGACGACCGTGCATTCAGCCGGAATGACCGGTCCGGCGACGGGCGATCTCTTCGTCGACCGCCTCGCGAACCCACTCCATCACTTCCGTTTCGAGCGCCAGCGCGACTTCGCGCGTGATCTGGCCGACCAGCCAGGCCGAGTGCTCGTGCAGCGCGTCGCGGCAGCGGGCCTCGATGGCGTCGCGTCCGTCCCCGGTCAGATAATTCGTGAGCCGATGACGCAGACGCTCGGCGATATGCTGTGCGTCCTCCGGCGTCAGCGCGGCGCCCGCAGGCGCGGCCGGCTGCACTGCGCCGGCAAGGTGAGCGGTCACCAGCCCGTCCGCGACGGACGCGACCGCCAGCGCCGACGCTTCATCCACGTATCCGGCCGGATCGTGCGGCGCCCCGGCATGGCCGTGCTGCTGCGCGTCGTCGGCGGCCAGCGCTGACGCCAGCGGCGCCCGTGCCGCCGCCGATTCCTCGGCGACGACGTGCCCGGCCGCACCGGGTTCCGCCGGCGCGTCGCTGTCGCCCGGCAGCGACACGGCCGGGACGTCCGGTGTCGGCACCGGCTCGATCACGACGGATTCGGGGTCGGTTCCCGCGTAGGCCGAGGCGGCGGACGCCGTGGCAGGATGACCCGGCGCGACCACGTCCGTCAGCACCGGAACGGCGCTGTCGTCGCGCGGCGGCACATCGGCCACGGCCGCATGCGCCGGCACCGGCTTGCCTGGCACCAACACGTCGGTCAGCGTCGGGATCGAAGGGGATTCGGGTTGTGTCACGGGAACGCTCCGTCGACGGTTTCGGCTAGCTGCCCTGCTTGTAATTGTTCAGCGCGTATCCGCGATCGCGGTAGAAGCGATAGCGGTCGCGGCCCGCGGCCAGTTCGTCCGGCGCGTTGCCGACCACTTCGAGCAGGCGCTCGAAACGGGCGAACTGCGCGGGCACGGCCGCGCCGAGGTTCAGCAGCACATGGTGATGCGGCGCCTGGTCGACATCGGCGGTCAGCACGATCGGCGTGCCGGCCGCGTGCGCGCTGTCGACGCCGCAGTGCGGAATGAAATCGAGCGGCGAAAACGTCCAGAGCCGCTCGTCGAGCGCGCGCAGGCGCTCGGGCTCCGCGAGCACGACGACCGGCTGCCCGGCCTGGTAGGCCTTGCGCAGCAGCCGGCATGCATACGCGAGCGAATCGCCGACGTTCGAATGGAAATCGATTCGCGTCATTGCCCGCGTACCTGCATCGTCGTGAAACTCGCCATCACTGGCCGGCGCGGTCGATCAGGAACTGCGCGAGCAGCGGCACCGGACGACCGGTCGCGCCCTTCGCGGCACCGCCCTTCCAGGCCGTACCGGCGATGTCCAGGTGCGCCCACGGATAGCTTTCCGTAAAGCGCGACAGGAAGCACGCTGCCGTCACGGCACCGGCCGGGCGCCCGCCGATGTTCGCGATGTCGGCGAAGTTCGACTTCAGCTGATCCTGGTACTCATCGTCGAGCGGCATGCGCCACGCCGGATCGTTCGCTTCGCGCGATGCGTCGAGCAGTTCGCCCGCGAGCGCATCGTCCTTCGAGAACAGGCCGCTGTTGTGGCCGCCGAGCGCGATCACGCACGCGCCCGTCAGCGTCGCCACGTCGATCACCGCGGCCGGCTTGAAGCGCTCCGCGTAGGTCAGCGCGTCGCACAGGATCAGGCGGCCCTCGGCGTCGGTGTTCAGCACTTCGATCGTCAGCCCCTTCATGCTGGTGACGATGTCGCCCGGCTTCGTCGCGTTGCCGCCCGGCATGTTCTCGCAGGTCGGCACGATCGCGACGACGTTGATCTTCAGGCCCATTTCGGCGACTGCACGCATCGTGCCGAGCACGGAACCGGCGCCGCACATGTCGTACTTCATCTCGTCCATGGCCTCGCCCGGCTTCAGCGAGATGCCGCCCGTATCGAACGTGATGCCCTTGCCGACCAGCACGACCGGCGCGGCCTTCGCGGCGCCGCCCTGGTAGTGCAGCACGATGAATTGCGGCGGCTCGACCGACGCGCGCGCGACCGACAGGAACGAGCCCATCTTGAGCGCCTGGATCTGCTTCAGGCCGAGCACCTCGGCCTTCAGACCCCAATCCTTCGCGATCTTCTTCGCGGTGTTGCCGAGGTAGGTCGGCGTGCACACGTTGCCCGGCAGGTTGCCCAGGTCGCGCGTGAGATCCATCCCGTTCGCCAGCGCGACGGCCTGCTTGATCGCCAGCTTCGCGGCCTTCTCGTCCGACGGATCGACGCTGAACACGACGCGCTTGAGCGTGTGCGACGCCGGTTCCGGCTTGCTCTTCATCTGCGTGAAGCGGTAGGTCTCGTTGCGCAGCGCGAGGATCGCCGCACGCACGCCCCAGTCGGAGCCACGCTCGTCGACCGGCAGTTGCGCGAGCGCGAACGTGACCTGCACGACCTTGGTCGCCAGCAGTGCGCGCCACGCGGCCGTCACTGCGTCGTTATAGGCTTTCTGGTTGAAAGCATCCTGCTTGCCGAGGCCGACGAGCAGCACGCGCGATGCGCCGATGCCCGACACTTCGTGC
This sequence comes from Burkholderia sp. 22313, assembly GCF_052045245.1. Taxonomy (NCBI): domain Bacteria; kingdom Pseudomonadati; phylum Pseudomonadota; class Betaproteobacteria; order Burkholderiales; family Burkholderiaceae; genus Burkholderia; species Burkholderia sp. 22313. The sequence continues at coordinate 71,953 of NZ_JBQEON010000004.1, forward strand.
AGGAACAGCGTCTTGCCGCGCTTGCCATCCATGTCGCCCGCCTTCACCACGCGCGCGATCAGCCCCTTGGTAGCCGTGTCGATGTCGAGCGCCGCGCCTGACAGGGTTTGCGCCTCGAAGATGCCGAGCACGATGCAATCGGACTTCCCGGTCAGGAACCCCTTGGTCTCGCCTTTGCTCCAATCACAGCCTTTTATGCTAAAGTCCATCGCGCTTGTCCTCGGATAAAATCTTGGCTAAGGATGAAAGCCGCAATTATCCGCTATTTTTCCCGTGGCGGCGCGAGCGCTCCACCACGCGTGCGCGGCCTCCCGCCCTCTTCTCATCAAGAATGATCTTCGAACGCTCCCTCCAGCGCGAGCTTGCGTATACGGCTGGCGCCGTGTTCATGGTGCTGCTCACGATCATGCTGACGACGATGATGATCCGCATCGTCGGCTATGCCGCGTCCGGCGAAATCGATCCGCGGGACGTGCTCGTGCTGATCGGCCTGACCGTGATCGGCTATCTCGCCGTGATGCTCGTCGTTACGCTGTTCGTGTCCATCCTGTTCGTGCTGACCCGGTGGTACCGGGACTCCGAAATGGTGGTCTGGCTCGCGTCCGGCGTGAGCCTCACGCGCCTGATCAAGCCGATCGGCGTGTTCGCCACGCCGATCGTCCTGCTGATCGCGTTCTTCGCGTTCGTCGGCTGGCCGTGGTCGAACCAGCAGAGCAAGATGATCAAGGCGCGCTTCCAGCAGCGCGACGAGATCTCGCTGCTCGCGCCGGGCCAGTTCCGCGAATCGGCGACGAACCATCGCGTGTTCTTCATCGAGAAGATGTCGCCGGACCAGAGCAAGGTGCAGAACGTCTTCGTCACGTCGACGGAGAACGGCAAGGTCAACGTCGTCGTATCGCACACGGGCCATACGGAAACGAAGGACGGCGACCGCTTCGTCGTGCTGGAAGACGGCCGCCGCTACGACGGCACGCCCGGCCAGCCGAACTTCAAGATCATGGAGTTCCAGCGCTACGGCGTGAAGATCACGAGCACGCCGGTCGCCAACGTGCCGACCACCAACAGCACGCCGACGCTGGATCTGCTGCGCAACCCGACGCGCGACAACCTCGCGGAATTCGCGTGGCGCGCGGGGCTACCGCTGATCGCGATCAACCTGCTGGTGCTCGGCATCCCGCTGTCGTACCAGAACCCGCGCCGCAGCCGCACGATCAACCTCGTGATGGCCGTGCTGATCTACCTCACGTACTCGAACCTGCTGAACGTCGTGCAGGCGCAGATCGAGCAGGGCAAGATGTCGTTCGGCGTCGGTCTCGTCGGCCTGCACCTGGTGGTCGCGGTGATCGTCGCGTTCATCTTCTGGTTGCGCGTGCGCAATCGTCCGTTGTTGACACGCGCGCTGTTCGGCCGCTCGGGAGCATGATCGATGCGGCTCTATGAAAAATACTTCGCGCGGCAGATCTACGTCACGTTCGTCTTCATCCTGTTCGCGTTCTCGGGCCTGTTCTTCTTCTTCGACCTGATCAGCGAACTGAACTCGGTCGGGCACGGCAACTACAAGTTCGGCTACGCGGTGCTGCGCGTCGCGCTGCAAACGCCGTCGCGCTTCTACGAGATCATCCCGGTCGCCGCGCTGATCAGCGCGATCTACGTGTTCGCGCAGATGGCCGCGAACTCGGAATTCACGATCTTCCGCGTATCAGGCCTCGCGACCAACCAGGCGCTGCGCTCGCTGCTGAAGATCGGCATTCCGCTCGTGATCATCACCTACCTGATCGGCGAATTCGTCGGCCCGTACGCCGACCAGCTGTCCGAACGCGTGCGGCTGCAGGCGCTCGGCGCATCGGTGTCGTCGAACTTCCAGTCCGGCGTGTGGGTGAAGGACACGCTCGCGGCCCGCGAGAACGGCGAGCAGGTCACGCGCTTCGTCAACGTCGGCAGCCTGTCGCCCGATTCGACGATCAGCAACGTGCGCATCTACGAGTTCGACTCGAAATTCCAGCTGCAGAACGTGCGGATCGCGCAGACGGGCCGCTACGAGCCGCCCGGCCACTGGCTGCTCACGGGCGTCACCGAAACCGAGCTGACGCCGATCAAGCCGATCAGCGGCGAGCCGGCCGACGCGCTGAACCCCGTGTACCGGTCGCAGCAGGTGACGCTGCCCGAATACCGGCTGCGCTCGGACCTGACGCCGCAGATCCTGTCGGTGCTGCTCGTGTCGCCGGAACGCATGTCGATCATCAACCTGTTCCGCTACATCCAGCACTTGCGCGAGAACCAGCAGGACACGCAGCGCTACGACATCGCGCTGTGGCGCAAGCTGCTCTACCCGTTCGCGGTGTTCGTGATGCTCGTGCTGTCGCTGCCGTTCGCGTATCTGCACACGCGCGCCGGCGTGGTTGGCGTGAAGGTGTTCGGCGGCATCATGCTCGGCATGAGCTTCCAGCTGCTCAACACGCTGTTCTCGCATATCGGCACGCTGAACACGTGGCCCGCGCCGCTGACCGCGGCAACGCCGGGCCTCATCTATCTCGCGCTCGGCCTGTTCGCGCTCAAGTGGGTCGACCGGCACTGAGCGCCGTCACGACGGAGGTTTCGGCATGGGTTCGCACGGTATCGTCCTGTTCGGCCACGGCGCACGCGATCCGCGCTGGGCCGAGCCGTTCGAACGGCTGGCCGCGCGGCTGCGCGGTGTCGGCGCGGCCGCGCCGCACGTGTCGCTCGCGTTCCTCGAACTGATGACGCCATCGCTCGATACGGCCATCGCCGCACAGGCCGCGGCCGGCTGCACGCGCATCACCGTGGTGCCCGTGTTCTTCGGCCAGGGCGGCCATGTCCGTCGCGACCTGCCGCAGCTCGTCGACGCGTGTCGCGCCGCGCATCCGGGGGTCGAGATCCGTTGCGCGACGGCCGTCGGGGAAGACGACGGCGTGCTCGACGCGATCGCACGCTATTGCATCGAGCAGATCGGTCGCGACGCGTAAGCGAAACGGCGCCCCCAAACAAAAAGCGCTGGCTTCCGAAGCCAGCGCTTTTTTTCGCCCACGAACCGGCGGCCATCGCTACATCGCTTGCCGCGCGTTCGACTCAAGCGGCATTGCGTAACGCATCGCCCGCTTTCACGAGCCGCGCGCGTTCGGCAAACGCATCGCCGATCATCAGCAGGCTCGGTTCCGCCGGGTCGAGCCACGCCTGCGCGTCGCCTGCCGCCATCTGCGCGAGCGTCAGCGTCAGCGTGCGTTCGCGTGCGGTGCTGCACGCCTCGACGATCGCGACCGGCGTCGCGGGTGCACGGCCCGCGTCGATCAGTTCCCGCGCGATGCCCGGCGCGCTGTCGCGGCCCATGTAGTAGACGATCGAATCGGCACGCGCGGCTTCGCGAATCTCGTCGCTGCCGGGCGCGCGGCTGTGCGTCGCAAAGGCCACGCTGCGCGACACGCCGCGCAGCGTCAGCGAGCGCTTCAGCGTCGCCGCGCCGGCCAGCGCCGCGGTGATGCCCGGCACGACCTCGTAGTCCAGGCCGGCCGCTTCCAGCGCGCGCATTTCCTCTTCGGCGCGACCGAACAGCATCGGGTCGCCGCCCTTCAGCCGCACGACGCACGCATGCTCGCGCGCCGCGTCGACGATCTGCTTGTTGATGAAGTGCTGCGCGGTCGAACGCTGCCCGCAGCGCTTGCCGACCGCGATCTTCCGCGCGTTGGGCGCGTAGTCGAGCATCGCCGGCTCGACGAGCGCGTCGTGCAGCACGACGTCGGCTTGCTCGAGCAGCCGCATGCCGCGCACCGTGATGAGGTCGGCCGCGCCCGGCCCTGCTCCGATCAGATACACCTTGCCCATGTTTGTCGCTTCGCTAGTCCTGCCACGGCTGCGGCTGTCCCGCGCCGCCAGGAGGCGGCGCGCAATGCCGATGTTACGCCGAGAACGCCCGGATCATGCCGGCGGCGACCGTGTGGTGCGTCGCCTCGTCGATCAGCACGAACGCGCCCGTGCCCGGATGCGCATCGTAGGTGTCGCAGACGATCGGCTTCTGCAGCGTCAGCGCGACGCGGCCGATGTCGTTCATCTTCAGTTCCTGACGGTCGGTCGCGTGCGACAGCGTATGCACGTCGAGCACTTCCTTCACCGCGCCGATCTTCGCGAACACCGTGCTCGTGGTCTGCTTGAGCAGGTACTTGCGCTGCGGCGACAACGGCGTCTCGTCGAACCAGCACAGGTCGGCCTCGAGCTTCTTCGCCGGCTCGACCGGCTCGGCGGTCGTGACGAACATGTCGCCGCGCGACACGTCGACGTCTTCCGCGAGGCGAAGCGTCACCGTCTGGCCCGCGAACGCGTGCGCGACGGACGCGGTGCCGCCCGGCACCGGCGCGACGATCTCGGCGACCGTCGCGGTGCGGTTCGACGGCAGCACGACGATTTCGTCGCCGACCTTCACCTCGCCCGACTCGATCCGGCCCATGTAGCCGCGGAAGTCGTCGGCCGAGCTGCCGTCCTGGCGTGCGACCCACTGCACCGGGAAACGCAGCGCGTCATGCGCCTGCGTCTCGACCGGCAGCGATTCGAGCACGTCGAGCAGCGGCTCGCCCGCGTACCACGGCATGCGCTCGCTCGCGCCGACGATGTTGTCGCCCTTCAGCGCCGACACCGGCACGAAGCGCACGTCGGTCAGGCCGAGCTGCTTCGCGAGTGCGACGTACGCGTCGCGGATCTCGTTGAAGCGCGCTTCGCTGTAGTCGACGAGGTCCATCTTGTTGATCGCGACGATCACGTGTTGCAGCGCGAGCAGCTTCACGATCGCGCTATGGCGCTTCGTTTGCGGCAGCAGTTCCGCGACGCCGTTCTCGATCGTCACGCGCGTCGCGTCGACCAGGATGATCGCCGCATGCGCGGTCGAGGCGCCCGTCACCATGTTGCGCGTGTACTGCTCGTGGCCCGGCGTGTCGGCGATGATGAACTTGCGCTTCGCGGTCGCGAAGTAGCGATACGCGACGTCGATCGTGATGCCCTGCTCGCGCTCGGCCTCGAGGCCGTCCGTCAGCAGCGCGAGATCGATCTCGTCGCCGACGGTGCGCTTGTTCTTCGCGCGCGACAGCGCGGACAGCTGGTCGGACAGCACGGCCTTGCTGTCGTACAGCAGGCGGCCGATCAGCGTGCTCTTGCCGTCGTCGACGCTGCCCGCGGTGATGAAACGCAGCACGCCGAGGTCTTCGGTGTTCTCGATGATGCTCATGATGTGAATGTCCTCGTGTGCTTCAGAAATAACCTTGCTTCTTGCGCTGTTCCATCGCCGCTTCCGACGCCTGGTCGTCCATCCGGGTCGCGCCGCGTTCGGTGATCTCGGTCACCGCCGTCTCGGCGATGATCTTCTCGACGTCGTCCGCGTCGCTCGCCACCGGGCACGTGCAGCTGATGTCGCCAACCGTGCGGAAGCGCACCTGGGCGAGCTCGCTCGTCTCGCCGTCACGCATCGGCGTGAGCGGCGTGACCGGCACGAGCAGCCCGTTGCGGCGCACGATCTCGCGCTGGTGCGCGTAGTAGATCGACGGCAGTTCGAGGTTTTCGCGGGCGATGTATTGCCACACGTCGAGTTCCGTCCAGTTCGAGATCGGGAACACGCGCAGGTGCTCGCCCTTGTGCAGGCGGGCGTTGTACAGGCTCCACAGCTCCGGGCGCTGCGCCTTCGGATCCCACTGGCCGAATTCGTCGCGGAACGAGAAGATCCGCTCCTTCGCACGCGCCTTCTCTTCGTCGCGGCGCGCGCCGCCGATCAGCGCCGTGTAGCCGTGCTGTTCGATCGTCTCGAGCAGCGTGACGGCCTGCGCGGCATTGCGCGAATCGGTTTCGCGGCGCAGCACGACCGTGCCGCGCTTGATCGAATCCTCGACGTGGCCGACCACCAGCTCGGCGCCGAGCTCTTGCGCACGGCGGTCGCGGAAGTCGATCACTTCTTCGTAGTTGTGGCCCGTGTCGATGTGCACGAGCGGAAACGGCAGCGTCGTCTTGCGGTTCGCGCCGAGGCCGAATGCCTTCAGCGCGAGGTGCAGCACGACGACCGAATCCTTGCCGCCCGAGAACAACAACGCCGGCTTGCTGCACTCGGCGACGAGCTCGCGCAGGATGTGGATCGACTCGGCTTCGAGCCAGTCGAGGTGGCCCATGCGGTTGTCGGCACCGGTGGGCGGGGCAAAGGCGGATTGCTCGAGCGTCGTGCTCATGATTTCAGTCCTTCTCTTCTGGGTTCGTGCCGCCCGCTGTCGCAGGCGGCGCAATATTCGGTTTCTGGTCGGCTTTCAGTGCGCGGCGCCGGCTTCGGCATCCGCGGGAATCGGCGTGATCGTCGTGATGTGCAGCCCGCATTCCTTCGTGTCGCGCGACTCCCACCACCAGCGGCCCGCGCGGCTGTCCTCGCCGGGGCGGATCGCGCGCGTACAGGGCTCGCAGCCGATGCTCGGGTAGCCGCGCGCATGCAGCGGGTTGACCGGCACGTCAAACGCCTCAAGGTACGCCCACACATCGCTTTCCGTCCAGTCGGCGAGCGGGTTGTACTTCGCGATCCCGCGCGCTTCGTCCCGTTCTTCCTCGTGCAGCTCCGCGCGTGTGACCGACTGCTCGCGGCGCTGGCCGGTGACCCACGCGCCGACGTCGGCCAGCGCGCGATTCAGCGGCTCGACCTTGCGGATGTGGCAGCACGACTTGCGCAGCTCGACGCTTTCGTAGAACGCGTTCAAGCCTTGCTCGGCGACATACTGGTCGACCGCGTCCTGCCGCGGATGAAACTGCTCGATCTCGTAGCCGTAGCGCTCGCGCACCTGGTCGATCATGCCCAGCGTTTCCGCGTGCAGACGGCCGGTGTTCAGCGAGAAGATGCCGATCGACACGCCCTTCGACAGGATCGCGTGCGTGAGCAGCATGTCTTCCGCGGCGAGGCTGCTCGCGAACTTCACCTTCTCGTGGCGCTCGCCGATCTGCGCGAGCAGCGCGTCGAGGCGCTCGACCTTCGCGGCAAGCTCCGGCGTCAGGGTGGTGGCGGTCGCGGTGCTCATGCGCTCACCTTGGCATCGGCAGCGGCGGCACGGCGGCGGAACAGCGGCGCCGGCTCGTCGAACGCGCCCTGGTAACGCTGCGTGAATTCGCCAAACGCATTCAGCGCGTCCTGGATGTCCTTGTCGGCACGCACCGCGAACGCGTCGAAGCCGCAACGCGACATGTACAGCAGCTGGTCGCGCAGCACGTCGCCGATCGCGCGCAGCTCGCCCGTCCAGCCGTGGCGTTCGCGCAGCAGGCGGCCGATGCTGTAGCCGCGGCCGTCCGCGAAGCGCGGGAATTCCACGGCGATCAGCGAGATCACGCCGAAGTCGGCCGCGAGATCGGCCGGCTCGCTGTCCGGCGCCAGCCACACGCCGAGTTCGTCTTTCGTCTTCGCGGCGACGAGCGCCGCGCGCTCGGCCTGCCACAACGCGAACGGCACCAGCACCTTGCCGGCCGGCAATGCGTCGACCGCGGGCAGCGCACCGTCTTCCGCCGCGCGCACGACCTGCCATGCGTCGTCGATCACTGCGCGGTTCTTGATAATCGAAGCCATCTGCAAATTCCTTCTACCCGGTTGGTTACGCGTTCACTGCCTGGCGCGCCGCATACACGCGCTCCTTGAACGGGGCGATGCCGATGCGGTCGTACGTGTCGATGAAGCGCTCGCCGTCGATGCGCGCCTCGACGAACGTGTCGATCAGCTTCGCGATCACGTCCGGCACTTCTTCCGCCGAGAACGACGGCCCGATCACTCGGCCGAGGCGCGCGCCGTTCTGGCCCGTGCCCTGCTCGCCGCCGAGCGACACCTGGTACCACTCGGAGCCGTCCTTGTCGACGCCGAGGATGCCGATGTTACCCACGTGATGGTGGCCGCACGAGTTCATGCAACCGGAGATATTCAGCGACAGGTCGCCGAGGTCGTACACGTAGTCCAGATCGTCGAAGCGCTGCTGGATCCCGAGTGCGATCGGGATCGACTTCGCGTTCGCGAGCGAGCAGAAGTCGCCGCCCGGGCACGCGATGATGTCGGTCAGCAGGCCGATGTTCGGCGTCGCGAAGCCGGCCGCCTTCGCCTTTTCCCACACCGCGAACAGGTCGTGCTTCTTCACGTTCGCGAGGATCAGGTTCTGCTCGTGCGACACGCGCAGTTCGCCGAACGAGTACGCGTCGGCCCAGTCGGCCACCAGCTCCATCTGCGCATCCGTCGCGTCGCCCGGGGCCACGCGGTGATCCTTCAGCGACAGCGTGACGGCGGCATAGCCCGGCACCTTGTGCGGCGCGACGTTACGCTCGACCCAGCGCGCGAACGCCTTGTTCTCGAGCAGGTGCTGCTCGAACGACGCATCGGTATCGGCAAGCTTCTCGTAGACGGGCGGCTTGAAATACTGCGACACGCGGTCGACTTCCGCCTGCGTGAGCGTCGACGGCCCGTCCTTCAGGTGCTGCCACTCTTCCTCGACCTGCTGCGCGAACTTCGCCGGCGACAGCGCCTTCACGAGGATCTTGATCCGCGCCTTGTACAGGTTGTCGCGGCGGCCGTAGCGGTTGTACACGCGCAGCACGGCTTCGCAATACGTGATCAGGTGCTGCCACGGCAGGTCTTCCTTGATCACCGCGCCGACGATCGGGGTGCGGCCGAGGCCGCCGCCCGCGAGGATGCTCGCGACCACTTCGCCCTGCGCGTTCTTCTTCAGGTACACGCCGAGGTCGTGGATCTGCACGGCCGCGCGGTCGTCCTTCGAGCCGGACACCGCGATCTTGAACTTGCGCGGCAGCCACGCGAATTCGGGATGGAACGTCGACCACTGGCGCAGGATTTCTGCCCACGGACGCGGATCGATCTCTTCGTCCTGCGCGACGCCGGCGAACTGGTCGGCCGTGATGTTGCGGATGCAGTTGCCCGACGTCTGGATCGCGTGCATCTGCACCGACGCGAGCTTCGCGAGGATCTCGGGCGTGTCTTCCAGCTCGACCCAGTTGAACTGGATGTTCGAGCGGGTCGAGAAGTGGCCGTAGCCGCGGTCGTGCTCGCGGGCGATGCGCGCCAGCATGCGGAGCTGCTCGCTGCGGAGGTTGCCGTACGGAATCGCGATGCGGTGCATGTACGCGTGGCGCTGCATGTACAGGCCGTTCTGCAGGCGCAGCGGACGGAACTCGTCTTCGCTCAACTCGCCCGACAGGCGGCGGCGTACCTGATCGCGGTACTGCGCGACACGCTCGTCGACGATCGTCTGGTCGTATTGGTCGTACTGATACATTCGGGGACCCCAGGGTTTTCGTGGTGACCGCGCGACGTCCTAGCCACGTCGCGCCCGAATCTCCGTTCCGCCGCCATCGCCGGCCTTCCGCTGCCCGGTTGGATTGCTAATGACGAAAACAGATATCCATATTTGAAAAACTCCGGTGAATCGTAATAAACTCGCCTTATATTTCAAACGACTAAAAAATTCTGTTGATATGCGGAAGGGTTATAAATGAACCTGCACCAATTTCGCTTCGTGCGCGAGGCCGTCCGGCAGAATTTCAACCTCACCGAGGCCGCGAAGGCGCTGTATACGTCGCAACCCGGGGTATCGAAGGCGATCATCGAGCTCGAGGACGAGCTCGGCGTGGAGATCTTCACGCGGCACGGCAAGCGCGTGCGCTCGCTCACCGAGCCGGGCCGGATCATCCTCGCGTCGGTCGAGCGGATCCTGCAGGAAGTCGAGAGTCTTAAAAGGGTCGGAAAAGATTATGCGGCACAGGACCAGGGCAACCTGACGATCGCCGCCACGCACACGCAGGCCCGCTACTCGCTGCCGGCCGCGATCGCCGAGTTCAAGAAGCGCTTCCCGAAGGTGCACCTGTCGATCCTGCAGGGCAGCCCGACGCAGGTCGCCGAGATGGTGATCCACGACCAGGCCGATCTCGCGATCGCGACCGAGGCGATCGCCGACTACAAGGAACTCGTGTCGCTGCCCTGCTTCCAGTGGCATCACGCGGCCGTCGTGCCGGCCGACCACCCGCTGCTCGAGCGCAAGCCGGTCACGCTGGACGATCTCGCGCAGTACCCGCTGATCACCTACGACGACGCGTTCGCCGGCCGCAAGAAGATCAATCATGCGTTCGCGCTGCGCGGGCTGTCGCCGGACATCGTGCTCGAGGCGATCGACGCCGACGTGATCAAGACCTACGTCGAGCTCGGCCTCGGCGTCGGGATCATGGCCGACATCGCGTTCAACCCGGAGCGCGACCGCAATCTGCGGCTGATTCCGGTCGGCCATCTGTTCGGCAGCAACGTGACGCGCGTCGCCCTCAAGCAGGGCGCCTACCTGCGCAGCTATGTGTATACGCTGGTCGAGCTGCTGTCGCCGACGCTGAACCGCAAGCTGATCGAGCAGGCGCTCAAGGGCGAATCCGAATCGTACGAGCTTTGATCCGGATGTATAAACGAAGGGGCGCATATCGCGCCCCTTTTTCCTGCCCGACGGAGATTCCCGCATGACGCTTCCCGCCCTGATGCGCCGCGCCGCCGGCGCCGCCCTCGTGCTCGCCTGCACGGCCGCGCATGCCGACCTGAAGGTCGGCGTCGACCTGTCGTCGACCGGCCCGGCCGCCGTGATCGGCATCACCAGCAAGAACGCGATCCTGATGTGGCCGAAGACGATCGCCGGGCAGCCGGTGCAGGTGACGGTGCTCGACGACGCATCCGACCCGGGAACCGCCGTGCGCAACATCCGCAAGCTCGTCGACGAGGATCACGTCGACGTCGTGGTCGGGCCGAACATCACCCCGGCCGCGCTCGCGGCGCTCGACGCGGTAGCGGCCGCCCAAACGCCGATGATCACGCTGGTCGGCTCCGGCGCGATCGTCGAGCCGCAGGAAGGCGCGCGGACCTGGGCGTTCAAGATGGCACAGAGCGACAGCGCGATGGCCGACGTGATGACGCGCTACATGGCCAACCACGGCGTGAAGACGGTCGGCTTCATCGGCTTCGCGGACAGCTACGGCGACAGTTGGCTGAACGAGTTCACGCGTTTCGCGGAAGTGCGCAAGATCCGCGTGATCGCGACCGAGCGCTTCAACCGCACCGACGCGAGCGTGACCGGCCAGGCGCTGAAGCTGATCGCGGCGAAGCCCGACGCGATCCTGATCGCCGGCTCGGGCACGCCTGCCGTGCTGCCGCAGCGCACGCTGATCGAGCGCGGCTACAAGGGCGCGATCTACCAGACGCACGGGATCGCGACGCCGGAATTCATCAAGCTCGGCGGCAAGGACGTCGACGGGACGCTGTTCCCGACCCAGCCGGTCGTCGTCGCGCGCACGCTGCCCGCCGACCATCCGGCCCGCAAGGCCGCGCTCGCGTTCGTCGATGCGTACGAAGCGAAATACGGCGCCGGCACCGTCACGCAGTTCGCGGGCGACGCAGCGGGCGTGTACCCGCGCCTCGCGGACGCGGCCGGCCGCGCGCTGAAAGCCGCGCAGCCCGGCACGCCGGCCTTCCGCGCGGCGCTGCGCCGCGAACTCGAACGCGCGCACGAGCTCGTCGTGCCGAACGGCGTCGTCAATACCAGCGACAAGGACCACGTGGGGCTCGATCAGCGCGCGAGCGTGATGGGGATCGTGAAGCACGGCCAGTTCGTCTATCTGAGCCAGTAACACGCGGCCGGTCGCCGGGTGGCTTGCCCGGTGCCCCGTTTTCCGCCATAATCCGCGTTTCGCCGCGCACCATCGCATGCGCGGCCAGGATCAAGGCCCAGGTGGTGAAATTGGTAGACGCAGGGGACTCAAAATCCCCCGCCGCAAGGCGTGCCGGTTCGATTCCGGCCCTGGGCACCAGTATTTCGCAGCGTCGCATGCGCTGCACTGTCGAAACCCGCGCAAGCTCGCCGCTTCGCGGGTTTTTTGTTGTTGCGTCGTGCTTTTTGCCGCCGGCAAGGCGGCACCGCAACGCGCGCCCTGTCCCGGCGGTCCAAGCAACAGGAAACGCCAGCGCGGAGGCCGCCCATGCCCCTCATTTCAAGCCCGATCTGCCGCGGCGTGCTCGCCGTCCTGCTGTCGATCATGCTGGGCGGATGCGATCTGCTGCGCGAGCCGCCCGTGCCCGACAGGCCGGGGCCGCATGCACCCTACCCGTTCCCGGACGACGTTCCGCACCGCACCGAATGACCGGTTCGACCGACCTCGCGCCAGGATGCGCGCCGCGCCTTCAACCTGGCTCGCAGAACCGCATGATCGCGTCCGCACCCGGCGCCCGGCGCCTCGCGCTGCGGAAAGTGTCCGACGCCGTGCAGCACGGCGCCGCTGTCAGTCGCCGCGCCCGCTCGTGCCCGTATCGTTCAGCGCGGCCGCCATCAACTCCCCGAACCACTCGACGAACGCGTTGAGCCGTCTCGACCGGTGCCGGCGATGCGGATACACGGCCGACACGTCCATCGGCGCGGCCCGATGGCCGGGCATCACCTCGACCAGCGCACCGCTGTCGAGCAGATGCACGACGTCGAAGCGCGGAATCTGGATCAGCCCCATCCCGGCAACGCAGCTCGCAATATAGGTTTCTGCGTTGTTGACGATCACACGGCTCGGCAGCGCGAGCGTGTGCTGCCCGCCGTCCGCACCATATTCCCAGCCGAGCTCGCGCCCGGTCGTCGGCGACGCATAGCCGATCGCCCAGTGCCCGTGCGCGAGTGCGTCCGGATGCTCGGGCACGCCGCATTCGCGCAGGTAGTCGGGGCTCGCGCAGTTGATCAGCGCGAACTGCCCGAGCGGCCGCACGACGAGGCTGCTGTCCGCGAGGCGCCCGACGCGGATCGCGCAGTCGACGCCTTCCTGCACGAGGTCGATCGAGCGGTCGGTCGAGCCGAGCGACAGCTGCAGCTTCGGGTAGCGGCGAAACAGCGACGGCAGCGCGGGCGCGATCATGCGGCGCGCGATCCGGCTCGGCGCGTCGACGTTCAGCCGCCCGATCACGTCGCGATCGCGACGCCGGAACAGCCGGTCGAGCTCGTCGGCTTCCGCGAGCAGGCGCCGGCCGCGCTCGAGCAGCAGCGCGCCGTCGGCGGTCAGCTGGACCTGCCGCGTCGTGCGGTGCAACAGGCGCGTGCCGAGCGCCGTCTCGAGCTGCTGGACGGCAGCCGACACGGTCGCGCGCGGCACGTCGAGCGCATGCGCGGCCTTGATGAAGCTGCCCATCTCGGCAACCTGAAGGAAGATTCTGACCTGGTCCAGCTTGTCCATCGGCAGGCGTAAAACGGGGGTTCGGGCGACCGTCGCCGGCACGCGCCGCGCGTCGCGGCCGATTGCACCACGTCGCGCCGGCACGGAAGAAACGCTCGCGCGGCCGGGTGCCCGCGCGAGCGTCCATTGTCCACGCAAACAGTCCATTGCGGTGCGCCGCGCGCACGCGACGACCGCCCCGGCACGGCGCGTGACCGGGTCGCGCGTTACTTGGTGGTATAGCCGCCGTTGATCAGGATCGTCTGGCCGGTGATCCACCAGCCGTCGGTCACCAGATGGCGGATGAACGGCACGACGTCCTCGATGTCGGTCAGGCCCGTCTTGCTGAACGGCGACAGTGCCGCGGCCGTCTTGTGATAGGCGACCGCATCGGCGCCTTCGGCCGGGTAGAAGAACGGCGTATCCATCGGACCGGGCCCGACTGCCGTCACCGAGATGCCGCGCGCGCCGTATTCCTTCGATGCGGCACGCGTGAAGTGCTCGACCGGTGCCTTCGACCCTTCGTACGCCGCATAGAACGGCGTGAACGCGCCGAGCAGCGACGTCACGAGCGTGACGAGCTTGCCGTGATCCTCGAGGTGCCGCCCCGCTTCCTTGATGAAGAAGAACGCCGACTTGCTGTTGACCGCGAACATCTCGTCGTACTCGGCCTCGGAGATGTCGGTGAACGGCTTCTTCAGCACCTTGCCGACCGTGTTGATCGCGATGTCGATCTTGCCGAAGTGCTGCTTCGCGTCGTCGAACAGCTTCTCGACCGCGGCAGCCGTCGTCAGGTCGGCCTGGAACGTCGCGGCTTGCGCGCCGGCCGCGCGCACGGCGGCGGCCGTCTCTTCGGCCTGCGCTTGCGACGCCGCGCTGTTGTAGTGAATCGCCACCGCCTTCGCGCCGTGGCTGGCCAGGTCCCGGGCGATCAGGCCGCCGAGATTCTTGGCGCCGCCTGCGATCAGGACGACCTTGTCTGCGAGCGTGTGAGTGGCCACGGTTGACTCCTTTTTGCGGTGAATGAAGCTAGGAGTGTAGGCACGCACGGCGCGCAGGTCAGCCGGGTGCGGCTGGATGGATTATCCAGAAATGCGATCCAATCAGATGGCCTGAACGGTGGGCGCCCCCACCGACAACGACGTCGAAATCCGCTCGCGGGCGACACACCACGCGGCACGGCCGCAGGACCGCGCGCAATCAGCGTGCGTACAGCACCGCGTCGATCTTGCCGAGCAGCCACTGCATGCCGGCCAGATGCTGCTGGTCGTGGCTGCACAGGTAATGAACGAGGCCGCGCACGGTCAGCGCGCCGTAGCCGTCGAACTCGCCGGTGCGCGCGAGCTGCTCTGGCGTGAGGCTTGCCACGAGGTCGAGCGTCACGCGCCGTGCGTCGCGAATCGCCGCGAGCGCGTCGGACGCGTAAGCCGCGTCGTAGCGGCGCTCGAGCGCGAGCGCGTCGCCGTCGACCGACACGAGCAGCGGGTGATCTTCGTCGAGCATCCGCCGCAGCCGCACATGGTAACCGTCGATCTCGATGTCGCGCACGTGGCAGAGCTGCCCGAGCGGCGAGAAATGCTCGCTCGGCATCCCGCTCCAGTCGTCGGGCTTCCAGCGTGCATAGCCGTCCGGCACGGCGGCGAAATGGGCTTCGAGCTGGCGGGGAAAATCGGCGAGTGCGTCGAGCGTCGTCGGATTCATGCGGCAAACTCCGTGTCGGATCAAGGTGCCGGCAGCCCCGGCACGAGCCTGCCGCCGCCGTTACCTGCTGTGTTTTACTTCACGCTGAAGCCGTACGCCCCTTGCGTGCGATGTCCGTCGGTCGCGACGGCCACCCATTTCACCGTATAGTAGGCGCCCGCGCCGAGCGCGGTCAGCGGCACCGTCATGCGCTTGCGGTTCGCGGCGTCGATCTTCGCATGGCCGTCGGACACCGTCTTGCCGGCGCCGTCGACGACGACGAGCGAGCTGAACGCGGCCTCCAGCGGCTCGGTGAAATCGATCGTGACAGCGGCCGGCGCGGCGGCCAGCGCCGCGTTCGCGGCCGGATCGCTGTTCGCGACGTGCGCATGCGCGAACGCGGCCGACGAAACCGTGGCGGCCAGCACGATGGCGGCGGCCTTGCGGCCGAACAGGAGCGGATCGAATGGCATGGACGTTCCGTGACGATTGAACGAGCGCCGCGTCGCGCGCGGTGCTGCGGCTTCGGCAGCTTACCAGCGCGGGCGGGTTCGTGCCGGTACCGGCCCGCCGCTTGATAGAATGCGCGCGCTATGGATCTCGAAAGCATTCTCTACACGCAGGGCTTCGGCTCGCGCCGCCAGTGCCGCGGCCTGATCGAAACGGGCCGCGTCACCGTCGCGGGCGCGAGCACGACCGACCCCGACGCGTCGTTCGATACCGGCGGCCTCGTGTTCACGGTCGACGACACCGCGTGGCCGTTCCACGCCCGCGCGTATCTCGCGCTCAACAAGCCGGCCGGCTACGAGTGTTCGCGCGAGCCGCAACACCACGCGAGCGTGTTCAGCCTGCTGCCCGCGCCGCTCGTCGCGCGCGGCGTGCAGTGCGTCGGCCGCCTGGACCAGGACACGACGGGCCTCCTGCTGCTGTCCGACGACGGCCAGTTCGTGCACGCGTACACGTCGCCGAAGCGCAAGGTACCGAAGACCTACGTCGCGACCGTGCGCCACCCGCTCGACGACACCCAGCTGGATACGCTACGCGCCGGCGTGCAGCTTCACGGCGAGCCGAAGCCGATCGCGGCGGTCGCCGCCGATGCGCGCGGCACGCACGCGCTCGCGCTGACCGTCCTCGAAGGCAAATATCATCAGGTGAAACGCATGGTCGCGGCCGCCAGCAACCGCGTCGAGGCGCTGCACCGCGAAAGCATCGGCGGCTTCACGCTGCCGGACGACCTGGCGCCGGGCGAGTGGAGATGGCTCGGGGAAGGCGACCTTGCAACCCTGCGCCATCCCGTCAAAACCCTGTAAGGGAAAATCCGCACGACCGTTCGGTGCCGGGCCGCATCGCGGCCCCATGTTCCCCCGCTATACTGAAATCACAAGCTGCACGAGCAGCGATGCAGGGGGGACATCATGAACATCGACCATTCGTTCGAACTGTCGTACGTGACGATCGCGTTCGCGGTCGTGGGCGTCATCGTGATCGGCGCGCTGCTGGCCACGATGCACATGAAGCACAAATATCATCCGAATCTGATCGGCGCGCTGATCGGCGCACTGCTGTGCTTCCTGCTGATCGAGGCGTTACCCGCGTTGACCTGACGCGCCGCCCGGCGCGAGCGTTTGAAGGAATTCGTCTACGGTCGGATAGCGCAACGTCACGCACAATTCGGCCTTGAGCCGTGCATTGGACAGGCGCCGCGACTCGCGCATGAACGACAGGAGCGTCGGCTCGAGCCGATGCTCGGCGTCTGCCCGGCTGATGCGCGGCGGCGGCGGCAGGCCGAACACCTGCGCGACCCGGTCGAAATACTCTCCCATCCGCAGTTCGCTGTCGTCCGACGCGTGCACGGCGCGCGCCGGCTTGCCGCGCATCGCTGCGCGCCGCAGGATCGCCGCGAGGTCGTCCGCATGGATGTGGTTCGTGTAGACGTCGTCGGCCGCGTCGAGCGCCGGCGTGCCGCGCTCGAGCCGCGCGAGCGGCAGCCGGTTCGCCGCATAGATGCCAGGAATGCGCACGATGCGCGCGGACAGCACGCCGCGCACCGTCGCCGCCCGCAACTGACGCTCGGCCGACACGCGCCGGAACGCACGCGGATTCGCGGGTCGCAGCGGCTGCGTTTCGTCGATTCGCGCCCCGCCGCAATCGCCGTATACGCCCGTCGTACTGGCGTAGACGAGCGTCGGCGCGCGAAGGGCGTCGGGTACAATACGCGCTGCCCGAGCCGGCGCGCCGGCCTGTCGGGTCGCGGCGCGCAGCGAGCGCAGCCGGCCGACCGACGCCACCGGCGGTGCGGCCGGTCGCCTTGCAGGCACGGACAATGCGGCGATCAGCGCACGCGTGCGGCGATCGTCGCGGCCGTCGGATTGCGGCGGCGCGAGATGCAGGATCGTACGCGCGAGCCCCGCGATTCGTCCGAGCGTCGCCCGGCGATCGAGGTTGCCGACGATCGGCGTCGCGCCTGCCGCGCGCAGTTCGTCGCAGCGGCCCGGATGGCTCGTCAGCGCGACGATGCGCAGGTTGCGGCGCGCGGCGCGCCATTGCGCAACGCAGCGCAGGCCGACGTCGCCGCAGCCGACGATCAGGGCGCGCGGCCGGCGCAGGATTCGAGTCGCGATCATGTTGGTTGCGAAGTCAGTAGCCACCGTTGCGCGGCGCGCAACGGGTTTGCATTGTAGCTGCCGTGCGTGAGATGCACGGTCCCCACATTTTGTTCTATTTGGTTCTATGGCATTCAACGTTACTCTCAAGCAAAGCGGCCGGCAGTTCCAGGTCGAATCGGACGAAACCGTGCTGGCAGCCGCGCTGCGCCAGAACGTCCATCTGCCGTACGGATGCAAGAACGGCGCGTGCGGCTCCTGCAAGGGCCAGATCGTGTCGGGCCAGATCGAACAGGGCCCGCATGCCGCGTCGGCACTGTCCAACGATGAACGCACGCGCGGCCTCGCGCTGCTGTGCTGCTCGAAGGCGCAATGCGACCTCGAGATCGACGTGCGCGAAATCGCCGGCGTCGACGGCGTGCAAGTGAAGAAGCTGCCGTGCCGGATCGCGACACTCGAACGCAAGGCCGACGACGTGATGGTCGTGAAGCTGCAGTTGCCCGCCAACGAACGCCTGCAATACCTCGCCGGCCAGTACGTCGAGTTCATCCTGAAGGACGGCTCGCGCCGCAGCTACTCGATGGCGAATGCGCCGCACGAGGAAGGCCCGATCGAGCTGCACATTCGCCACATGCCGGGCGGCAAGTTCACCGACCATGTGTTCGGTGCGATGAAGGAGCGCGACATCCTGCGTTTCGAAGGCCCGCTCGGCACGTTCTTCCTGCGCGAGGATTCCGACAAGCCGATCGTGCTGCTCGCATCGGGCACGGGCTTCGCGCCGATCAAGGCGATCATCGAGCACGTGAAGCATTCGGGCATCACGCGTCCGATGACGCTCTACTGGGGCGCGCGCCGCAAGAAGGACATCTACCTCGGCGAGCTCGCCGAGCAGTGGGCGCGCGAGATCCCGAACTTCAAGTACGTGCCGGTGCTGTCCGAGCCGGACGGCGCCGATCAGTGGACCGGCCGCACCGGCTTCGTCCACCGCGCGGTGATCGAGGATCTGCCCGATCTGTCGGGCCACCAGGTGTACGCATGCGGCGCGCCGGTGATGGTCGAATCCGCGCAGCGCGACTTCACGCAGCACCACGCGCTGCCGGCCGACGAGTTCTACGCGGACTCGTTCACGAGCGCCGCCGATCTCGCGCATCCGGTCTGAGCACCGGGCGCGCCCGCGTCCCCCGCTGCGCGCCGCCGTGTCACATCCGTGGCATCGCGGCGGTTTACAGTGGGGCGCGGGATGCCTTATGCTTGCGCACATGAACCGCTTCCTGTCCGCTCTCCGACGTCGCCGCTCGCCGCTCCGCCCGGATGCCGCCGGCTCGTCACGGACTCGCGCGTAACCCTCCTCCGCTTCACCGGTTACGCACAAGCTGTTCGACCCACCAGCCACGGCCTTCCGTGGCTTTTTTATTGCCCGTTTCCCTTTCAACGCCCGCTGGAGTCTGCTGCCATGCCCCTGAACGATTACCCGATCGACTCGCTGATGTACATCACGAACCGCCCCGACATCGTGTTTACGCACGGCAAGGGTTCGTGGCTCTACGATCACACGGGCAAGCGCTATCTGGACTTCATCCAGGGCTGGGCCGTCAACAGCCTTGGCCACTGCAACGACGGCATCGTCGAAGCGCTGAAGACGCAGGCCGAGAAGCTGCTGAACCCGTCGCCCGCGTTCTACAACGAACCGATGGCAAAGCTCGCGGGCCTGCTCACGCAGCACAGCGTGTTCGACAAGGTGTTCTTCACGAACAGCGGCGCCGAAGCGAACGAAGGCGCGATCAAGCTCGCGCGCAAGTGGGGCCGCAAGTTCAAGAACGGCGCATACGAGATCATCACGTTCGACCACAGCTTCCACGGCCGCACGCTCGCCACGATGTCGGCCAGCGGCAAGCCGGGCTGGGACACGATCTACGCGCCGCAGGTGCCGGGCTTCCCGAAGGCCGAGCTGAACGACATCAACTCGGTCGAGAAGCTGATCACCGACAAGACCGTCGCGGTGATGCTCGAGCCGATCCAGGGCGAAGGCGGCGTGATTCCGGCAACGCGTGAATTCATGCAGGCGCTGCGCGCGCTGACGAAGCAGCACAATCTGCTGCTGATCGTCGACGAAGTGCAAAGCGGTTGCGGCCGCGCGGGCACGCTGTTCGCGTACGAGCTGTCCGGCATCGAGCCGGACGTCATGACGCTCGCGAAAGGCATCGGCGGCGGCGCACCGCTCGGCGCGCTGCTGTCGAAGGCCGACGTCGCGGTGTTCGAGGCCGGCGACCAGGGCGGCACGTACAACGGCAACCCGCTGATGACGGCGGCCGGCTATTCGGTGATCTCGCAACTCGTCGCACCCGGCTTCCTCGAAGGCGTGCGTGCGCGCAGCGAGTATCTGAAGCGCAAGCTGCTCGAACTGTCGGAGGAGCGCGGCTTCGAGGGCGAACGCGGCGAAGGCCTGCTGCGCGCGCTGCTGCTCGGCAAGGACATCGGCCCGCAGATCGTCGAGAAGGCGCGCGACATGCAGCCCGACGGCCTGCTGCTGAATGCGGCGCGCCCGAACCTGCTGCGCTTCATGCCCGCGCTGAACGTGACGACCGAGGAAATCGACCAGATGATGGCGATGCTGCGGTCGATTCTCGACACGCTGTAAGGAGACCGCCGCGATGGATGCCACCGCCGATGCTGTCGCGATCCGCCCGTTCGAACGCGCCGACACCGATGCCGTGCTGGCCGTCTGGCGCGACGCGTTCCCGCAGTACGACGAAGCCGGCGCGCCGCCGCACCGCGATCCGCTGCGATCGATCGAGCTGAAGCTCGCGACGCAGCCGGAGCTGTTCTTCGTCGCGACCTGCGACGCGCGGGTGGTCGGCACGCTGATGGCGGGTTTCGACGGACATCGCGGCTGGCTCTACTCGTTCGGCGTGTCGAACGATGCGCGGCGGCTCGGCATCGGCCGCGCGCTGATCGCGCATGCGGAACGCGCGCTCGCCGCGCGCGGCTGCCTGAAGATCAATCTGCAGGTACTGCCTGGCAACGACGATGCGTGCCGCTTCTACTCGGCGCTCGGCTATCGCGTCGAGGAACGCATCTCGTTCGGCAAGACCCTGCCGGCCACCTGACGCCGCCGGCAGCCGCCGCCCTCAGCGCGTGATCGGCCCCGCACCCGGCAGCGGATTGCCGAGCGCGTCGGTCGGCACGGCCTGCTGCTCGAACGCGGCGAAATACGCGGCCCATTGCGTGTCGTTCACGCGCACGATCAGCGCACCGTCCTGCCACACGTCGTTGTGATCGTTGTGGTCGTCGCCCACGCGATGCAGGTAGTTCGAGCCCGTCGAACCCTGGTTCATGTGGGTGTCGTGAATGCCGTTGCCTTGCCGATACGTGCGGCCGAACACGACGACGTCGAGCCCCTGCGACTGCGCGGCATTGACGAGCCGCAGCAGCGACGGGATCGGCTCCGCGTTCTCGGTGCCGTCCATGACCGCGCTCGCGCGCCACGCACCCGTCTCGTTCAGGATGTCGCTGCGCAGATAGTCGAGTGCCGGCAGTGCCGTTTGCCCGGTCAGATCCGTATAGCCTTCGGCCGCGGCCGCGAGCGCCGCCGTGACCGGATGATGGAAATCGTAGACGAGCTTGTAGTTCAGCAGGTCGTCCGCGTCGTTGGTGCCGACGTTGATCGCGACGTCCCAGTCGCCGGTCGGCAACGCGAGCGTCAGGTGGATGTGATACTGGATTTCGCGGCCGTGCGGCGAGCCCTTCAGCTGCGCCACCGACGTCACCTTCGCCTTCACGAAACCGTAGTCCAGACTCATGCGTGCTCTCCGTGTCCCGATGGATCGACCATGCTACGCAGCCCGCGTGTCGGTTTGCGGTCGGCCGGTTGCGGTCGGCCGGATGCGGACGGCCGGTTGCGGACGCCTTCACGCTACGGCATCTCGCACCGCATGATCGGCGTCACGGTCGAATGAATGGAGTCGGATCCGCACGCACAGTTCGCTGCCGCGCGCGCCGCACGAAAAAAAAAGCTGCCACGGCATCCCGTGACAGCCTTTCGAAAGCCCTTGCGCGGCACGCCGGCATCCGCCGTCGCGCCGCACCGGGCCCGCTCATTCACTCGCCCAGATACGCGGCACGCACCTTCGGATCGTCGAGCATCTGCTTCGCGTCGCCTTCCATCGTGACCGTGCCGGAATCCATCACGTAACCGCGGTCGGCGGCCTGCAGCGCGAGACGCGCGTTCTGCTCGACCAGCAGCACCGTGATGCCCTCCTTCGAGATCTCGCGCACCACTTCGAAGATCTTCTCGACCATGATCGGCGACAGCCCCATCGACGGCTCGTCGAGCAGCAGCAGCTTCGGCTTGGAGAGAATCGCGCGCGACATCGCCAGCATCTGCTGCTCCCCGCCCGACAGCGTGCCCGCGAGCTGCGTCGCACGCTCCTTCAGGCGCGGGAAGAAGCCGAACATCCGGTCGACGTCCTTCTTGATCTGCTCGTTGTCGTTGCGCAGGTACGCGCCCATCTGCATGTTCTCGATGATCGACATCCGCGCGAAGATCCCGCGGCCTTCCGGCACCATCGCGAGGCCGCGCTTGAGCAGCTCGTGCGACGGCACGCCCTTGATCGACTTGCCGTCGTACTCGATGTCGCCCGCCGAGTACGCCTTCAGACCCGTGATCGCCTTCATCGTCGTGGTCTTGCCGGCACCGTTCGCGCCGATCAGCGTGACGAGCTCGCCCTGGCGGACTTCCATGTCAACGCCCTTGACGGCCTGGATGCCGCCGTAGTTGACCTGCAAGCCCTTGATTTTCAACATTGCCGCTGCCATCAGTGCACCCCTGCGCCGAGATATGCCTCAATCACCTTCGGATTCTTCTGCACGTCCTGCGGCAGACCCTCGGCGATCACCTTGCCGTAATCGAGCACCGTCATCCGGTTGCACAGACCCATCACGAGCTTCACGTCGTGCTCGATCAGCAGGATCGTGCGGCCGTCCGAGCGGATCTTGTCGAGCAGGCGCGTGAGTTCGACCTTCTCGGTCGCGTTCATCCCGGCCGCCGGCTCGTCGAGCGCGAGCAGCTTCGGGTCGGTTGCCAGTGCGCGCGCGATTTCCAGGCGGCGCTGGTGGCCGTACGACAGGTTGCGCGACGTGTAGTCCGCATACTGCAGCACGCCGACGTAGTCGAGCAGCTCGATCGCGCGTTCCTTGATCTCGCGCTCTTCCTGGCGTTCGGCCGGCGTCTGGAACACCGCGCCGAGCAAGCCGTGCTTGGTGCGCACGTGGCGGCCCACCATCACGTTTTCCAGCGCGGTCATCCCGCCGAACAGGCGGATGTTCTGGAACGTGCGCGCGATGCCGGCCTTCGCAACCTGGTGCACGGCCGTCGGCGTGTAGTTCGTGCCGTCCAGCTTGAAGTCGCCGGAGTCCGGCGTGTAGAGGCCCGTGATCACGTTGAAGAACGTGGTCTTGCCGGCGCCGTTCGGGCCGATCAGGCCGTAGATCTCGCCTTCGCGGATCTGCAGGCCGACGTCAGACAGTGCCTGCAGGCCGCCGAAGCGTTTGTTCACGCCCTGCACGGACAGTCGGATTTGCTTGTCGCTCATATGTGTATCCCCTGTGTCCGTAGGTTAGGCGCGCACCGGCTTCTTGCTGGCGCGCTTCGCCAGTTTCGCGATCTTGTCCTCATGCTTCGCCGCCGGCCACAAGCCTTCCGAGCGGTACAGCATGATGACCACCATCGCGAGGCCGTACAGCGCCTGACGGATCACTTCCGTATCGACGATGTCATGACCGAACAGCGCATGCTGCAGCGGGCTCATCGTCGAGCGCAGGAATTCCGGGAAGATCGCGAGCAGCACCGCACCCAGGATCACGCCCGGGATGTGGCCCATGCCGCCGAGCACCACGCAGGCCAGCACGACGATCGATTCCCAGAACGTGAACGATTCCGGCGACACGAAGCCCTGGAACGATCCGAACATCGCGCCCGACAGGCCGCCGAACGACGCGCCCATCGCGAATGCGAGCAGCTTCACGTTGCGGGTGTTGATGCCCATCGCCTTCGCCGCGATCTCGTCTTCGCGGATCGCCGCCCATGCACGGCCGATACGCGAGTGCTGCAGGCGCGTACACACCCAGATCACCAGCAGCGAGCACAGCACGAACAGGTAGTAGTACATGTAGACCGACGGCAGCTGGATCCCGAACAGCGAGTGCGTCTGCGCGAGGCTGAAGTCGCCGATGTGCACCGGATCGATGCCCGTGATCCCCTTCGGGCCGTTGGTGATGTTCACCGGACGGTCGAGGTTGTTCATGAAGATCCGGACGATTTCACCGAAGCCGAGCGTCACGATCGCCAGGTAGTCGCCGCGCAGGCGTAGCGTCGGCGCGCCGAGCAGGATCCCGAAGGTCGCCGCCAGCGCCATCGCGATCGGCACGATGACGAAGAACGGGAAGTGCAATCCGTTCGGCGCGAGCGCCGCGATCCACTCGAATTGCGAGCTCAGGTGCGGCGAGCTCAGCAAAGCCGCCGTGTATGCGCCCACCGCGTAGAACGCGATATAGCCGAGGTCGAGCAGGCCGGCGAAGCCGACCACGACGTTCAGGCCGAGTGCGAGCATCACGTACAGCATCGCGAAGTCGAGCACGCGGACCCAGTAGTTGCCGCCGGCCGAGCCGATGATGATCGGCGCCGCGATCACGAAGGCCGCGGTCAGGATGCCGATGATGACGGTCTTGGTCGTGTTGCGCTCTTCGACGAGCGACGTCGAGGATTCGATCGGTTGAATGGATGTCATGTTGTTTGCTCCCTTCCGTTACGCGCGGTCCGCGACACGTTCGCCCAGCAGGCCCGACGGACGGAACACCAGCACGATGATCAGCACGATGAAGGCGAACACGTCCTGGTAGTTACTGCCGAATACGCCACCCGTGAGGTTGCCGATGTAACCCGCGCCGAGTTGCTCGATCAGGCCGAGCAGCACGCCGCCGACCATCGCGCCGCCGAGGTTGCCGATCCCGCCGAGCACCGCCGCCGTGAATGCCTTCATGCCGGGGATGAAGCCCATGTAGAAGTGCACGTTGCCGTACTCGGACGCGATCATCACGCCGGCCAGCGCGGCCAGCGCGGAACCGATCATGAACGTCGCCGAGATCACGAAGTTCGGGTTCACGCCCATCAGGCTCGCGGTGTTCGGGCTTTCGGCGATCGCACGCATCGCGCGGCCGAGCTTCGTCTTGTGGACGAGCAGCAAGAGGCCGGCCATCACGAGGAACGCCACCGCGATGATCACGATTTCAGTGACCGAGATCACGGCGCCGGGCGTCGTGTCGGTCGCCTTGATCACGTTGATCGGATCGGTCGGCAGCAATTGCGGGAACGGCAGCGGGTTGCGCGACCAGATGATCATCGCGGCCGTCTGCAGCAGGATCGACACGCCGATCGCGGTGATCAGCGGGGCGAGGCGCGGCGCGCGGCGCAGCGGCCGGTACGCGACGCGCTCGATCGCGAAGCCGACGAACGCACAGACGACCGCCGCAATGCCAAGGCCGATCGTCAGCGTCGCGACGTTGCCGAGTCCGGGGAAGTGATTCTGCAGCACGGTGATCGCCGACAGGGCGACCATCGCACCGATCATCAGCACGTCGCCGTGCGCGAAGTTGATGATGCCGAGAATGCCGTACACCATCGTGTAGCCCAACGCGATGATGGCGTACACACTGCCGAGCACCAGCCCGTTGAGGATCTGCTGGACGAAAATATCCATTTAAAGCTCCTTGGCCCATGCTGCCGGAGGACGTTGCGCCCCGCGGGTAAGCGAGGAATCGCGCCTTCTCGGCGACACTGCGGGTACTAGTCGATACCGGTAAGGGTGGATCGTCCCGGCGCGCGCCGCCCGGCCTGTACGGCCGGACCTGCCGCCGGAGCGGATACAAAAACGGCACCGCACTGTTCCGGTGCCATCATGAGTCCCGTCGCTAAATCGTCACGACATCGAGGACGGTGGTCTTGGCCTCCTTGAAGTCGTAGGGCAGCGTGCCGAAACGGCCGGCTTCCGGGGTTCCGGAATCCATGCCTTTTTCCGTCCGGGCCGGGGCGAACCCCGCGTCCGGACAGATCAGGTTCCGCACCGCGTCGCCCGCGGGCTCGACCACCTTGGCGGCGCACATGCCATTGTCGCCAAGGGTTTGCGCTCCGATGCCGGACGCCGTCGCCTGCGTGGCAAGCGGGACGTCCGCCGCCGCCCGCGCGACGCCGGAGCCGGCATCGCGAAGGTGGCACCCGACTTTCGTCAGGACTGCGTCGGAATTCGTGAATCGAAGCACACCGCCCACCGCGACGCGATGGGTCGCGGCGACACGCTGCTTCGTCGAATCGAAATGAAAGGGGATCAGTGACATCTGCACGTTGCCTGCGTTGCCCCGAAACCCGGGCGTCCGTGGTTCCACGCGCCCTGCTGCTGCCGCATCGCGATCGGCGGCTCGTTGCAGGGCAACCTGCGTGCCCGTCGCCCGGTCGATCGCCACGCCGCCGGCGAGCGCTGCCCGCCGTGCCGCCTGCATGCCGATCGTCGAGCGCTGCGCGTTGAATTCCTCGATCGCCAAACGTGCCCCGTTATCCTTGTCTCTGTCCGATTGCGCAATGCGGCACACCGACGGCGCCGCACGACCGGTTCCGGCGGCGCGCACGTCGCTGGCCGCCGGTACTGCGCGTGGCGCAGCCTCCCTGCCCGCCCCGTCGTCGCTCTTTTTGCTGCATCCGGCAACCATTGCAACCGGTGCGGCGACGGACTTGGCGTAAGCCAACTTCACATGCATCGAATAGGTCTCCCGCGCCTTGCCAAAACCCGGTTTCAAAGCCATTCCGCCTTGAAAACGGGCGCATTGTAACTCCATTTATAGGACGCCAATAATCCTGATTCGATGGGGTTTTCCTGCATTGCAACCAATTTTGAGAGACGGTTAAGCGCGGACATAGCAACCTGGTTGCACCATTAATGTGATTAATGGTTGCGATCGCATTTTCGCAGCGCAAAAAAAACGCGCCGGGAGGCGCGCTTCGGGGTACCGCAGGTGCAATGCGGCAATCAGGCGGCGGGCGGCAGATTCAGCCCGCGCGGCAGCGGAAACGACACGTTTTCCTCGATGCCGTCGAGTGCACGCACATTGCGCACGCCGAGCTCGCGCAACCGCGCGATCACGGCCTGGGCGAGCACCTCCGGTGCCGATGCGCCGGCCGTCACGCCGATGCGGCGCTTGCCCGCGACCCATGCCGGATCGATCTGGTCGGGTGCGTCGACCATGTACGCGGCCACGCCGCGCTTCTCGGCCACTTCGCGCAGGCGACTCGAATTCGAGCTGTTCGGGCTGCCGACGACGATCACGACGTCGCACTGCGGCGCCATGAACTTCACCGCATCCTGGCGGTTCTGCGTCGCGTAGCAGATGTCCTGCTTCTTCGGCTCGCGAATCTTCGGATACTTCGCCTTCAGCGCGCCGATGATCTCGGCCGCGTCGTCGACGGACAGCGTCGTCTGCGTGACGAGCGCGATGCGCTCGGGATCGGCAAGCTCGAGCTTCTGCACGTCCTCGACGCTTTCGACGAGATGCATGCCGCGCTCGACCTGCCCCATCGTGCCTTCGACTTCCGGATGGCCCTTGTGGCCGATCATCACGATGTCGACGCCGTCCTGGCGCATCTTCGCGACTTCGACGTGCACCTTGGTGACGAGCGGACAGGTTGCGTCGTAAATACGCAACCCGCGTACGTCCGCCTCGTCGCGCACGGCCTTCGACACGCCATGCGCGCTGAAGATCACGGTGTTGCCGGCCGGCACTTCCTCGAGTTCCTCGACGAAAATCGCGCCTTTCTTCTTCAGATCCTCGACCACGTACTTGTTGTGGACGATCTCGTGACGGACGTAGATCGGCGCACCGTGCATCGCGATCGCGCGCTCGACGATCTCGATCGCACGGTCGACCCCCGCGCAGAAGCCGCGCGGTTGGGCCAGCAGGATTTCGGCATCGGCGGCGACAGTCTGCCCGGACAAGGTATCGGTGGTGCTCATGATTACAGGATTCCGATGATTTTCACTTCGAACGTGAGCGCTTGGCCCGCGAGCGGATGATTGAAGTCGAACAGCGCCGAGGTTTCGCTGACTTCCTTCAGCACCCCTGCGTAGCGGCCGCCGTCCGGCGCGTTGAACTCGATCAGTTCGCCCGGCGTGAAATCGTCGCCGACCATCCCGTTCTCGCGCAGCGTCGACAGCGTCACGCGCTGGAGCATGTCGGGATTGCGGGGACCGAACCCTTGCTCGGGCGTTAGCTGAAAAGTCGAATGGTCGCCGATCCGAAGCCCGAGCAGAATCTGTTCCAGCGAGGGTGCCAGTTGCCCCGCGCCGAGCAGCAGCGTGGCGGGCTTGTCGGAGAAGGTGTTGACGATGTCGGCGCCGTCGGCCAGTGCAAGCCGGTAATGCAGCGTGACATGGGAACCGGGCTTCACTTCGGATAGATCGATGAGGCTCATGGATAACTCGTGTTCGTCGGCGCCCGAACTGGCCGAAAGGCCCGGCGCAAAGCCAATATTGTAAGTCACCTGAGCGCGCAAGGCTGAAAGTGCGGCGACGCCGCGCGCATACGCGCCGCCAATGGAGTTTCAATCATGCCGTCATCCTGCCTCGCCGCCCCGGCGACCGAATGTCGCGACACCGCGGACACCCCGGCCGCCCAGGCCCGCCTGCGAGCCGCCAGCCGGCCGCACAAGCAGCGCCCGAGAAACTGGAAACCGCATCTGCCGCGCGAGCGGTTGCTGGAACGCGGGCCGGCCGCACTGACCGACGCGGAACTGATCGCGCTGCTGCTCGGCACCGGCGGCGGCGGCCTCGACGTGTTCGACAGCGCCCGCGCGCTGCTCGCACGGTTCGGCCACTCGCTGCGCGACATGCTCGACGCGGAGCCCGGCGTATTTGCCACGCATCCCGGCATCGGCGCCGCGCGCTCGGCGGTGCTGATCGCCGTGACCGAGATTGCGCGGCGCGCGCTGATCGAGAAAGCACGCGAACGGATGCCGATCGACTCGCCGGGCGCGGTGGAGGACTATCTGCGGCTCAGGATCGGCATGCGTCCGTACGAGGTGTTCGTCACGCTGTACCTGGACGCCCGCCACGGCCTCATCGACGTGGAGGAAAGCGCACGCGGCTCGCTCACCCGGATGGCGGTCTACCCGCGCGAGATCGTGCGGCGCGCGCTCACGCTGAATGCCGCGTCGGTGATCGTCGCGCACAATCACCCGTCGGGCGCGGTGCAGCCGAGCGCGGAAGACCGCCGGCTCACGCGGGTGCTGCGCGAAGCGCTCGCGCTCGTCGATGCAAAGCTGCTCGACCACGTCGTCGTCGGCACCGCCGATACATTTTCGTTCGCGCGCGCCGGATGGCTGTAGACTGTGGCCCGGCGACCTCGCCCCGAGGGCGCCGCAACGACGAAGCGAAATTAGGTTTGATTTTTCTGAACTTTTTCTGCTAGAATCGTCGTCTGTCTTTTTTCCAACCAGTTCTAGCCATCGAAGGGCCTTGTCTGTATGGGCTTCGGCGTTCTGAGTGCAGCCATGGATCACGTGGCGGTGCGATGGAACCTTCATCGGCGATCGAACCCCGAATTTAGCGTATTAGGAGTGCTCTCATGGCACGCGTATGCCAAGTAACTGGGAAAGCGCCGATGAGCGGCAACAACGTTTCCCACGCAAACAACAAGACGAAGCGCCGCTTCCTCCCGAACCTGCAAAACCGCCGGTTCTGGGTTGAGAGCGAAAACCGCTGGGTGCGCCTGCGCGTCTCGAACGCCGGCCTGCGCCTGATCGACAAGAACGGCATCGATTCCGTGCTCGCTGACCTGCGCGCACGCGGCGAAGCCTAAGCCCAAGGAGCACAATCATGGCAAAAGGCGCACGCGACAAGATCAAGCTCGAGTCGACCGCTGGTACGGGTCACTTCTACACGACCACGAAGAACAAGCGCAACATGCCGGAAAAGATGGCGATCAAGAAGTTCGATCCCGTCGTCCGCAAGCACGTTGAGTACAAAGAAACCAAGATCAAGTAATCTCCGGTTTCTGCCAGCCTGACGGCGACCGAAAAGCCCCGCACATGCGGGGCTTTTTGTTTTGCGCGCACGTGTGAGCCCGACGCGGTATGCTCTCCCCTTTCCGCGGCCACGGCCGACGGAACGCAAGATCAAAAGCGTAACGATGGAGATGCAGCATGAAATTCGACGTGGCGATCGTCGGCAGCGGCCTGGCAGGGCTGTCGGTCGCACTGAACCTGGCCAGCACGCGACGTGTCGCGCTGATCGCGAAACGTTCGATGATGGAGGGGGCGAGCGATAACGCGCAAGGCGGCATCGCGGCCGTCCTCGACTCGGCGGACAGCATCGAGAACCACGTCGACGACACGCTGGTCGCCGGCGGCGGGCTGTGCGACGAAGGCGCGACGCGCTACATCGTCGAACACGGCCGCGAAGCGATCGAATGGCTGATCTCGCAGGGCGTGCCGTTCACGAAGGACGATGCAGCCGAACTCGGTTTCCACCTGACGCGCGAAGGCGGCCACAGTCACCGCCGCATCATCCACGCGGCCGACGCGACCGGCCATGCGGTGCTCGCGACCTTGTCCGACCGTGCACGCCAGCATCCGAACATCACGTTCTTCGAAAACCACCATGCGATCGACCTGATCACGTCGGACCGGCTCGGCCTGCCCGGCCGCCGCTGTCACGGCCTGTATGCGCTCGACGTCGACAGCGACCGCACGATCACGATCGAGGCACCGCATACGGTGCTCGCCACCGGCGGCGCCGGCAAGGTCTACCTGTACACGACGAACCCCGACACCGCGACCGGCGACGGCATCGCGATGGCGTGGCGCGCGGGCTGCCGCGTGTCGAACATGGAATTCATCCAGTTCCACCCGACCTGCCTGTTCCATCCGTATGCGAAATCGTTCCTGATTTCGGAAGCCGTGCGCGGCGAAGGCGGCCTGCTGAAGCTGCCGGACGGCACGCGCTTCATGCCCGCGCACGATCCGCGCGCGGAACTGGCGCCGCGCGACATCGTCGCCCGCGCAATCGATTTCGAGATCAAAAAGCGCGGGATCGACTGCGTGTATCTCGACATCAGCCATCAGCCGGAAGCGTTCCTGCGCGAACACTTCCCGACGATCCACGCGCGCTGCCTCGAATTCGGCATCGACATCGCGAAGCAGCCGATTCCCGTGGTGCCGGCCGCGCACTATACGTGCGGCGGCGTCGTGACCGACCTCGCGGGGCGCACCGATCTCGCGGGCCTGTATGCGGTCGGCGAAACGTCGTACACGGGGCTGCACGGCGCGAACCGGCTGGCGAGCAACTCGCTGCTCGAATGTCTCGTGATCGGCCGCGCGGCCGCCGAGGCAATCGAAGCGGCCGGCTTCGACGCCGAAATGCCGGCGACGCTGCCCGCATGGGACGAAAGCCGCGTATCGGACGCGGACGAGGAAGTGGTCGTCGCGCACAACTGGGACGAGCTGCGCCGGCTGATGTGGAACTACGTCGGCATCGTGCGCACCGACAAGCGTCTCGAGCGCGCGAAGCACCGGTTGTCGCTGCTGCGCGACGAGATCCACGAGTACTACGCGAACTTCCGCGTGACGCGCGACCTGCTCGAACTGCGCAATCTCGTCGACGTCGCAACGCTGATCGTGAAAAGCGCGTACTCGCGCCGCGAAAGCCGCGGGCTGCACTACAGCCGCGACTGGCCGCACACGCTGCCGAAGGCGCTGCCGAGCGTGCTCACGCCCCGCTCGCGCCGCTGACCGGCCCGCCCTTCCCGGCGGCGGCTGTCGCCGCATGAAAAAAGCCGCTGGCGTTGGCGCGCCAGCGGCTTTTTCGTCAGACGGCAGGTCGTGCGGTCAGTCGACGATTCGCATCGAATAGTCGGTCGCGCGCACGTCCTTCGTCAGCGCGCCGATCGAGATCCGGTCGACGCCCGTCTCCGCGAACGTGCGCACCGTATCGAAATTGACGCCGCCCGACACTTCGAGCACGGCCTTGCCGGACGCGACGCGCACCGCTTCGCGCATCATGTCGAGGGTGAAGTTGTCGAGCAGCACCGACTGCGCGCCATGCGCGAGCGCCGTGTCGAGCTGCGCGAGCGTCTCGACTTCGACCTGCACCGGCACGCCCGACTCGAGCGCGACCGCCGCATCGAGCGCCTCGCCGACACCGCCGGCGGCCGCGATGTGGTTTTCCTTGATCAGGATGCCGTCGTACAGCGCGAGACGCTGGTTCTCGCCGCCGCCGACGCGCACCGCGTACTTCTGCGCGAGCCGCAGGCCCGGCAACGTCTTGCGTGTATCGAGGATCTTCGCGCGCGTGCCTTCGACGCGATCGACGTAACGGCGCGTCGCGCTCGCGACGCCCGACAGCAGCTGCAGGAAGTTCAGCCCGTTGCGCTCGGCCGTCAGCAGCGCGCGCGCCGGCCCTTCGAGTTCGCAGACGGTCGAATCCGGCGTCATCCGGTCGCCTTCGCGATAGCGCCACTGCACGACGATCGACGGATCGATCCGCGCGATCACGGCCTCGAACCACGGCACGCCGCACAGCACCGCCTCTTCGCGGACGATGATGCGCGCACGGCGCCGCTCGCCAGCCGGCACGAGGCGCCCGGTCTGGTCGCCGGTGCCGACGTCTTCAGCGATCGCGTCGGCGACGTTGCGCGCGATCGCTTCGTCGAATGCCGCGCCGTATTGTGCGCGGACGGCTTCGAACAGCGGAGACACTGCAGTCGTCATGCAGCCCCCACGTTCGCGAACAGTTGCTGGTCGCGCTGCAGGTCGCCGCTCGCCTGCACGCGCTTCTTGTGCGCCGCTGCGAAATCGAGCATCCGGTCGATCGGCAGACGCGCACGCACGCCGATCGCGGGATCGACGAAGATCTCGTTGTGACCGCGCTCGAGCACGTCGGCGAGGTTCGCGAGGCCGTTCATCGCCATCCACGGGCAGTGCGCGCAGCTCTTGCAGGTCGCGCTGTTGCCGGCCGTCGGCGCGGCGATGAAGGTCTTGCCGGGCGCCGCGAGCTGCATCTTGTGCAGGATGCCGAGATCGGTCGCGACGATGAAATGCGTCGCATCGAGCTTCACGGCGGCGTCGATCAGCTGCGTCGTCGAGCCGACGACGTCCGCCTGCGCGACGACGTTTTCCGGCGACTCGGGGTGTACGAGCACCTTCGCATCCGGATATTCGGCGCGCAGCAGGTCGAGCTCGATGCCCTTGAATTCGTCGTGGACGAGGCACGAGCCCTGCCACAGCAGCATGTCCGCGCCGGTTTTCTTCTGGATGTAGCTGCCGAGATGGCGATCGGGTGCCCAGATGATCTTTTCGCCGCGCGCGTGCAGGTCGGCGACGATCTCGAGACCGATCGACGACGTGACCATCCAGTCCGCGCGCGCTTTCACGGCGGCGCTGGTGTTCGCGTAGACGACGACGGTGCGGTCGGGATGCGCATCGCAGAACGCGGAGAATTCATCGACCGGGCAGCCGAGATCGAGCGAGCAGGTCGCATCGAGATCGGGCATCAGCACACGCTTGGTCGGGCTCAGGATCTTCGCGGTTTCGCCCATGAAGCGCACGCCGGCGACGACGAGCGTCTGCGCGTCGTGGTCACGGCCGAAGCGGGCCATTTCGAGCGAATCGGCAACGCAGCCGCCGGTTTCGTCGGCCAGTTCCTGCAGTTCGGCATCCACATAGTAGTGAGCGACGAGCACGGCCTTTTCACGTGCGAGCAGCGCCTTGATGCGCGCCTTCAGTGCGGCGCGTTCTTCGGCGGAAGGTGCATCGGGCACCTTGGCCCATGCTTGCCCGACGCCACAGACGGTCCCTGCCGAGACCGGCCGGTCGTACTCGACGGATTTGATCGTCGATTGCATCCCCATATCTCCTGTCGACCGGAGTTAGTGCTTTAGCACTTACTCCGGTCCCATGCTTCGCGGTCGACCGGAGTTAGCGCTTTGGCACTTACTCCGGTCCCATGCTTCGCGGTCGACCGGAGTTAGCGCTTTGGCTTTTACTCCGATCCCATCCTCTACGCTCGCCCCGGGGCGCCACGTCAGCGCCGCTGCCCCAAGCCTCATACGAATTCCTGCACTTCCGGTCGTCCTTCGAAAACCGGTCGTCCAAATAAAAAAACCCCGCCAACGCGGGGTTTGTGACGTCCTGAGATTCTAATCGATTTCGAATCAGGCGTAGCGACGCAGGCGTGTCGCGAATTCCTGCAGCGCCTTGATCCCGCTTTGTTCCGCACGATGGCACCAATCCTGCAATTGCGCGAGCAGCTGTTCGCGCGACGCGGTCGAGCGATCCCAGATCGCGGCCAGATCCTGGCGCAGCTGGAAGTACGTCTGCAGCTTCTGGCTGTTCGCGAAGATTTCCGGCAGCATCTTCTTCTGCGGCTCGTCGAGGCCGTCGGCGTCCTTGTGGAACCACTTGCGCGCACCGCGCATCAGCTGGTACTTCTCGCTCGAACCGAGTTCCTTCAGGTGCGCGAGCTCCTGGCGGTACGCACGCTTCACGGCCTTGCCGTAACGCGCCATCACTTCGTAGCGGTTCGACAGCACGGCCTGCAGCGTTTCCTGGTCGAGCACCGTCTTCGGCTTGTTCAGGCGCGGCGTCGGCGCAACCTTCTTCACCTTCGCGAGACCGAATGCCGACATGATGCGGATATACATCCAGCCGATGTCGAACTCGTACCACTTGTTCGACAGCTTCGCCGACGTCGCGAACGTATGGTGGTTGTTGTGCAGCTCTTCACCGCCGATCACGATGCCCCACGGGAACAGGTTCGTGCTCGCATCGGCCGAGTTGAAGTTGCGGTAGCCCCAGAAGTGGCCGAAACCGTTCACGACACCGGCGGCCCAGAACGGAATCCAGACCATCTGCACGGCCCACACGGTCAGGCCGATCACGCCGAACAGCGCGACGTCGATCACCATCATCATGCTGATGCCGAGAATCGGATACTTCGAGTACAGATTGCGTTCGAGCCAGTCGTTCGGCGTGCCGTGGCCAAACTTGCGCATCGTCTCTTCGTTCTTCGCTTCCGCGCGATACAGCTCGGCGCCTTCGAGGAACACCTTCCAGATGCCGCGCGTCTGCGGGCTGTGCGGATCTTCCTCGGTCTCGCACTTCGCATGGTGCTTGCGATGGATCGCCGCCCACTGACCCGTCAGCATGCCGGTCGTCATCCACAGCCACAGGCGGAAGAAGTGGCTCGCGATCGGATGCAGCTCCAGCGCGCGGTGCGCCTGGCAGCGATGCAGGTAGACCGTCACGCCGATGATCGTCACGTGCGTGACGGCCAGCGCGAACAGCGCGACCTGCCACCACGAAAAATGCAGGAGCCCGTGGGAAAGAAAATCGAGCAGGGAATTCAACAAGGCAGTTACCTGTGATGAGAGAGCGACGCCGGCTCGCGCAGGCGTCAGAAAAATGAAAGCATACCGCGAATAGACTTGAATTTTACTTCAACCGTTCCAAGTCTTTGTAAAAAATGAATATTTTCTTGTCATGACGCAACGGGGGCAGTCCACCGGCGGACCGGAAAAGCCCGTCGATCCGGTTCTGGCCGGCAGCCTTGCCCGATTCGCGCCACCGCGCCGCGCCTAGGCCGCCGATGCGTTCCCCGCGACCGGCCCGTTGCCGGCCACGGGCACGCCCTCGGCCACCTTGCCGGTCGCGGCAAACCCCTCCGGCAGGCCCACCACGCGCACTTCGCGCTGCGGGAACGGAATCGGGATCCCGTGCTCGTTGAACAGCCGCCAGATGTTGCGGTTCACGGCCGAACGCACGCCCGACGTGCCCTTCGCCGCATCCTCGATCCAGAAGCCGAGCTCGAGATCGATCCCGTCCGCGCCGAAGTTGACCAGGTACGGCGCAGGCGCAGGCTCGGCCAGCACGCGCGGCACGCCCTTCGCGGCGTCCGCCAGCACCGCGAGCGCCTGCTCGACGTCGCTCGTATAGGCGATCTGCACGGCGACCTTCGCGTAGCCGCGCGTCAGGTAAGACGACTGGTTCTGCACGACGTCGGTGATCAGCTTTTCGTTCGGGATCAGCGTCTCGTTGCCGTCGAGGCCGCGCACGACCGTATAGCGTGTGCGGATCTGCGTGACGACGCCCTGCAGCCCGCCGACGCTGATCGCGTCGCCGAGCCGCAGCGAGCGATCGAGCAGGATGATGAAGCCCGACACGTAGTTGCTGGCGATCTTCTGCAGCCCGAAACCGAGGCCGACACCCACCGCGCCGCCGAACACGCCGAGCACCGTCACGTCGATGCCGACGAGCGACAGCCCGATCAGGATCGCCGCGAACACCAGCAGCGCGCGGCCGACGCGCGACAGCACGACCTTCAGGTTCGCATCGAGCGTGGCGGCACGCGTCAGGCGCTCCTCGAGCACCGAACCGAGCCACATCGCGACCATCAGCGTCACGCATACCCACAGCGCGCCGGAAATCACCGACAGCAGCGTCAGGTGCGCATTCGCGACGCGAAACTGCACGCTGTCGAGCCAGCCGAGCACGTCGCGCTGGATCCCGAGCACGGTCAGCACCATCGCGACCCACACGACGGTCGACACGATCTTCTCGACGATCGACAGCCACGCGTGCGTGTGCCCGTCGCGCGCGAATACGCGCCGCGCAAAGAAGAACAGCACGTAGATCAGCCCGATGCCGAACAGCGGCACGAGCGCGAGCGACAGCAGCGACGTCGACATGAACGGATCGAACGCGAGCTGCGAGATCCCCACGAAGACGCCGCCGAACAGCGGAAACAACGCGCGTTTCAGGCTTTGCGCACCCGCACCGGGCGCGCGCCCGGCCGCCCGGCGACGCGCATCGATGCGGCCATGAACGAAGCGCGCGGCAACCCACGCGAAGCACAGCGCGCCGACGAGGATCGCCGCCTGCCAGATCATGACCGGCTGGTGGAAATCCCGGATCACCGATGCCAGCCGGTGCGACAGCAGGCGGCTCTGCAGATTCTCCATCGTCCGTGCGCCCTGCCGTTACTGCGCGGCGCGCCGTTCGAGCACCGCGGCGAAGAAGCCGTCGGTGGCATGGCGGTGCGGCCACAGCGACAGGTAGTCGCCGGTCTCGAGTTCGATGCGCTGGTCAGCCAGCACCTTCTGCGCGGGGACCAGCACGAAGTCCGGATGGTCGGCCAGGAACTGCTCGACGATCGCCTCGTTCTCCGCGTGGAGCACGCTGCAGGTCGCGTACACGAGCCGGCCGCCCTTCTTCACGAGACGCGCGGCGCTCGCGAGGATCGACGCCTGCTTCGGCGTGAGCTCCTCGATCGACGTGCGCGTCTGACGCCACTTCAGGTCGGGATTGCGGCGCAGCGTGCCGAGGCCGCTGCACGGCGCGTCGACCAGCACGCGGTCGATCTTGCCGGCGAGCCGCTTGATCTTCGCGTCGTGCTCGCTGTCGATCAGCACCGGGTTCACGTTCGACAGCCCGCTGCGCGCGAGGCGCGGCTTCAGCTTCGTGAGGCGCTTTTCCGACACGTCGAACGCATAGAGGCGCCCGGTCGAGCGCATCATCGCGCCGAGCGCGAGCGTCTTGCCGCCGGCGCCCGCGCAGAAATCGACGACCATCTCGCCGCGGCGCGGCGCGACCAGCGAACACAGCAGCTGGCTGCCTTCGTCCTGCACCTCGATCTGGCCTTCCTCGAACAGCTTCAGGCGCGTCAGCGCCGGCTTGCCGACGACGCGCACGCCCTGCGGCGCGAACGGCGTTGCGCCCGCGTCGATGCCGTTCGCGCGCAGCGCGTCGATCACCTGGTCGCGCGTCGCCTTCTGCGCATTGGCGCGCAGGTCGAGCGGCGCCGGGTAGTTCAGCGCGGCGGCGAGCTGCCCGAGCTCGTCGGCGTCGAACCGGGCCGACAGCGCCTGGTAGATCCAGTCCGGCAGGTTCGTGCGCACGCGCACCGGCAGGCTCGCCGGGTCAATCTTCGACACGTGCTCGAGCCACGCGGCCTCGGTGGCGGAAACGAACGGCTTCAGCGCGTTGCGGCCGAGCGTCTGCATCAGGCCCAGCAGCGTGAGGCGCCGCGCGGGGCTGCCCGTGCCGCTCTCGGCCAGGTGCGCAAATTCCATCTTCCGGCGCAGCACCGCGAACACCGCCTCGGCGATCACGCCGCGCTCGGCATGCCCGAGCTTCGGGTGCGCGCGGAAGAACCGGCTCGTCGTCGCGTCGGCGGGGCCGGCGAACTTCAGCACCTCGGCCAGCAAGGTCTCGGTCTGGCCAATCAGGAATCCGTGCAGCTTCATACGCCCTCGCTCGTTTCGGTATGCGGTTGATCCGCGAAAATCCAGCGCGCCGCTTCCGGCGCCACCACTGCCCGCCCGTTCTCGAGGCGCAGGCGCCCCTCGACGA
This sequence comes from Burkholderia sp. 22313, assembly GCF_052045245.1. Classification (NCBI taxonomy): domain Bacteria; kingdom Pseudomonadati; phylum Pseudomonadota; class Betaproteobacteria; order Burkholderiales; family Burkholderiaceae; genus Burkholderia; species Burkholderia sp. 22313. The sequence continues at coordinate 109,900 of NZ_JBQEON010000004.1, forward strand.
ACCAGCGCACCGCACGCGGATACAGCACATGCTCGACCGTCAGCACGCGTTGCGCGAGCGCGGCCGCATCGTCGCCCGCGCGCACCGGCACCGCGCCCTGCGCGACGATCGCGCCGCTGTCGAGCTCGGGAATCACGAAATGCACGCTCGCGCCATGCAGCGCAACGCCGGCATCCAGCGCCTGCTGGTGCGTATGAATGCCCTTGAAGCTCGGCAACAGCGACGGATGGATGTTCAGCAGCCGGCCCTCATATCGTCTGACGAAATCGGGCGTCAGGATGCGCATGAAGCCGGCGAGCACGACGAGATCGGGTGCGAAACGGTCGATTTCGGCGGCGAGCGCCGCATCGAAGCTGTCGCGGCCGTCGAACGAACGATGGTCGACCACCGCCGTCGCCACACCGTGCGACGCGGCAAAAGCCAGGCCGGCCGCATCGGGCCGGTTGGCGATCACGGCAGCGACCTCGGCCGGCCAGCGCTCCTGCGCGCACGCGCGGACGATGGCCTCCATGTTGCTGCCGCGACCGGAAATCAGGATCACGAGTTTTTTCATCCGCGAATTTTACCATTCGCCCCCGCGTTTCCCTCCTTCTCGGCCGCCCGGCCGCCCGAACGTTTATAATCTTCTGCTTTGCGGCATCCCACCGCCCATTCCCCGACGCTGCATCCGCTATCGTGAAAGTCTTCCGCGGCCTGCCCAACGCCGAGAGCCGCGCGCCGTGCGCGCTGACGATCGGCAACTTCGACGGTGTCCATCGCGGCCACCAGGCCCTGCTCGCGCGCGTGCGCGCGGCAGCGGACGCGCGCGGCCTGCCCGTGTGCGTGATGACCTTCGAGCCGCACCCGCGCGAATTCTTCAACCCGGCCGGCGCGCCGCCGCGCATCGCGATGCTGCGCGACAAGCTGGAAGCGCTGCGCGACCACGGGGTCGACCGCGTCGTCGTCGAGCACTTCAACCACACGTTCGCGAGCCAGTCGCCGCAGGCGTTCGTCGAACGCACGCTGGTCGGCGGGCTGCACACGCGCTGGATGATGGTCGGCGACGATTTCTGCTACGGCGCGAAGCGCGCGGGCACCTTCGACACGCTGAAGGCGGCCGGCGAGCAATACGGTTTCGAGGTCGAGCAAATGGGCACGGTCGCCGGCAGCGACGGCACGCGCATCTCCAGCTCGGGCGTGCGCGCCGCGCTCGCCGCCGGCAATCTCGACGCGGCCGCGCAAGCGCTCGGCCACGGCTACGCGATCAGCGGCCACGTCGCGCACGGGCTGAAGCTCGGCCGCGACCTCGGCTTCCCGACCCTGAACCTGCCGATCGCGCACAAGCGGCCGGCGCTCGCGGGCATCTTCGTCGTGCAGGTGCACGGCCTCGGCCCCGCCCCGCTGCCGGGTGTCGCGAGCCTCGGGCTGCGCCCGACCGTCGACGATTCCGGCCGCGTGCTGCTCGAAGTCCACCTGCTCGACTGGCACGGCGATGCGTACGGCAAGCTGATCCGCGTCGAATTCCTGAAGAAGCTGCGCGACGAAGCGAAGTTCGACGATCTCGAGGCGCTGTCGCGCGCGATCGCGCTGGACGTCGCGAATGCGCGCGCGTACTTCGTCGAGCGCGATCGTGCGCCGGGCAGCAGCGCGACCGGCTTCTCGACGTCGGCGACCGACCGAATTAGCTGATCCGGCCGGCGGCGCCGCGCGCCGCGCCCTTGCGCCGCCGACACGCGCGCATCCCCGATTCACGACGCACGAGCGTCCCCCGATTTAGATAGCGATCCCATCATGAGCAACAAGAAAGCCGATTCGAAACCGCAGGCCAAGTATCCGGTCAACCTGCTCGACACGCCGTTCCCGATGCGCGGCGACCTGCCCAAGCGCGAGCCGCAGTGGGTCAAGGAGTGGGAAGAGCGCGGCATCTACGAGAAGATCCGCGCGGCCAGCAAGGGCCGGCCGAAGTTCATCCTGCACGACGGCCCCCCGTACGCGAACGGCGACATCCACCTCGGTCACGCGGTCAACAAGATCCTGAAGGACATCGTCGTCAAGTCGCGCAACATGGCCGGCTTCGACGCGCCGTACGTACCGGGCTGGGATTGCCACGGGATGCCGATCGAGATCCAGATCGAGAAGCAGTTCGGCAAGTCGCTGCCGGCGGCCGACGTGATGAGCAAGGCGCGCGCGTACGCGACCGAGCAGATCGAAAAGCAGAAGGTCGGCTTCAAGCGTCTCGGCGTGCTCGGCGACTGGGCGAACCCGTACAAGACGATGAACTTCGTCAACGAGGCGGAAGAACTCCGCGCGCTCGGCAAGATCATCGAGAAGGGCTACGTGTATCGCGGGCTGAAGCCGGTGAACTGGTGCTTCGACTGCGGCTCGGCGCTCGCCGAGGCGGAAGTCGAGTACAAGGACCGCACCGACCCGACGATCGACGTGATGTTCGCGTTCGCGGAACCGGAAAAGACCGCGCAGGCATTCGGCCTGCCGGCGCTGCCGCGCGCCGAGGGCGGCATCGTGATCTGGACCACCACGCCGTGGACGATCCCCGCCAACCAGGCGCTGAACCTCCATCCGGAAATCGTCTACGCGCTGGTCGACACCGAGCGCGGGCTGCTGATCATCGCGGAAGAACGCGTCGAAGCCTGCATGACCGACTTCAAGCTGACCGGCCGCGTCGTCGCGACCGCGCCGGGCGTGAAGCTCGCGAACCTGCGCTTCCACCATCCGCTCGCGTCGGCCCACCCCGGCTACAAGCGCACCGCGCCCGTCTACCTCGGCGACTACGTGACGACCGACACCGGTACCGGCGTCGTGCACTCGTCGCCCGCGTACGGTATCGAAGACTTCATGTCGTGCAAGGCGCACGGGATGACCGATTCGGACTTCATCAACCCGGTGATGGGCGACGGCCGCTACATCGAATCGCTGCCGCTGTTCGGCGGCCTGTCGATCTGGGACGCGAACCCGAAGATCGTCGACGCACTGAACGCGGCCGGCTCGCTGCTGCGCAGCGAGAAGTACACGCACAGCTACATGCACTGCTGGCGCCACAAGACGCCGATCATCTACCGTGCAACGTCGCAGTGGTTCGCCGGCATGGACGTGACGCCGCGCGACGGCAGCAAGACGCTGCGCGAAACGGCGCTCGAAGGCGTCGACGCGACCGCGTTCTACCCGTCCTGGGGCAAGCAGCGCCTGTTCAGCATGATCGCGAACCGCCCCGACTGGACGCTGTCGCGCCAGCGCCAGTGGGGCGTGCCGATGGCGTTCTTCGTGCACAAGGAAACCGGCGAGCTGCACCCGCGCACGCTCGAGCTGCTCGAGGAAGTCGCGAAGCGCGTCGAGCAGTCGGGCATCGAGGCGTGGCAGTCGCTCGATCCGCGCGAACTGCTCGGCGACGATGCAAACATGTACGAGAAGAACCGCGACACGCTCGACGTGTGGTTCGACTCGGGCACGACGCACTGGCACGTGCTGCGCGGTTCGCACAAGGATCAGCTGCAGTTCCCGGCCGACCTGTACCTCGAAGGCTCGGACCAGCACCGCGGCTGGTTCCACTCGTCGCTGTTGACCGCATCGATGATCGACGGCCGCGCGCCGTACAAGGGCCTGCTCACGCACGGCTTCACGGTCGACGGCGAAGGCCGCAAGATGAGCAAGTCGCTCGGCAACGGCGTCGATCCGCATGAAGTCGCGAACCGCCTCGGCGCGGAAATCATCCGCCTGTGGATCGCGTCGACCGACTATTCGGGCGAGCTCGCGATCTCCGAGGAAATCCTGAAGCGCGTGACGGAAGGCTATCGCCGCATCCGCAACACGCTGCGCTTCCTGCTCGCGAACCTGTCGGACTTCGACTTCGCACAGCACGCGGTGCCGGTGGAAGAATGGCTCGAGATCGACCGTTACGCGGTCGCGTTCTCCGCGCAACTGCAGACGGAACTGCTCGGCTATTACGAGAAGTACGAATTCCACCCGGTCGTCGCGAAGCTGCAGACGTACTGCTCGGAAGACCTCGGCGGCTTCTACCTCGACGTGCTGAAGGACCGCCTGTACACGAGCGCGGCCGATTCGCGCGCGCGCCGCTCCGCGCAAACCGCGCTGTACCACCTGACGCACGGCCTGCTGCGCGTGCTCGCGCCGTTCCTGTCGTTCACCGCGGAAGAAGCGTGGAAGGTGTTCCAGCCGGCCAGCGACACCGTGTTCACGGAAACGTACTATGCGTATCCGGAAGTCGCCGGCTCGGCCGCGCTGATCGAGAAGTGGGCACTGCTGCGCGACGTGCGCGGCAACGTGACGAAGGCGCTCGAGGAAGCGCGCACCGCGAACCGCATCGGTTCGTCGCTGCAGGCCGAAGTGGCCGTGCATGCGAGCGGCGCCCGCTACGACGCGCTCACGAGCCTCGGCGAAGACCTGAAGTTCGTGCTGATCACGTCGGCGGCGACGGTCGTGAAGGTCGACGACGAAGCCCAGGAAAGCGTCGACGTGGCCGCGTCGAAGTACCAGAAGTGCGAACGCTGCTGGCACTACCGCGAGGACGTCGGCGCGCACGCCGATCATCCGACGCTGTGCGGCCGCTGCTTCTCGAACCTGTTTGAAAACGGCGAAATCCGGAGCGCTGCCTGACCATGGCGAAAACCCTGTCGAAACCGGCCAGCGGCGCGCTCGGGCCCTGGCTCGGCATTTCGCTGATCGTGATCCTGTTCGATCAGCTGTCGAAGATCGCGATCCAGAAAACGTTCGCGTACGGCGCGCAGCATGCGCTGACGTCGTTCTTCAACCTCGTGCTGGTGTACAACCGCGGCGCCGCGTTCGGCTTCCTGTCGGCCGCGAGCGGCTGGCAGCGCTGGGCGTTCACCGCGCTCGGCATCGGCGCGACGCTCGTGATCTGCTTCCTGCTGCGCCGCCACGGCCAGCAGCGGCTGTTCAGCCTGTCGCTCTCGCTGATCCTCGGCGGCGCACTCGGCAACGTGATCGATCGGCTGCTCTACGGCCACGTGATCGACTTTCTCGATTTCCACCTCGGCGCCTGGCACTTCCCGGCGTTCAACCTCGCCGATTCCGCGATCACGGTCGGTGCGGTGCTGCTGATCTACGACGAACTGCGTCGCGTGCGCGGCTCGCGCTGAGCGCGCATACTCGGCGTCGACGGCCGGCTTCGCGCCGGCCGTTCCGTTTGACCCTTGGAGGCCTGAGTTGGCACACGCAGAACTCGCAGGAAAACACCTCGTTCTCGGCCTGACCGGCGGCATCGCCTGCTACAAGATCGCCGAGCTCACGCGGCTGCTCACGAAGGCCGGCGCGACCGTGCAGATCGTGATGACCGACGCCGCCACGCAGTTCATCACGCCCGTCACGATGCAGGCGCTGTCCGGCCGGCCCGTCTACACGAGCCAGTGGGACGCACGCATCGACAACAACATGGCGCACATCGACCTGTCGCGCGAAGCCGACGCGATCGTGATCGCGCCCGCGTCGACGGATTTCCTCGCGAAGCTCGCGCACGGGTTCGCGGACGACCTGCTGTCGACGTTGTGCGTCGCGCGCGACTGCCCGCTGCTCGTCGTGCCCGCGATGAACCGCCAGATGTGGCAGAACCCGGCCACGCAACGCAATGCCGCGCAACTGCGCGCTGACGGCGTGTCGGTGCTCGGCCCCGATTCGGGCGCGCAAGCCTGCGGCGAAGTCGGCGACGGCCGCATGCTCGAACCCGAGGCGATCCATGAAGCGATCGTCGCGCACTTCGCGCCGAAGGTGCTCGCGCATCGTCGCGTGCTGATCACGGCCGGCCCGACGTTCGAGCCGCTCGATCCGGTGCGCGGCCTCACGAACCGCTCGAGCGGCAAGATGGGCTTCGCGCTCGCGCGCGCCGCGCAGCACGCCGGCGCCGACGTGCATCTCGTCGCCGGGCCGGTCGCGCTCGACACGCCGTGGGGCGTGTACCGTCAGGATGTGCAGACCGCGCAGCAGATGTACGACGCGGTGATGCACGCGGTGTCCGACGCCGACATCTTCATCGCGGTGGCCGCGGTCGCCGACTGGCGCGTCGAGCAGCCGGCCGAGCACAAGATGAAGAAGACGGCCGATCGCAAGATGCCGGCGCTCGCGTTCGTCGAGAACCCCGACATCCTCGCGTCGGTCGCGGCATTGCCCGATCCGCCGTTCTGCGTCGGTTTCGCCGCCGAGAGCGGCGACCTCGACGTGCATGGCGACGAGAAGCGCAAGCGCAAGAACGTGCCACTGCTGGTCGGCAACCTCGGCCCGCAGACGTTCGGCCGCGACGACAACGAAGTCGTGCTGTTCGAGGCGGCCGGCCTCACGCGCCTGCCGCGCGCACCGAAGGACGAACTCGCGCACGCGCTCGTCGCCGAAATCGCGAAGCGCCTGCCCGACAACCGCCTGATCTGATCCCTTGCGCGGCGGCACGCGCCGCCGCGCCCTTCCCGACCGATTCGACGACCGCATGAAACTCGACCTGAAGATTCTCGACGCGCGCATGCGCGACTACCTGCCTGCCTACGCGACCACCGGCAGCGCGGGCCTCGACCTGCGCGCGTGCCTCGACGCGCCCGTCACGCTGCAGCCGGGCGAAACGACGCTGGTGCCGACGGGCCTCGCGATCCACCTCGCCGACCCCGGCTACGCGGCGCTGATCCTGCCGCGCTCGGGCCTCGGCCACAAGCACGGGATCGTGCTCGGCAACCTGGTCGGCCTGATCGATTCCGACTACCAGGGCCAGCTGATGGTATCGACGTGGAACCGTGGCCAGACCGAGTTCGTGCTGAACCCGTTCGAGCGGCTCGCGCAGCTCGTGATCGTGCCGGTCGTGCAGGCGCAGTTCAACATCGTCGGCGACTTCGCGCAAAGCGATCGCGGCGATGGCGGCTTCGGCAGCACCGGGCGTCACTGAACGGCGCAATGAAGAAAAGGGGCCACGCGGCCCCTTTTTTCGTTTCCGTCCGATTTCGCTCACTGATCGGCCGTCTGCGCGATCCGCGCGGGTGCCAGCTCGCGTCGCCGCGCGTGCGCGATGCTCGCGTAGATCACCATCGCGACCAGCACCCCGAGCAGCACGGCCGACGAGCCGACCGTGCCGAGCGCAAGTCCGCCCTTCGCGACCGGTTTCGTCAGCAGGTCGCCGACCGTCGCCCCGAACGGACGCGTGAGCACGAACGCCGCCCAGAACAGCAGCACGCCGGACAGGCGCGTGAAGTAGTGCGCGAGCACGATCGCCGCGAGCAGCCCGCCGATCAGCAGCGCGCCGCCGCCAAAGCCGAGGCCCGAGCTGTCCGCGAGGAAATCGCCGAGCGCGGTGCCGAGCGTGTTCGAGAACAGGATCGCGATCCAGTACAGCAGCTCGACCTTGCGCGTGCGGATCAGGTCGACCGACAGCGATTCGCCGCTCAGGCGCCACACCGCGAAGATCGCCAGCAGGATCGCGACGAGGATCGACGAGCCGGCCGCGTAGCCGAGGCCGAGCGTGCGATCCATGAAATCGGACATCGTCGTGCCCGCGGTGCTGGTCGCGACGATCACGGCCCAGTAGATCGCCGGGCGATAGCCGGTCGTCCGGAGCTGTGCACCGAGCGTGACAAGAAAGAAACCGAACAGCAGGATCGAGCTCGCCGCGTAGCCGACGTTCAGCGTCATCGACAGCAGGTCGCCGCCGGTCTCGCCGAGCGTCGTCGCGCAGATCTTCATGATCCAGAACGCGAGCGTGATTTCGGGAAGTTTGTTCATTCGAACCCCTTGTGCAGATAGCGTCGGGCTGGCGTGCGCCAGCCCGGATCGCGGACAGGTTCGAATATAGCCGCCGCCGGCTTAACGGAACCTTAGCGCCGTCACGGCACGCGTCAACGCGCGTGCTGGTGCCGATAGTGCAGCGCGTACGCGAGCGTCAGCAACACGACGAACACGACACCGACCACCATCGTCATCCGGAACTCGCGCGTGAACGCGGTCGTCAGCAGGATCGCGCCGACGAGCCCGGCACCCAGCAGGCTACCGAACGGGTGTCCCCACATCCGGAACGCGAGCGCCGGGCCGCTGTACCGCGCGCGAAAGCGCAGATGCGTGACGAAGATCATCATCCACGTGAACAGCGCGCCGAACATCGCGATCGCCATCATCACGGTGAACGCGGTGTCGGGCGACAGCGCGACCAGCACGGCCGCGACCGCGACACCGCTGGTCGAGATCCACAGCGCCGCCCGCGGCACGCCGTTGGCGCCGAGCCGACCGAACACGGCGGGCGCGAGCCGCGCGCGCGACAGGCTGAACATCATGCGCGTCGTCACGTACAGCTGGCTGTTCATCGCGGAGAGCGCCGCGATCAGCAGCACGAAGTTGATCACGCCGGCCGCATACGGCACGTGGGTCGCGGCCATCACCTTCACGAACGGGCTTTCGTCGGTGCCGGCCTGCGTCCAGGGCACGATTGCAAGCATCAGCGACAGCGTCAGCAGGTAGAACAGCACGAGCCGGAACACCGTCGAGCGGAATGCGCGCGTGACCGCGTGCTGCGGATCGCGCGCCTCGCCAGCCGCGATCGCGACCGCCTCGATGCTCATGTAGCTGAAGATCGCGACGATCACCGCGACCCAGGTGCCCCACGGCCCTTTCGGCATGAAGCCGCCGTGCGCGGTGTAGTTCGCGAAGCCGATGCCCGACGCCGCCGGGGCCGACCACACGAGATAGGCGCCGAGCACGATGAACACGACGATCGCCGCGATCTTCAGCAGCGAGAACGCGTATTCGACCGTCCCGTACAGCGTGACGCTCGCGAGGTTCACCGCGATCAGCAGCGCGGAGAACCCGATCACCCAGTACCAGCCGGGCACGGCCGGAAACCAGTACTTCATGAAGACGGCGATCGCGCTGATCTCGGTGCCGATCGCGAACACGACCGCGAACCAGTATGCATAGCGCACGAGAAAACCCGCGAGCGGGCCGACGTAGTGCTCGGCATACGCGCCGAACGACCCGGCCGTCGGATGCGCGACCGTCATTTCCGCGAGCGCGCCCATCAGCAGCAGCGCGATCAGCGCGCCGATCGCATACGAAACGAGCACGCTCGGGCCCGCGAGCCCGATCGCGAAGCCGCTGCCCAGGAACAGCCCCGTGCCGATCGCGCCGCCGATCGCGATCATTGCCATCTGCCCCGACGTCAGCGCATGGCGCAACCCTTGTTCGCGCGCGACGATGGTGTCGAACGACCGTTGTTGTTGTGTCACTGCGTTACCACTCCCCTGCCCCACCATCGCGCCGCCGGCGCCGGATAAAACGAAACGGCGCGGAGGACTTCCCGCGCCGTTCGCATGAACAACGAATTATCGCTTAGTCGACTTCGACCGTCTCTTCATTCGGCTTGTGCGGCGGATTCGCCAGCTTGTCGAACGACAACTGCACCTTGTCGCTTTCGTCGACGTCGACCGTCACATGACCGCCGTTCACGAGCTTGCCGAACAGCAGCTCGTCGGCCAGCGCGCGACGGATCGTGTCCTGGATCAGCCGCTGCATCGGCCGCGCGCCCATCAGCGGGTCGAAGCCGTGCTTCGCGAGATGCTTGCGCAGCGCGTCGGTAAAGAGCGCGTCGACCTTCTTCTCGTGCAGCTGCTCCTCGAGCTGGATCAGGAACTTGTCGACCACGCGCATGATGATTTCCTCATCGAGCGAGCGGAAGCTGATGATCGAATCCAGGCGGTTACGGAACTCCGGCGTGAACAGGCGCTTGATGTCGGTCATCTCGTCGCCGGTCTCGCGGCGCGTCGTGAAGCCGATCGTCGCCTTCTGCATCGACTCGGCGCCCGCGTTCGTCGTCATGATGATGATGACGTTGCGGAAATCCGCCTTGCGGCCGTTGTTGTCCGTCAGCGTGCCGTGGTCCATCACCTGCAGCAGCACGTTGAAGATGTCCGGATGCGCCTTCTCGATTTCGTCGAGCAGCAGCACGCAATGCGGCTTCTTCGTGACGGCTTCGGTCAGCAACCCTCCCTGGTCGAACCCGACGTAGCCCGGCGGCGCGCCGATCAGGCGGCTCACCGCGTGACGCTCCATGTATTCCGACATGTCGAAGCGGATCAGCTCGATGCCGAGCGTGAACGCGAGCTGGCGCGCCACTTCGGTCTTGCCGACGCCCGTCGGGCCGGAGAACAGGAACGCGCCGATCGGCTTGTCCATCTTGCCGAGGCCCGCGCGCGCCATCTTGATCGATGCGGCGAGCGCGTCGATCGCGGGATCCTGGCCGAACACAACGCTCTTCAGGTCGCGATCGAGCGTCTGCAGCTTGCTGCGATCGTCCTGCGACACGCTCTGCGCCGGCACGCGCGCGATCTTCGAGATGATTTCCTCGATCTCGCTCTTGCCGATCGTCTTCTTCTGCTTCGACTTCGGCAGGATGCGCTGCGCGGCGCCCGCTTCGTCGATCACGTCGATCGCCTTGTCCGGCAGGTGACGGTCGGTGATGAAGCGCGCCGACAGTTCGGCCGCGGCCGACAGGGCACCCGACGAATACTTGACGCCGTGATGTTCCTCGAAGCGCGACTTCAGCCCGCGCAGGATCGCGATCGTCTGCTCGACGGTCGGCTCCGTCACGTCGACCTTCTGGAAGCGCCGCGACAGCGCCGCATCCTTCTCGAAGATGCCGCGATATTCGGTGAACGTGGTCGCGCCGATGCACTTGAGCGTGCCCGACGACAGCGCCGGCTTCAGCAGGTTCGATGCGTCGAGCGTGCCGCCCGATGCGGCGCCCGCGCCGATCAGCGTGTGAATCTCGTCGATGAACAGGATCGCGTGCGGACGCTCCTTCAGCTCCTTCAGCACCGTCTTCAGACGCTGCTCGAAGTCGCCGCGATACTTGGTGCCCGCGAGCAGCGCGCCCATGTCGAGCGAATACACCTGCGCGTTCGCGAGGATGTCCGGCACTTCGCCGCGCGTGATGCGATACGCGAGCCCTTCCGCGATCGCGGTCTTGCCGACCCCGGCTTCACCGACGAGCAGCGGATTGTTCTTGCGGCGGCGGCACAGCACCTGCACGACGCGTTCGACCTCCGGCTCGCGCCCGATCAGCGGATCGATGCGGCCGTCCTTCGCCATCTGGTTCAGGTTCTGCGTGAACTGCGCGAGCGGGGTTTCCTTCTGCGCATTCGCGTCTTCGCTTTCCGCGCTCGCGTCGGTCGACTTCGCGGCTTCGCCGCCGTTCGTCTTCGCGATGCCGTGCGAAATGAAGTTCACGACGTCCAGGCGGGTGACGCCCTGCTGCTGCAGGTAATAGACGGCGTGCGAATCCTTTTCGCCGAAGATCGCGACCAGCACGTTCGCGCCGGTGACTTCCTTCTTGCCGTTCGACGTCGACTGGACGTGCATGATCGCGCGCTGGATCACGCGCTGGAAACCGAGCGTCGGCTGGGTATCGACATCGTCGGTGCCCGGGACGGTAGGGGTGTTGTCGTGGATGAAATTGCGCAGGTTCTGACGCAAGTCCTCGATGTTGGCCGCACATGCGCGCAACACCTCGGCTGCCGTCGGATTATCCAGCAGGGCCAGCAGCAGATGCTCGACCGTAATGAACTCATGGCGCGCCTGGCGTGCTTCCATGAACGCCATGTGCAGGCTGACTTCCAATTCCTGGGCAATCATGCTTCCTCCATCACGCACTGCAGCGGATGCCCGGCCTGCCGCGCATGGGTAACGACTTGCTCAACCTTGGTCGACGCGATGTCCCGCGTATAGACCCCACAAACCCCTCGCCCTTCGCGATGGACCTTCAGCATGATCTGCGTGGCCGTCTCGCGATCCTTCTTGAAATACTCCTGTACGACCATCACGACGAACTCCATCGGCGTGAAGTCGTCGTTCAGCAGCACCACCTTGTACATCGAAGGCGGCTTGAGCTTCTGCTGCTTGCGTTCCAGGACGGTGCTGTCCTGCTTGTCCGGGATAATCGCCATACACCCATTCTAAACAACTCGGACAGGCCCGCAATCCTGCCATTACCCGACCGACCGGCCGGCGCCCTCCCTGGTTCCCGACGACACGCGATCGTCTTCGCGCCATACGAAAGCCGGCTGCGGTGCCGGCTTTCACGCGTGGCGCGGAACACGAACCGTCAGGGGGTCACTGGCCCGGACCGTCGCATCCGCATCCAGTATCCCACAAGCCGGGACGACTCGATCGCGTGTCACTCGAGCCTGGTATATGCGCCGATTATGCGACTTTTCAAGTCCGCGCGCTTGGCGGCATGCTGCACAGCAAAGCCGGAAAAACCCTGAAAATGGGTTCTTTACAACGTCGCTCCAACCCTCTAAAAATTCCTCTTGACACCCAAATAAAGAGCGCCAACAATCAAGCTGGCACTTTTTTCAATTCGCCAGCCGGTGAAATGAAAGAGGCCGAAGGTGAGCTTGTGAGGGGGGGACGGCTGCATTTTCAGGTCGTTTAGCTTTTCGAGCGTGCTCGTGGTAAGTAGCAGCGACTGTGTGACAGGGGAAGTAGGAAATGGCAACTGGTATCGTTAAGTGGTTCAACGACGCGAAGGGCTTCGGTTTCATCACTCCCGACGAGGGCGGTGAGGATCTGTTTGCGCACTTCTCGGCTATCACCATGAATGGCTTCAAGACGCTGAAGGAAGGCCAGAAGGTGAGCTTTGACGTCGTTCAAGGCCCGAAGGGCAAGCAAGCGTCGAACATCCAGGCCGCATAAAGGCACCGGATATCAGACGAAGAAACCCGGCATTACGCCGGGTTTCTTTTTTTTGAGGCCGGCCAGTCGTTAATTCGATTGGCCGGCCTTTTCGTTCAATCCCGATAATTGAACACGCATTGTCTTGTTGCCCGCGCAGATCGAATACCGTTCATACGCGTGAAACATTATTCGATGCCCGTTACACGACCTTCAGCGTGCCCATCATGCCGAGATCCTCGTGTTCGAGAATATGGCAGTGAAACATGCGCTCGCCGGGCATGTCTTGCATCACCGCGATCGTCACGGTCTCGCCGCTCCGCACGTTCACGGTATCGCGCCACGCGCGGAACGGCTCGTTCGTGCGCGTGCCGCCCGATGCGCGCTCGATCACCTGGAATTGCGTGCCGTGCAAATGGAACGGGTGATCCATGTCGGTCGTGTTGCGGATCGCCCAGCGCTCGACGTCGCCGCGGCGGCTCGTCAGCGTCGCGCGGTGCGGCGCGTAGGTCGCGCCGTTGATCGTGAAGCGCATCCCGGCCGGGCGGCCATGCGCCGGGCCTTTCATCATCGCGTCCATGTCCATCTCCTCGCCGAACGCGACCTCCTTGTGCGCGACCGGCTCGCCGAGCGCGGGCACCGTGCGCAGCGTCGCCGGCAACGCACGGGCGGCGGCGGGCGCGAAAGTGACGTCGGCCAGCGGCAGCGCCGCGTCCGGCGGCAGGCTGCCGTGGCCGCCGTCGTGCGACATCGCCATCTTGCGGCGGTCGTATTCGGCCGCCTGCAGCACCGCACGTGACGCGCGGTCGCCCGCGCGCACCAGCAGCTCCGCGCGCTCGCCCGGCGCGAGCAGCAGCGACGTCACGCGGCGCGGCGCGTCGAACAGCCCGCCGTCGGTGCCGGCGTGCTCGAACGCGCGGCCGTCGTCGAACGCCACGCGCAGGTAGCGCGCGCTGCACGCATTCCACACGCGCCAGCGCTCGTCGCCCGCGACGTCGATCCGCGGCCGGCGCGCACCGTTGACCAACACGAACTGCCCTTCACGGCCGTTCATCCAGTCCATCATGTCGTTCGGCGGGATCGTGCCGTCGCGCGCAAGCTTCAGGTCCGACACGAACAGGTTGCGCTCCGGCCAGCCCGAGAGCGGATCGTCGGCGGCGCGCACGACGAACGGGCCAGCCAGCCCGCGAAACACCTGCTCGGCCGTCATCATGTGCGGATGCGGGTGATACCAGTAGGTGCCGGCGCTCCCCTTCGGCAGCGTGAAGCGGTACACGCGCGACGCGCCCGGCGCAACGGGATCGGACGGATTGCCATCCTGGTCGGGTGGCACCGGCAGGCCGTGCCAGTGGATCGTCGACGGTTGCGGCAATTTGTTGACGAAGCGGATTTCGACCGTGTCGCCTTCGCGCACGTCGATCAGCGGACCGACGACCGGCCCCTGCGTGCCCGTGCCGAACTGCCAGAACGTCGTCGGACGCGCACCCTGCAGCAGCGGACGCGCGATCGGTTGCGCGACCAGCGTCGCGCGGAACGTGCCGGCCTCGCGGCTTTCGTTCGCGAGCGTGCGCAGCGACGCGAGCGGCGCGCCGGCCGGCAGCGCATCCGCGGCCGCGAGCACGGCTGGCGCCGGCTTCGCGTGCTGTGCGTGGCCCGCCATCCCGGACATGCCCGACATCCCCGGCATGTCGTCCATCTGATCCATGCCGGCCATGCCCGCGTGACCGGCATGCTGCGCCCAGGCGGTGCGCGCAAACAGCGATGCGGCCGCGACACCGATGGCGCGCGACAGGAAGGTTCTCCGTATCATCAATCGATCCTCGTTATTTGTGCTGCGTCGCGCGGCCGTCGCGACATCCGCGCCAGCCGGCACGGGAAGCGCCCGTGCGCGACGCGAAACCTGATGCCCGCGTCATCATAACCGCAGCCCCCGGGCAAAACGCCGCGGCGCCGCGCAAGCGTCGATACGCCGCAGTGTGCCGGCGGATCCGGCGGTTCACGTGGTGCGTGCCGCGTTTTCGACCATCGCGCGACGCCTCGGCGCCCCGCTCCCTTGTGCCATCCGGGCCGGTCGACGCCGGGCGTCACCCTCTTTCGCCACGCCCGATCGACGCCATTTCCACTCGCCGCTCACCCCGCGATGGGCATGTCGCGCGTCGGCCGAACCTGAATCCGCCGATTTTTCACGATGTGGAAAGAGTCTCTGCGTTATAAAAATTCGTGGTGCAAAGCACCAATTCCCTGTTTCGCGATGCCAAAAATCGTTCCGCAATACAAAACGATGCAAATATCACCTTGTTTTTAAAGGATAAAATTTCTACCGAGAAACCGTTCTACGCGCACCATCGGGCGCGGCCGCGGACGTAGACTTTGTCCCATGCACTGACGCTTCGCCACGACGTTCGATTCGGAACCCGGCGCAAGCAACCCGTCGGGCCACAGCCGGATACGCCGGCGGGCGGCACACCAGAATCGCTTGTGATCAGAAAGGGAGAACGGAAATGAAGGGATTTCGCTTTGGTTCAGCGCTCGGGTCGTTCTACATCCTGCCGGCAAACGGCGGCTGGGAAGCGACGTTCGGCAACGCCCTGCTCGGCGCGTTCTCGTGCCCGGAAGTCGCGGCCGACCACATCTCCCGCGGCGACTGCGAACAGCCGTCCGAACTGGACACGGCCACGCTCGAAGTGCCGGACGAAATCGCCGAATGGGAAATCGTTCACGTCTGAATGGCACGCCTGCAACGAAAAACGCCCCGGGCGACCGGGGCGTTTTCATGTTCGGCGCAACGGCGAGCCGCGAGGCCCGCCGCGTCGGCTGTCGCCGTGGCCGTGGCTGCGGCGCGCGCGTTAGCGCGGCCGGCGGCGTCAGGCGACTGCGTCGATGATGCCGTTCAGCGTTGCGCTCGGGCGCATCGCCTTGCCGGTCAGCTCGACGTTCGGACGGTAGTAGCCGCCGATCGCCTGCGCGTTGCCCTGCGCGGCCGACAGTTCTTCCAGGATGCGCGCTTCGCTGTCGGACAGCGACTTCGCGACGCCTTCGAACTGCGCCTTCAGCGCGGCGTCCTCGGTCTGCTCGGCCAGCGCCTGCGCCCAGTACAGGCAAAGGTAGAAGTGGCTGCCGCGGTTGTCGAGGCCGCCGACCTTGCGGGCGGGAGACTTGTTCTCGTCCAGGAACTTGCCGGTCGCCTGGTCGAGCGTCTTCGCGAGCACGAGCGCCTTGGGGTTCTGGTAGGCGTTGCCGAGGTGTTCGAGCGACGCGGCCAGCGCGAGGAACTCACCCAGCGAATCCCAGCGCAGAAAGCCTTCCTCGACGAACTGCTGCACGTGCTTCGGTGCCGAACCGCCCGCTCCCGTTTCGAACATCCCGCCGCCGGCCATCAGCGGCACGATCGACAGCATCTTCGCGCTGGTGCCGAGTTCCATGATCGGGAACAGGTCGGTCAGGTAGTCGCGCAGCACGTTGCCCGTGACCGAGATCGTGTCCTTGCCCGCGCGGATGCGCTCGAGCGAGAAACGGGTCGCGTCGACCGGCGTCATGACGCGGATGTCGAGGCCGTTCGTGTCGTGGTCCTTCAGGTAGCGTTCGACCTTCGCGATGATCTGCGCGTCGTGCGCACGTGCCGGGTCGAGCCAGAACACGGCGGGGGCGCCGGTGGCGCGCGCGCGATTCACCGCGAGCTTGACCCAGTCCTGCACCGGTGCGTCCTTGGTCTGGCACATGCGCCAGATGTCGCCCGACTCGACCGCGTGCTCGAGCAGCACGTTGCCGGCTTCGTCGGTGACGCGCACGACGCCGTCGGCCGGGATCAGGAACGTCTTGTCGTGCGAACCGTATTCTTCAGCCGCCTGCGCCATCAGGCCGACGTTCGGCACGCTGCCCATCGTGACCGGGTCGAATGCGCCGTGCTGCTTGCAGTCCTCGATCACGGCCTGGTACACGCCCGCGTAGCAGCGATCCGGAATCACGGCCTTCGCGTCGTACAGAGCGCCGTCCGGGCCCCACATGCCGCCCGAATCGCGGATCATCGCCGGCATCGATGCGTCGACGATCACGTCGCTCGGCACGTGCAGGTTCGTGATGCCCTTGTCCGAGTTGACCATCGCGAGGCGCGGGCGCACCGCGTACTCGGCCTTGATGTCGGCTTCGATCGCTTCGCGCGTGTCGGCCGGCAGGTCCTTCAGGCGCGCGTACAGGTCGCCGATCCCGTTGTTCGGGTTGAAGCCGGCCTGCGCCAGCACGTCCGCATGCTTCGCGAGGGCGTCGCTGTAGAACACCGACACGAAATGACCGAACAGGATCGGGTCGGAGACCTTCATCATGGTCGCCTTCAGGTGCACCGAGAACAGCACGTCCTGCGCCTTCGCGTCGGCGATCTGCGCTTCGATGAAACTGCGCAGCGCCTTGCGGCTCATCACCGATGCGTCGATCACTTCACCGGCCTTCACGGCCGTCTTTTCCTTCAGCACCTTCTTCACGCCGTCGGCCGTCGTGAGTTCGATCTTCACGCTGCCGGCATCGGCGATCAGCGCCGACTTCTCGCTGCCGTAGAAGTCGCCTTCGCTCATGTGCGCGACGTGCGCCTTCGACGTGGCCTTCCAGGCGCCCATCTTGTGCGGATGCTTGCGGGCGTAGTTCTTGACCGACAGCGGCGCGCGACGGTCGGAGTTGCCTTCGCGCAGCACCGGGTTCACCGCGCTGCCCTTGATCTTGTCGTAGCGGGCCTTGACGGCCTTTTCCTCGTCGGTCGACGGATCTTCCGGATACGCCGGCAGCGTGTAGCCCTGCGCCTGCAGTTCGGCGATCGCGGCCTTCAGCTGCGGCACCGAGGCGCTGATGTTCGGCAGCTTGATGATGTTCGCTTCCGGCTTCAGCGTGAGCTGGCCCAGCTCGGCCAGATCGTCGGCACCCTTCTGTTCGGACGGCAGGACGTCGGCGAATGCCGCGATGATGCGGCCGGCGAGCGAGATGTCGCGCGTTTCGACGGCAACGCCGGACGAGCGCGTGAAGGCCTTGACGATCGGCAGCAGCGAGTAGGTCGCGAGCGCGGGCGCTTCGTCGGTGAGGGTATAGATGATCTTGGGCGAAGTGGACATGGTCGATGCGTTGCTACGTGAAAAATTCGGGCTGAAGAACGCCGGCGGGTAACCGGCGGGGAGCGACCGGGTCGGTCGCGAAAGGGGCGCGCCGGCTCAGCCGGGCGGTGGTGTTGCGAGGGCCGTCATGTTCTACCTTGCAGGGCATCCGGGCCGCATCGCGGCGCCGCGGCCCGCATGCCGGACCGCCCTGCCAACAAACCTGCCATTCACGAAACGCCCCGGCGCCGGCAGCAGGCGCCGGAGCGGCCGGCGCGCGGCCGGCCTACCCCGGAAGGGGACTTACATGTTCTCGATCAGCACTTCGCCGAAGCCGGAGCACGACACCTGCGTCGCCCCTTCCATCAGGCGCGCGAAATCGTACGTGACGCGCTTCTGCAGGATCGACTTTTCCATCGCGGCGATGATCGTGTCGGCCGCTTCCGTCCAGCCGAGGTGGCGCAGCATCATTTCCGCCGACAGGATCTCGGAACCCGGGTTCACGTAGTCCTTGCCCGCGTACTTCGGCGCCGTGCCGTGGGTCGCCTCGAACATCGCGACCGAATCCGACAGGTTCGCGCCCGGCGCGATCCCGATGCCGCCGACCTGCGCGGCCAGTGCGTCGGAGATATAGTCGCCGTTCAGGTTCAGCGTCGCGATCACGTCGTATTCGGCCGGACGCAGCAGGATCTGCTGCAGGAACGCGTCGGCGATCGAATCCTTGATGACGATCTCGTTGCCCGTCTTCGGGTTCTTCACGCGCATCCACGGGCCGCCGTCGATCAGCTCGCCGCCGAATTCCTTCTGCGCAAGTGCGTAGCCGGCGTCACGGAACAGACCTTCCGTGAACTTCATGATGTTGCCCTTGTGCACCAGCGTGACCGACTTGCGATCGTTGTCGATCGCGTACTGGATCGCCTTGCGCACGAGCCGCTCGGTGCCTTCGGTCGACACGGGCTTCACGCCGATCCCCGAAGTTTCCGGAAAGCGGATCTTCTTCACGCCCATCTCGTCCTGCAGGAACTTGATGACCTTCTTCGCCTGCTCGGAGCCCGCGGCCCATTCGATGCCCGCGTAGATGTCTTCCGAGTTCTCGCGGAAGATCACCATGTCGATCTTTTGCGGCTCGCGCACCGGCGACGGCACGCCCTTGAAATACTGGACCGGGCGCAGGCACACGTACAGGTCGAGTTCCTGGCGCAGCGCGACGTTCAGCGAACGGATGCCGCCGCCGACCGGGGTCGTGAGCGGCCCCTTGATCGACACCACGTATTCCTTCAGCACCTGCAGCGTTTCGTCCGGCAGCCACACGTCCGGACCATACACCTTCGTCGCCTTCTCGCCCGCGAAGATCTCCATCCAGTGGATCTTGCGCTTGCCCTTGTACGCCTGCGCGACCGCCGCGTCGACGACCTTGATCATGACCGGCGTGATATCGAAGCCCGTACCGTCGCCTTCGATATAGGGAATGATCGGCTGATCGGAAACGTTGAGCGAGAAGTCCTTGTTGACGGTGATCTTTTCACCGCCTTCCGGAACCTTGATGTGCTGATACGGCATGATCGACTCCAGTGACGTGGCTGAGCAGGTGATGCTGGTCGAAACTGCGCGCGCGGCGGGGCGGCCTTGCCACCCTCGTGACGGCAGCAGCGAGCCGCTATTCTAGCGCCCCAACCGGGGCCGGCGGCACGAAGCGCGACGCTGCGTATCAAGTCTTCCCTTATGTCTTATATAAGACAGAGGACTTGCCGTTCCGTATTATGCATTAAGATTCCGCCATTTGCCATAGACCGCCCGCCCCGCTTCCCCGCGGCATGCCGGCGGGCGCCTCGCCATGACCCTGATCGCCCTCAACAAGCCGTTCGGCACGATTTGCCAGTTTTCCGCGCACGAGACGCGGCCGTCGCTCGGCGACTGGGTAACGACGCCCGGCGTCTACCCGGCCGGCCGGCTCGACGCGGACAGCGAGGGCCTGCTGCTGCTCACCGACGACGGCGCGCTGCAGGCGCGCATCGCCGAGCCGCGCCACAAGCTCGTCAAGCGCTATTGGGCGCAAGTCGACGGCGCGCCCGGCCCGGCCGACCTGAAGGCGCTGGCGCGCGGCGTCGATCTCGGCGACTACGTGACACGCCCGTGCCGCGCCGAATTGATCGACCCGCCCGACACGCTGTGGCCGCGCAACCCGCCGATCCGCTACCGCGCCGCGATTCCGACCACCTGGATCGAGCTCGCGATCACCGAAGGCAAGAATCGGCAGGTGCGCCGCATGACGGCCGCGATCGGCTTCCCGACGTTGCGCCTCGTGCGCGTCGGCATCGGCGCACTGGACATATTTGCGCTCGGCATTGCACCGGGCGAAACAATCGCACTGCCGCCGCGCGCGCCGTGGGACGGTTTCGCCCGCGCCGAATGACCGCCCCGGCGGCATTCGATTTTTTTCGTCATCTTTTTCGTCAACCGCCGGCGAAGATCGCGCGTTAAACCACGCAGATGCCACCCTTAGCTATCCGGCATTGGCAGCCGAACCGGGATTTACGTGTTTGCGTCACGAAAGCGACGCTTTCTTCGAATACGATTCGGCGCCCGCAGCGCAAAGAGAAATTTCTCGAAGCGTCTGTCAACCGAAAGGTGGATGGCACCGTTAGACGACATGACTCCATATTGCCGGGTCATTTGGTTAATTAACTAAAGCTGAGGAACACAACATGAACAAACTGATCGCTGCTCTGGTCGCTGGTCTCTTCGCAACGGCTGCTTTCGCACAAGCTTCGGCTCCGGAAGCTGCTTCGGCTGCTGCTCCGGCAGCTGCTTCGGCACCGGCAAAGCACGCTGCCAAGAAGCACCACGCAAAGAAGAAGCACCACGCAGCCAAGAAGGCAGCTAGCGAAGCCGAAGCACCGGCAGCTGCTTCGAACTAAGCAAGCTGGTTGTAATAACGCAGTCAAGAACACGCAGTCTTGCCGTTCTTACGGCGTTGAAAGGCAGATCACCGCGAGGCGATCTGCCTTTTTCTTTTTGTGCCCGCCGGCGCGCTTCGCGTACCATGCGGGTCTCGTTTTCCCGATAGGAGCCCTGCTGTGCGATTCTCCCTGCGCTCGTCGCTCGGCCGCCTTGCGCGCGCCGCCGTGTTTCCCGCCGCGCTCGCCGTCCTCGCACTCGGCGTGCAGACCGCCCACGCGCAGATGCCGCCCGGCGCCAAGCAGCCGAGCGAGTTCCCGCGCGTGAAGTTGCGCGCCGGCATGTACGTGATCGACGCGGCCGTCGCCGCAAACGACGCCGACCGCGAACAGGGGCTGATGTACCGGTCGCAGCTCGCGCCGAACGAAGGCATGCTGTTCGTGTTCAACGAGAACGCCGTGCACTGCTTCTGGATGAAGAACACGCTGATCCCGCTGTCGATCGCGTTCGTCCGCGCCGACGGCACGATCACCGACATCGACGAAATGCAGGCCGAGACGACCGACAACCACTGCCCGCGCAACAACGGCGTCTATGCGCTCGAAATGAGCAAGGGCTGGTTCGCGGCGAAGGGCATCAAGCCGGGCATGAAGCTCGACGGCCTGCCCAAAGCCCAGTAACGGCGAATGCCGCGGCGCCGCCGCGTATCGACCGAAGCCGGCCGCCCGTTGCGCGCCGGCTTTTTTTTCGCCCGCCGCGGCGGCGGCGCCGGCCTTGATTCGGCCAACGCCGGCCGCATCTGCAAAAGCCACGCACAAGCGCTATCCTTTAAATCTCGCTTGTTCCAGCCCGTGCCGGCGCAGCCGGCCCGCTTACGATCCGAACCACCAGGAGGTTCACGTGCCCCGCAAAACCCCCATCGAGCGCTATCGCAATATCGGGATCAGCGCTCACATCGATGCCGGCAAGACCACCACGACCGAGCGCATCCTGTTTTACACCGGCGTGAGCCACAAGATCGGTGAAGTGCACGACGGCGCGGCCACGATGGACTGGATGGAGCAGGAGCAGGAACGCGGCATCACGATCACGTCGGCCGCGACCACGGCCTTCTGGAAGGGGATGGCCGGCAACTATCCGGAACACCGGATCAACATCATCGACACCCCCGGGCACGTCGACTTCACGATCGAGGTCGAGCGCTCGATGCGCGTGCTCGACGGCGCGTGCATGGTCTACGACTCGGTCGGCGGCGTGCAGCCGCAGTCCGAAACCGTGTGGCGCCAGGCGAACAAGTACAAGGTGCCGCGCATCGCGTTCGTCAACAAGATGGACCGCATCGGCGCGGACTTCTTCCGCGTGCAGCGCCAGATCGGCGAGCGCCTGAAGGGCGTCGCCGTGCCGATCCAGATTCCGATCGGCGCGGAAGATCATTTCCAGGGCGTCGTCGATCTCGTCAAGATGAAGGCGATTGTCTGGGATGACGAAAGCCAGGGCGTGAAGTTCACCTACGAGGACATCCCGGCGAATCTCGTCGAGCTCGCGCATGAATGGCGCGAGAAGATGGTCGAGGCCGCTGCCGAAGCGAGCGAGGAACTACTCGAGAAGTACCTGCACGACCACGAATCGCTGACCGAGGACGAGATCAAGGCCGCGCTGCGCCAGCGCACGATCGCCAACGAGATCGTGCCGATGCTGTGCGGCAGCGCGTTCAAGAACAAGGGCGTGCAGGCGATGCTCGACGCGGTGATCGACTACCTGCCGTCGCCGGTCGACGTGCCCGCGATTCTCGGTCACGACTTCGCCGATCCGGAAAAGCCGGCGGAACGTCATCCGAGCGACGACGAGCCGTTCTCCGCGCTCGCGTTCAAGATCATGACCGACCCGTTCGTCGGGCAGCTGATCTTCTTCCGCGTGTATTCGGGCGTCGTCGAATCGGGCGACACGGTGCTGAACGCGACGAAGGACAAGAAGGAACGGCTCGGCCGGATCCTGCAGATGCACGCGAACGAGCGCAAGGAGATCAAGGAAGTGCGCGCGGGCGACATCGCGGCGGCAGTCGGCCTGAAGGAAGCGACGACGGGCGACACGCTGTGCGATCCGGCCAAGCCGATCATCCTCGAGAAGATGGAGTTCCCGGAGCCGGTGATCTCGCAGGCTGTCGAGCCGAAGACGAAGGCCGACCAGGAAAAGATGGGGCTCGCGCTGAACCGTCTCGCGCAGGAAGATCCGTCGTTCCGCGTGCAGACCGACGAGGAATCCGGCCAGACGATCATTTCGGGGATGGGCGAGCTGCACCTCGAGATCCTGGTCGACCGGATGAAGCGCGAGTTCGGCGTCGAGGCGACGGTCGGCAAGCCGCAGGTCGCCTATCGCGAAACGGTGCGCACGACGGCGTCCAACGTCGAAGGCAAGTTCGTCAAGCAGTCGGGCGGGCGCGGCCAGTACGGGCATGCGGTGATCACGCTGGAGCCGAACCCCGGCAAGGGCTACGAGTTCCTCGACGAGATCAAGGGCGGCGTGATTCCGCGTGAATTCATCCCGGCCGTCGACAAGGGCATCACCGAAACGCTGAAGAGCGGCGTGCTCGCAGGCTACCCGGTCGTCGACGTGAAGGTGCACCTGACGTTCGGTTCGTACCACGACGTCGACTCGAACGAAAACGCGTTCCGGATGGCCGGCTCGATGGCGTTCAAGGAAGCGATGCGCCGCGCGAAGCCGGTGCTGCTCGAGCCGATGATGGCCGTCGAGGTCGAGACGCCCGAGGAGTTCATGGGTAACGTGATGGGCGACCTGTCGAGCCGGCGCGGCATCGTGCAGGGGATGGAGGACATCGCGGGCGGCGGCGGCAAGCTGGTGCGTGCCGAAGTGCCGCTTGCCGAGATGTTCGGCTATTCGACGTCGCTGCGCTCGGCGACGCAAGGTCGCGCGACGTACACGATGGAGTTCAAGCAATACGCGGAAACGCCGGCGAACGTGTCGGAAGGCGTGATCAACGCGAAAGTGAAGTAAGCGCGGGGCGCGTGCGCCCTGCCCGCGGCAAGCCCAGGCCCGTCCGGTTCCGGACGGGCCTTTTTCGTTCGCGGAACGCAGCGGTGCGGCCGGCCGCCGCCGTTTTTGAGCGGCGCGCCCTGCATTTTTTTCGCATGCCACAATGCAGCGCGATTCGTCCGACGGAACCGTCTCGATGCCGCCCACCCCTGCCCTGCGCCGCCTGCTGATGCTGTATGCCGGCCTGATCGCCGCGAACGTCGCGGCCTGGCTGTGGGCGCTCGCGGCGCTGCGCGACCATCCGCTGCTGCTCGGTACCGCGGCGATCGCGTATGGCCGCGGGCTGCGTCATGCAGTCGACGCCGATCACATCGCCGCGATCGACGTCGCGACGCGCAAGCTGATGCAGGACGGCCAGCGTCCGGTGACCGTCGGCCTGTTCTTCCCGCTCGGCCACTCGACGATCGTGATCGCCGCGACGCTCGGCGTCTCGTTGACCGCGTTCGCGCTGCGCGACCGCTTCGACGCGTTCCGCGCAATCGGCGGCACGATCGGCACGGCCGTGTCGGCCACTTTCCTGCTCGTGCTCGCGTGCATGAACCTCGTGATCCTGCGCGACGTGTGGCGGCGCTATCGCGGCGCGTCCGATCATGCGCACGCCGCCGCGCATACGCATCGTCCGTCCGGCCTCGTCGCGCGGTTGCTGCGTCCGCTGTTGCGCTTCGTGTCGAAGAGCCGGCACATGTATCCGGTGGGCGTGCTGTTCGGCCTCGGTTTCGATACTGCAACAGAAATCGCGCTGCTCGCGATCGCGGCCACGCAGGCGAGCCATGCGCTGCCGGTCTATACGATCATGCTGTTTCCGGCGCTGTTCGCCGCCGGCATGACGCTGATCGACTCGACCGATAACGTTCTGATGATTCATGCGTACGGCTGGGCGATGGACGACCCGCGGCGCAAGCTGCTCTACAACGCGTAGCATCACGCTGCTGTCCGCGGTCGTCGCGCTCGCCGTCGGCGGGATCGAAGCCGCCGGCCTGCTCGCCGACAAGCTGTCGCTGACCGGCCCCGTACGCAACGCACTCGATGCGATCGGCGAGCGCTTCGGCACGATCGGTTACGGCATCGTCGCGCTGTTTCTCGTCTGCTGGATCGCGTCGGTCCTGCGCCATCGCTGGCCGCGCGCTGCCGACACAACGGTGCGCCAGGCGTAGTCAGACGTTTCATTTCAGAAACAAAAAGCTCACAACGGTGTTTCGGACGCTGTCACGCGGCATAAGTGCGCCTTGCGCCACGGGCGTAGGCGGCCGGTGGCACGAATCTCGCAGTTAGGGATTCGCACGGCGGGCCCGCGTGCCGATTCGTGTTCGCGACTGGCGCCAGGCGCCGGTCCGACAGGTATCGGCCGCCGAAACGACAATGCATCGTTGCCGGTCCCCTGCATCACACGTTGATGGTCGCGCGTGACGAGGCATGGCGGGCATCGGGGAGAGCATGATGAGTAGAACGAAACAACTGTCCCGCACGGCGGGACAGCGCCTTCACACGACCCTCCTGGCCGCAGCCGCATTTGCGTGCTGCTGCTCTTACGCCGTCGCGCAAGATTCGATGCCCGACGCCGCACCCGACGCGACCGCCGGCGCGGACCCCGTCATGATGCTTGCCGAGGACGCGGTGCCCTGCGCCGCCGGTCCGGCTGCTTGCGCGGTACACCTTTATGCCGGCCGTGGCGCTGTGGGCGGCGGTGCCGGCAGTACCACTGGCGGCGGCAGTCCGGGTAACAGCGGAAATGGTGGAAGCGGCGGGAACGGTGCCGTCGGGCCGGCGGGTGTCGGTGGATCGACGGGGGCCCCATCCGGTGGTACGAGCGGAACAGGTCGTAGCGGCAATGCATCCGGCAACGAGGGTCATGGTGGAGGTACCTCGGGCGGCGGTACTTCGGGCGGCGGTACTTCGGGTGGCGGCACTTCGGGTGGTGGTACTTCGGGTGGCGGCACTTCGGGTGGCGGTACTTCGGGTGGCGGCACTTCGGGTGGCGGCACTTCGGGTGGCGGCACTTCGGGTGGCGGCACTTCGGGTGGCGGTACTTCGGGTGGCGGTACTTCGGGTGGCGGTACTTCGGGTGGCGGTACTTCGGGTGG